>PWHN01000017.1 GCA_003554945.1 bacterium
AAATCGGAATTACCTCGTGTTCCAGCAAAAACTCCACACTTTGAGAAATCGTCCGGGGATGGTAACTGCTTCCTATCATCGCTAAAGCATTATCTACCTTCACATAATGAGGAACCTCAAAACGGTCAAAAAAAGCCCCTGTGTGGGTTCTGAACGCTTCTGAGGTCTCTGCCTCGACTCGCGTATAGTGTCGTAAACGGGGCGGCTTTTTGAACGAATGCCCCAGGAAATGAATCGGTTTACTTCGCCCCGTTATGTATTTTTCTCCCACAAAATCCGCTTCCAGAACCCTTCCTCTCAACCTTTCATATACTGTGTATTCCGGATAATGCAGATAGCGAAGAGCCCCTTTGCCACTTTTCTTGTTTTGGTGGTTAGTCATCCCCAAATCTGATAAAATTCGACCAATGGTTGAAACGGGAGGAATTGACTCCTCGGGAAATTGTTTCCTCCAAGTAACCTCAATGGCGGTTGGCCCCCAGTAATCCTCATCTGGATCTTCTTCTAACTGTCGGCGGATTTGTTGAATACGACGTTCCGTGATTTGGCTCCATTCCCGACGCCGGCCTTTTTCCCAGCCGCGATTATCTTCTTCAAAATTCTGATCCTCCGATTGAGTCCATTTCACAACGAAATCTGTGTTCACCCCAAATAAACGCGAAATTCTTCTTTTTGACAAACCTTCTCGAAAAAATATTCGGTTAACCAACTGGCGTTTTCAAATAGCTTCCCTTTTTTCATCGGTAATTCCTCCTCGGTATTGAGAATTTTGACATCGTTCAGCTTGACGAAACCACGCCACTATTTTATCATAGCAGTGTTCGACTTCTATCTTATTACTAGCCATTGGTGGAAATGACACCTTATTTGAACTAGAATTTGTACCTCAACCTCAGGATACTTACTGTATTCACTGTATTTTTTATCCATATTCAAGTGATGAAGGCTTTACTACAAATTAACTCAATAAGAAAGTCATATTAGTTCAGATAATTTTTGCCAATTATAACAATCAATCGCCCTCGAATAAGTAAAAGAAGGAATTCAAAAATAATCATGAATCCTTATCAAAAATTGAAAGATTTCTTACTGCCTCTCCCAAAACTTTTACGCCCCCTTCGGTATTATCTTTCTCGCTTTTTGGGAGTAAATACGCCGAAAAGAAAACAAGCAGCTCAATTCTTCATTGATCATTTCTCGGATTATACCAATTCGGAAATCAATGAAATTGTAGAAGAATTATGGGGAAACTACAGACAGTGGAACAAGATTTGTCAAGAAAGTGGGCTCGATCCCAACAATAGATCTCTACATGTTTTAGACGTCGGCGGGGGATTACTATCAATTAATCGATTGCTTAGTACCAAAAAATCATTCGTAGTGGATATTTGCATAGATAAACTAAAGCAAGCTGGATTTACATTAAACGATAATGTGATTTATCTAACAGGTCAGGGAGAAGCAATCCCCTTCAGAAACAATACTTTTGATTTCATTTTTACAACAAATGCCCTCGATCACTTTGAAAGCCCCCCCCAAGCGCTCAGGGAAATTAAACATGTTATCAAACCCAATGGTTATTTCATCGTGGCGATAGATGTCTTCCCAGAGGAAAAAGAACGCTGGGATCAGCGTCACCCATACACCTATACAGAACAGACAATTAAAGAGTTACTATTAAACGAGTTCGATATTCTCCAGAGTTGGAATCAACCTCAAGGAGGGAAAGTAGGTTTTGGACAGTTAGTCAGGGGAGAGACAAAACCCAATTTAAACAAAAAGGAATCAATCTTTCTCCTTGAACCAAAAAATCGGGAGCAGCGTTAAAGTTTAATCCGCATTTTTTGAGTCTTTATTGTTAATATGTAGCACGTAGCAATGCCTTCGGCAACCTGACTCTGGAGACTTTTAACTATTTTAAATCTTCGGACTTTGTCTTCCCCCTTAAGCAGAAAATCGAATTTTGCTATCCTGCAAAATTCCGCCTGTCAAGGGGGAGGAGTTTTCTTCGAGGGACGGAGGTTTAATTTTTCATTTCTTTTGTTCTTCTCTTCATCCCCCGAATTCAATTGTATTACAAAACGTTCAGGAATACAATTGGCGGGCAGTTTGGTCTTGGTGCGATTTTTTTAGCATGCAGATTTGCATTAGTTAACGCTGATCAAATACTTGGATTCATTCAAAAAAACTACTACGGGAGCAAATTTCTCCCGGTCTAACTCCCGGACCTGCTCATAGAGGCTTTCAAAAGAACCGCCACCGGTAACACCAGTTTCGAGATAAAGTATATTTATCATAATATCATCAAGTTGCTGTTAAAAGTTTTATGTTTATTTGACCTTTTTGGCTTTTCTTGCTCCAGAGAAATTTTATCTACAATATCAAGGCTACCCTCAAATTTCTCATGTTCAATCTGAACAACTGCAGGAATTGTATCAAGATTCAATACTTTTGCCATGCATATCCTATGTTTGCCACCGTCCAGGTGGATAAATTCACCATTACGGTTAACAGCCAGGCGAGGTGCGTCCGGTTTTGGAACACCGCGAATAGTGGAGGTCCATTCATCATCCAAAAATGTTTTGTAGCCATTATTTTTAATGGAATTATACAGTTCATCCATCTCCTCACAGCGGCGGTTGAGTTCTTCGATGGAATGACTGCCGTGCCAGCAACGCCCCCCCCCGCTTGATCATACCACAGGCAATTTCGTATATAGGTGTCTCCGGCCAGGGGCGCCCCTCTTGAAAATGTAATTTTAATGAGCGATAGAGGTAGCTTTTTTCGAAATCTTTCACAAATTTATCCCAATTCCCATGACCGACGCCAACTACAGCGCGTGGGCCTGCATCTTCGATGGGAAAACGAGTGACGTATTTGATCTTAGCAACTTCAGCGCGGACTATCTTCAGCTTGTAATTCTGTTCGTCTTTATTAAAACCCCAAAAATAATTCAACAAAAACCAGCGGTCTTTCAATATCTGTTTGTACACGAGAACCGACAGAAATGCTTCCCAGAGGCCGTGGTCGCGAATATATCTTAAAAACCGGTAAAGTTTGGGGTGTCTTAATAAAATTAGTATAACTCCTTTTCTCTATTCGGGGCAGGTAAAAAAGGCGGCTGACCGCTTTTGAATTTGTTGGGGCTTCTTCTGGGTTAATTGTATTACAAACCGTCCAGGAAAACAATTGGAAGGGGGGGGTTCGCGGAGCGCTGGGCGCGGGGAGCGGGGCGTGAATATCGAGCCTGCGAACAGGCGAGCATGCGAGCAGACGGAAGGTCGGGGAAATCAAGATCA
>PWHN01000004.1 GCA_003554945.1 bacterium
ACTAGGCTCATGTATCTTTTAGATTATAACACAATTATATGGGAGGGAAAGATGTATTTTGAGTTACAGGAGGAATAAACAATGGAATATATAGCAACATTTGTGATGATAATTGTAATATCATTGTATTTTTACTACATAGATCCAAACCAAGAGCCGCTAAAAAGATTGGCAGAAGCATTTATTTTAGGTTTTGCCATCTCTTTACAAGTAGATTGGCTACAAAATTTTATTCCTGCTATTGATAACATTGCTTATATATCGTTTATACATGCCGGCCTGATAGAAGAAGGAGTAAAATTACTAGTCATTAATTTAACACTATTCAGAAACCGCTATTTTACACAAAAAGTAGATGGCATAACATATGCTGTTTTCCTTTCTCTTGGGTTTGCACTGGCTGAAAATTTAGTGCTTATCCAAGATGTAGGAACAGGGATTGTGCGGGCTTTCACCGCAGTTCCCGCACATGCATTATTTGCGGTTAGTATGGGATTTTATGTAGGAAAGTTTAAGTTTTTAAATAAGAAGCAATATCTATTATTGGCTTTAATCGTCCCCGTTCTCTTGCATGGAGTATATAATTTACTAATCTTTTCACAGAGTTTTTGGGGGCTGATTATTTTTATTCCCTATATTGTTTTTTTATGGGTTAAAGCGACAAAACAACATGAGAGACTTAAAATAAAAGGAGGTGAAAGCAATGATAAATTGGATAAAAAATAACAAAGTACCAGCCATCATACTTATTGCGATGATTATTGTTGCGGGTGTTTTTGGAATTTGGCAAGGAGCAACTTACTTACAAGATGAATTTAGTTACTTTGATTTAGAGCCAGCAAGAGGTTTTATAGAAAGACCTGTAACAAAAGGAGTAGTTTACCATCATACGGCATCTGGGGATGTGCCAATTTCTAGGCACCATGAATTTCACTTATCAAGAGGATGGGTAATGGTGGGGTACCATTTCCACATTAGACAAGATGGCACTATTGAAGTAGGAAGACCCCTTAACGTGCAAGGAGCTCATGTAGTGGGGAAAAATGCAAGTAAAATTGGAGTTGCTTTTGCGGGGAACATGCAAAATCATCCTCCAACAGAAGAACAATATGAAAGCGCAGCAGAGCTACATCATTGGCTAGAAACAGAAGAAGGAATGGGGTATGGAAATTTAACCATAACAGGACATAACGATTGGGCGTCTACAGCTTGCCCAGGAAGATTAACTAACTTAAACATTATTAGGGAAGGAGTAATAGAGTTAAGACTAGAAGAAGAAGACCCTTTAATAAAAGGAATAATTATCAACTCTTTTGCTGATTTCCCTGTGGCGGAGCCTTTAGCAATTAAAATTAACGCGCCTATCTATTTAAGAGGAATGGACATAGAATATGATAAGGCGATTATTATAGGTGGCGGCGTTGGCGGCATCAACGCAGAAAAAGCTGTGGATTTATCAGGTAGTAATAGGTATGAAACAGCACAAAATACCAAAGATTTTATAGATCAAACGGATCTAGAGTTTGATTTAGAAGATATTGAAGAAGGAGTAGTTATTAATTCTTTTGCTGATTTTCCTTCTATTGAACCGTTATCACATCGTTTTGATATCCCCATATTCATACGTCAAATTGATGCTACTTTTGAAACAGCTATTGTAGCAGGTGGTGGTATTGAAGGTATTGTTGCAGATAATATTGTAAAATTATCTGGACAAAATAGGTATGAAACCGCCGAGAACATTTATGAGTATCTTACAACTAGATAAGGAGGTTGCTTATGGCAGAAATAGACAAAGATAAAATAAGACAAACAGAAGCACCAGAGGAGGTCAAAGAGGCAGTTATTGATATGGCGAAATGGCAAGAAAGCATTACACAATGGCAAAAAGAGCAGAATGGATCAATAAAAAGAATAGAAGATAAAACAGACATTATCCAGAATCGAATATCCGATGTTTATACTATAGTTCATAGCCTATATGGAAATCTGTATGAACATAGCGGAAGCTTTCAAGAAGAAAAAGGAAAAGCAATAGGGAAAAAAGAATTAAAAGATAAATTTGTTAAATACATAGGATATGTTATAGCTGCCATTTCAACAGCAGTAGCCTGCTATAACGTTTTTGGATAGGTAAGGAGGTGTATTCTTTTGAGAAAATTGAATGTTGTATGGGGAAAACCTACATTAAAAAATCCTAAAAGAATTGTTTTATGTGAAACCAAAAGCGAGGATAGTGTAAAAAAGTTGCATAGGCAACACAAAGAAGAAAATGGTAAAGGGATTATTTTTAATTATGTTGTAGCTAAAGATGGAGAGTTTTGGATGGGGAGAGGAAAAATAAAAGGTAAATATTCTGATGCTATAACACTAGCTTTACAAGGCAAATTCTATGATAATGCTATTTCAACGGAGCAATTTGAAGGAGCAGTAAAAGCCCTAAGAGATTTAGCAGCAGAATATGGATTATCTGCTAAAGATGTAGCTATTGATACGATAAATAAAAACAATATGAGGTGCGAAGACATTATAAAAGAGGTTTTCCCAGAAGCTTTCGCTGAAGAACAAGAAGAAGAGCAAGAATATGAAGAGGCACAAGAAAAAGAACAAGAATCTGTTTCTATTGTTGACTGCTATACTACTGAAGAATAATTTTGAAAAAGGAGGAGGATATTTCTATGGAAATATCAATTATTGAATTTTTGGCAGAGGAGATTTTAGGTATAATAGCGATTATTCTTGGAGGCTTAATAGTTTTTGCAGCTCGAAAAGCGGTAAAATCTTTTGAACAATGGACAGGAATACAAATAGCAGAAATGCAAGCATTTAATATCGTTCAATCGCTAAGAAGAATCAAAAGCAATAATGAAGAGATATATTTTGAGGCACTAAAAGTTGTTAGTGATAGGCTAAAACAGAGGGGAATCAAAATATCAGATGATGAGATAGCAGATATTGTTACAAGTGTTTTAGACACATTAGAGCAAGAATTCGATAAAGAATAATAAGGGATAACAAGTGAAAAGGCAGCTCCAAACGGGGCTGCCTTTTTTTTGTGCGCCAAAAGATGTTTTTTTGTTTTGTTTTCATGTTAATACTTAGCTTTTTAGTAAAAAGAAAGTCGTATCCTTCGCCTTTCAAAGTGAGGGAATAGTAACCCATAAGTAAAAATTTACATAAAATATAACCCGTTTTAATACACTAAAAATCGTCCTTATAAACAAGTTTCATTGCTACTTTTTCACGTTTTTTG
>PWHN01000096.1 GCA_003554945.1 bacterium
AATTCAATGATAACTGAAAACGTCGTTAAGCCCAAACGAGATGGATTGGAGGCAGACGTTACCAAATTCAATGATAACTGAAAACGTCGTTAAGCCCAAACAATGTAGCAAGAAGACCGCTTGCGAACTATTCAATGATAACTGAAAACGTCGTTAAGCCCAAACTTGGATCTCCATTCCTTGTTTTGGCATTATTCAATGATAACTGAAAACGTCGTTAAGCCCAAACTCCTTAAAAATAAGCGAAGACAAGCCTCGGTGGTTGAAAGGTTGAAAGTTGAGATCATGCTGTAACGTATATGTAATTTTTCCCAACGAACCGGTTGTCAAGTTGTCAAGTTACAGGATGAAAGCGGAACGAAGATTTTCCTGGGGACAGACCTTCATATTCTATATTTATAAGGAACAACCAGTATTTAGTGGTGTCAGATGGGGCTGTGGAAGCCAGCATTACATGAGTTTTACAACAGCCTTTATCATCTATTAATCATAATGTAATTAGTTGGTTAAATTCATTAAAATACTAACTTCCCCAGAACATTTGGAAAATTTTCCAAATGTTCTGGGGAGATGAACCTGTTGTTGGGTTCGTGTGCGACAAAATATTACAGTTGTCAGCCGTGATCAATCAGGCAGTTTACAAATAACACTGCTGCTGGCAGCAGCGTTGTGTCTCCTTGCGTGGAAGCTGGCGACTTCCGCGTAAGGCAACCAGTTGGGAAGGGTGGTCCGTCGGGACTGCTCTCCGGTGATTCCATAAACAAAATAGCAGGTCCCGGGTGGAAGGGAGACGCCCGTTGGGCGCTGCCACCTTAGGGGTGACCTTCCAGTGTTCCCGCGCAAACCTGCCACTTATAATGTAATGTGTTTTGTTTGAAAAATCAATTATAAATTGTGAAGTGGAGGATAAACCATCGAATTAGTCCTCAACACTTACGGCACTTATTTACGCAAAAAGGACCAGCGGTTCATTCTTGAACGCGATGGCGAACGGTTTGAAGTCTCCCACAAGAAAGTAGATCGGATTTTAGTAATTATCCCAACCCGATAACAGAGGTTAAAAGTTGCTATTTGGTCAAGGGCTCAGTATCAGAATAAAGTCTCATTACGTCAAAATACTTTGACGTAGTAAGATGCTGTAGATGTGTAATCTTTTTATAAAATTGTTTGACTGGGAGGGTAATATGTAATAGCCTTGTGGTGGTGGGAGAAAGTAGGGACTAAAAAAATGTGTAAAAAATCGACTGCAGCTCAAGTACTGCTTTTATCGCTGGTTTTTCTTCTTTTCCTCACTGCTCTATCAAATCCTTCACCTTTTCATTCACGGACAAACGAACAACGCGGTCTTCAGTTTGAGCGTTGTCGGCCTTATCTTTCTCTGATTCGTCCCTGTCCGGGCGAATACTTTGAAGCCGGCAAATTCTCCCCCCTGATGCCCGATACCGTGGTCATTTCTACAGGGGAGTGGTCCCCCTGGATTGGCGAGGAGATAGAGGGCTACGGCTTTGTCGGGCGGTTAATCGAAAAAGCTTTTGCCCGGGAGGGCTATGCGGTAAAATTTGAGTTTTATCCCTGGGAGCGGGCTTTTAGAAAACTAATCCGTGGTGAAGTTCATGCTTCAGCCTACTGGTTTGAAAGCGAAATGAGAAAAAAACATGCTTATTACAGTGAACCGGTATCTGACGAGCGGACCGTATTCTGGTATCATCGGGATAACCCGCTGGATGATTGGGAGCAACTGCGAGATTTACGGGATTACCGCATTGGTGTTTCCCGTGGGATAACTTATACAGAGGAGCTATGGCGTTTAGGGGAAGAGGGTATCCTGGAGCTTAATCTTGCTAACGACGATCTGTTAAATTTTAGAAAATTGCTTCACGGGCGGGTTGATCTCTTTCCTTCTTCTATAATTAACGCCCGGGCGCTGCTGAATCAGAACTTTACCGAAGAGCAAAAAGAAAAGCTGAATTATCACGAGCATCCACTTACAGAACAGACCGGGCACCTTCTTTTTCCCCGGGGGTATGAGACGTCCCGAAAACTGCTTGAGGCATTTAACCGGGGACTGGAAGAACTGAAAGACGAGAGTATGTACGAGGAACTTTTCCGGGAGCTGATTGAACCTTATGAGTGATATAAAAAGAAGAGTTGGCGTTATGCGCTGGACACTTTTGACAGCGATTGTATTGTTCATAGTCTTCCTGGGATTTGTTTTTTTGCTGGAACAGAGAGTGCAGGAGGATGCAGAGGCAACAATTCAGAGACACTCCGATGTTCTTTCCAGCATGGTCTGGAATTTTAACGATCGTGAAGCACAGATGTATCTTGAACTTGTCAGTGAGGTTGATATCTACGGTCGAGCATTAATAACAACCCTGGATGGTGACTCTTTTGTTGAAATCACGGGTGTTAGTCCACCGATTCTATACGGTCTGCTGAAGCGAGTGGGACTGGTGGAGGGCCGCCAATTGCGTTCGGAAATAATCTACAATGGAGAAACTATTGGTGAGCTGAAAGCCCTTTGGTATCCTGATACTCTCCAGACACACCTCTATTTCCTGCTGATTCTTGTTTTGATTGGTGGTGTACTTCACCTGGTCTATCTTCTCTATCAATCCAAAATAACTCTTGCCGGTCGGGTCAGGGAGCGGACCAGAAAATTGGAAGATGAAGTTAAAAAACACCGGCGAACGGAGAAAAAGCTCGCGGAGTCTTTGGAGGAGAAGAAAATTCTGTTGCAGGAAGTCCACCACCGGGTGAAAAACAATCTGTTTACAATTGTCGGCTTATTGAAACTGCAGGAAATAGATACTGACGACAGTCAGTTGTCCAAAATACTGCAGAGAAGTGTGAATAGAATCCACTCGCTTGCCCTGATTCACCAGGAACTCTACAGTCGTGACGAATACGTTGAGCTGGATTTTTCCGACTACCTGCACAAGCTGATTGAAAATATCAAGGAGACTCTTGCAGAACCAGATCAGGAAATATCAGTCGATTACTCGCTCGCTCAAATGAATTTGCACCTCGAGCAGTCCATCCCCTGTGCCCTGGCGATAAACGAATTGATCACCAATGCTTTCCAACATGGTTTGAAGGAAAAAGCTGAGGGTAGATTGAAGGTAACCGGGGAAAAAGAAGCGGGGCAAGTTAAAATAACAGTTGCCAATGATGGTCGGCGACTGCCGGAAGATTTTTCGCTCGAAGAAGATAGCTCCATGGGTCTGAATCTGGCTATAAAATTAATTGAGAAACAGCTCAGGGGAAACGTTTACTTTGAGCAGGACGGCTGGGTAAAGTTCGTTATCGAGTTTCCGGTATAAGACCCAGCCCAAAATTTTTCTTGACAATATAACTATATAGTTATACACTCATAGATGCTGTAGAAAGGAGGCAAAAAAATGGCGGGAAAAGCCCTGGAAGAGTGCTACGAGCGGGTGGCTGAAATATTTCGTGCTCTTGGACATCCACTGCGGCTAAAAATTGTGCGTGAACTGGCCGCCTCGCCCCGCAACGTCAACTGGCTGCACGAGCGGCTCGGGGGGAGTCAGGCCAACATATCAAAACATCTGGCGGTGCTTCGTGATCATTCGATTGTCAGTCGTAACCGCCAGGGAACAGAGAATATCTACAAACTGGTAAGCGAGGAGACACTTGAGCTGTGCGGTTGTGCATTTGACTGCATTAGAGCTCAGATCAAAAACGAAGTCGCCCTGATGGATAAATTTGAAGCATCTGAACAGATTTTTAAAAGAAACAATTAACTTGTTAGGAGAGTGATTTTGATGGCTATAGATATATCTGTGGATCAATTTGAGGCTGAGGTGCTTGATAAGTCTGGTGAGGAGCGGGTGGTCGTTGACTTCTGGGCCCCCTGGTGCAATCCCTGCAAAATGCTGGGGCCAACCCTGGAGGAAGTGTGTGAGGAGGAAGGACTAAAGCTGGTCAAAATCAACGTTGACGAAAACTCCGATCTGGCCCGTCAATTCGGCATCCGCGGTATCCCGGCTGTAAAGGTTTTTAAAGACGGGGAGGTAGTCGACGAGTTTACCGGTGTACAACCGGAGGAACAGATCAGAAGCGTAGTCACATAATGAAAATAAGGAGTGGATGATAATGGACGAGTTAACCTGGAAGAGCTGGCTGTCGCGTTTTTCCTGGGATCATCCCTATCTGGTTTTTGTGGTTGTTTTGTTTTTAACAGTTGGAGCTGTCGCTCTTTTTCCGCGGATAAGGATAAACACTGATCCAGAGGACATGCTGCGCGATGACCACCCCGCTCGCGTGGAGGATCGTCGCCTAAAAGAAAACTTCTATATTCACGATATGGTCGCAGTTGCACTTGAACCCCCCGAGTGTGATGAAGAAATTACAACTGAACGAATGGAGCTTCTTCATAATCTTGTTCGTAAAATTAGACGTCAAGAAGGAGTTATTAGCGAGGATATACTCTCGGTCTTCACGAGCGACGACATCGAGGGTTTCCCCGGTGGTATTGATGTGGATCGTTTTTTACGCAGCCCACCTGAGGACCAGCAGGGGGTAAATCAAGTGATCGAGCGGCTGCAGGCCCATCCAGTGTTGAGCGACATGATCGTGGACGAGACGACCTGTGGCCTGGCTATTTTTGTGCCGATTCGAGACAAGGATTACAGTTATCCTCTACGCCAGGCAGTGCTTGATTTCTGGGACCAGCAGCCCGAGGAGGCCGGTAAAATTCATATTGCCGGCCTGCCGGTTGCCGAGGAGACTTTTGGCGTTCAGATGTTCTACCAGATGGCCACCTCGGCTCCGCTTGCTTTTTTGTTGATTGGAATAATTATGCTGATATTCTTCCGTAGTTTCAGTCTTGTTACCTGGGCGCTTTTTCAGGCTGCTATAGTCGTAATCTGGGTTATGGGGGCCTTGATTGGTCTGGGTTATACCGTGCACATTATGAGTACAATGATTCCCATCTTTCTATTACCGGTAGCAGTTGTCGACAGCATTCACATTTTAAGCGATTTTACTGACCGGCTTAACATCTCGAATGCCGCAGATAGAGAGGTTATGGCCGAGGTTTACGAGGAAATATTTTATCCGATTTTATTCACCAGCCTGACCTCGGCGGCCGGTTTTTTCTCCCTTTCAATGACGGGTATTCCCCCGGTCCAGGTGTTTGGGGTAGCGGTTGGTGCTGGAATTCTACTCGCCTTTTTAACCACGCTAACTATCCTGCCCGCCGGGACCAACCTCTGGGCGCCGTCTCCGAAAACCAGTGGGGCGGACTCCTTTATCGGCCGGCTGGTTAGTTGTTGCGAGGACTGTTCCTGTATAATGCGTCGTTACCCGAAGATAATTCTTCTCTTGGGCTTGATCGTAGTCGGTCTGGGCATCTATGGTATGACCCTGATAGAGGTTAACGATAATCCGACCCGCTGGTTTATGAGCGGTCATCCGATTCGCGAAGCTGACCGCTTCATCAATCGTGCTTTCGCCGGCTCTTATCCGGCCTACATGGTGCTGGAAAGTGAGACCGACTGGTATGGACCGGAGCAGATGGAACAGCTGGCCGAGCTGCGCCGGCGGCTCGAGGGAATACCAAACGTGGGTAAAGTAACCTCGGTTGACGGGATAGTTAACAAAATCCATTATGAGCTACACGATGGTCAGATAGAAACCGAATTTCCCGACTCGTCCCAGGCAGTGCAGCAGTATTTGTTTCTGTTTGAAAACAGTGGCAACCCTCAGGACCTGTTCCGGCTAATTACCTCCGATGGCGAGGCGATCAACGTTTGGTTCAATCTGGAAAGCGGTGACAACCAGGACATGGCCCTGGTAATGGAAGAGGCTGAGCGCTATGTTGAGCAGGCCGGTTTCAACCTGCGTGAGGAGCCGCGCTGGGGTGGTATAACAGTTGTCAACTTGATCTGGCAGAACGTCATGGTCACTGGCATGGCCTGGGCGCTGGTCAGCAGCTATGTGGCAATTTTCTTGATGATGCTACTTCTATATCGAAACCTGCGCTGGACCCTGATGTCCCTGGTGCCGCTTACTTTTACGCTCATTGCTGTTTACGGCCTGGTCGGCTGGGTGGGCAAGGACTACGACATGCCGGTTGCGGTGCTCTCGGCCCTAAGTATCGGGATAGCGGTTGACTTTGCAATTCACTTCATTCAGCGCGGCCGGCAAATAATCAAGGCGGAGGGGTCCTGGCCGGCCGCCCGTGAGCGTCTGATGGGTGAGCCGGCACGTGCGATTGCCCGCAACGGAGTCGTTATTGCACTTGGTTTTACTCCGCTGCTCGTCGCACCGCTGGTTCCTTATGTGACAGTTGGTGTATTCATGGTGCTTATCATGTCCTTTGCCGGTCTTTCGACGTTAGTGGGACTATTTGCCCTTTTTGAGGTGTTTCATCCCTTTCTACCCGATGAAACCTGAGGAGGTGTGTAAAATGAGCGTAGAGAGAGCACTACGACTAACGGCCGGGCTGGTAGTTGGCGCTTCGGTTCTGCTGGCGGTTTTTCACACTCAGCACTGGCTCTGGCTGACGGGGTATGTCGCCCTGAACCTGGTGCAATCAGCCTTCACCGGCACCTGCCCTGCCGCCTGGTTTTACGGTCTGCTGGGTCTTGAAAGCTGTGATGATTAATTAAAAAGTCGTACTTTTTGCAATAAATATACTTTTCTGGAGGTGGTTCAGATGCGTAAGTTTGTCTACGCAGCAATGTTTTTAATCTTAGCGATGGGACTGGTTTATCCACTCGCCGCCGAGCAGCCTGACCCCGAAGAGTTGGCCTATGAGTCCTATGAAACGGCCTATTTTCAGGGCGATGACGTGCGCTGGCGAGCCAGCATGGAAATAGTGGACGATCAGGATAGGACTCGTTCGCGGGTGCTTACGATTCTGCGTAAAAATGTCGGCGAGGAGAGCCAGAAGTATTACGCCTACTTCCACGAGCCTTCCCAGCTTGAACGCATGGTTTTTCTCGTCTGGACCGCGGCCGGTATGGAGGACGATGATCGCTGGCTTTACATGCCGGCAACAGACATGCAACAGCGAATCTCCGGACGTCAGAAACGCAACAGCTTTGCCGGCACTGATTTTACCTACGAGGACATGACCGGCCGCCACCCCGACCAGGACGAGTTTGAATACCTGGGCACGGATGAGGTTGACGAGCGTCCGGTATACGTAATAAAAGGTGAGCCCAGGGATCCCGACCTGGTGGAGTTTTCCTATTACGAGATGTATATTGACCAGGAGACCAAGCTACCTCTGAAGGGTGAATTTTACGACCCTCAGGAGGAGCTGCACCGGACGTTGAGGTTGCCTGAGTTTGAGGAGATTGACGGCTACTATACGCCGACGCTCCAGGTTGCTGAAAACCACAGCACCGGTTCGAAGACAACCGCCGAGATGTCTAACATCGAATACAACCTTGGCATTGGCGAGGATATTTTCGCCGAACGTTACCTGCGCCGTCCACCTACCCAGTGGATCGACCCTTAGATCTTGACATCACTTGAGGAGGGATGTGAATGAAGTTGATTAAACCCTTTGTATTTGCTGTAGTTTGGCTGCTGGCGGCAGCAGTTAGCGTCAATCCGGCCGTGGCCCAGCTAAGAATCAGGGGCTACGCCGAGCCGGCTTACTCCGTTCGCTACGGCGACGCCGGGCCGATTGACGACCGTAACACCCTCAATGAAACCCGGATAATGCTGGAAAACCAGTGGTATGGAGGCCAGGGCGAGGTCCTGGATCTGCGCTTTTTGGCGAAACCAGCCGCAGCCGGAGCTGAGGTCGAGGACGAGTTTGAGGTCCGGCAAGCCTCGGTTCTTTACCCGGCGACGCGGGATCTTGACGTAATTGCCGGCCGCCAGGCAATTGACTGGGGACCTGCTCAGTATGAGTTCGTCAACGATCACTTTCCCAAGGACTATCGTTCCTTCTTCCTGGGCCGGGACCTTGAATACATGCGGGCACCCGCAGACGCCCTGCGGTTGCGCTGGTTCTCCGACTACGGTAACCTTGATTTGATTGCAATGCCGGAGTTTGAGCCAAACCGTAACCCCGAGGGCGAGGTTATTCCCGTTCATTTTGATGGTGAATTACTGGATCAGGAAGAGGTGCTGGAGAAAACTGGTGACAAGCCGCCCCGTAGATTACCTTCGTCTTCGCCCGAAGACGGCGAGGTGCACGCCCGCTGGAGTGAGAACTACGGCAGATGGGAGGTGGCGCTGTATGGCTATCGGGGTTTTATGGGTAACCCGGCTGGTTTTAACGCAGACGGGACAGATAACTTTGTTTATCACCCGGAGATGGCCTCCGGCGGAGCTTCGTTGCGTGGGCCGTTCATGGGCGGAATCGCCTGGCTGGAGACTTCTTTTGACGATATCCGCCACGATGAAGCGGGTGAAAGTGAGGGGCTTCCTTCGGACGTTTACAACCTGCTGGTCGGCTACGAGTTTGATCACACGCCAACCGTCACCTACATGTTTCAAGTACACTGGTTGCACAACTACGATTCGAAGGGGTTGCGTGAGGATATAGACGAAGAGAATCATCCCTACGAGAAGCGCAACCGTTACCGGCTGCAGCTGGCGACCGAACGTTCTTACATGTCCGACCGTCTGACCCTGCGAGCTCGTGGTTTTGCCGGTCTTCAGGTACAGGACTGGCATCTGAGGTTGGAGGCCGACTACGAGTGGAGCGACAACATTCGTGTCTACGCCGGCAGCCTGCACTATGACGCCGACAACGAGGCTTCCCGCTTTGGAGCTCTGCAGGACCACGACGCTTTTTACTCAAGGTTGAGGTATAGCTTTTAAAATTAAAATGATTTGTTATACTTTAGTGATAGTCCGATAACCTTCGGGAGGGCCGCCTCATCTTGCTTTTATGTGGGGTGGGGCGGCTCCCATATTTCCTGCTCTTTTTATGGTGATTCTAATGCCAACTTATAACTACGAGTGTACCGACTGTGGAAGCAAGTTCCAACTACGCCGGCGCTGTTCAGAGCGCGAAGAATGGGCCGAATGTCCAGACTGCGGCTCCGAAAACAGTGAGCGACTGCTGAATACCTTTGCTGTTGGTTCTTCGGGTTCATCTAAGAAACCGGAAGGCTGTGCCACCGGTAGTTGTCCGTTCGCCTGATTGCTACTCGATTTTTTTATCTCTCCACCAGTTAACCCTGGTAATTGGTTCAGATTTCTGAACTTCCAGCTCCCCTCCAAAAGCATTTTCCAGAGCCCGGCCCAGCAATTCGGCCAGTTTAGCGTTTGTGGTGTGAAAAATTACTTCGCCTCGCGCCGTCTCTTCGTTTCTCTCGACTTCAACTTCAACTAACTTGCTGAGCGGATTTTTTTCCTGCCGGCGGTGAACTTCGTTCTGTATCAAACCGGATATTTCTTGCCGGTGGTTCTTTAAAAAGCTACCGCCTATACGCAGTTCTCCGTAATAGTAGTTATCTTTAACTTTGCGGCAGCCCGGGCACATGAAGGAGAGGCCACTTTCATCTTCTGAAAGATCATATTGATCGCTTCGATACCAGCGCTTATTTGCGTAAATGTTTCCGCAAACAGGACATTGAGCTGGTTCTGTGGCCGGTTTTTGATTGAGGTAGGAGTCGCGTGATTCGTCGGTGTGAAGATTATCTTTTCTTTTTTTGGGAGAATTCCCCTTATCCACTCCATTGTTGCCTTCATAAGCTGTCATACAGATCACACTCCTCTTGAAAATATTATGTTTTTCCGCCAGAACCTTTCAACGCATCTTTCCCCCTCACCCTAACCCTCTCCCCCCAGGGGAGAGGGAACTGGGGGAGGTTTTGGTTTTTCACCCGTGATTATCACTGGCACATTAATCACATTAATGTTAACCCGATAAACTTGCAAAAAATTTCATTTATATACTTTTATTTTTGGTCAATGAGAAATTGGATCCTGCTTTGTAAAAAGAGAAACGGTAATTCTGAGGGCCGATCTGTTTCTGACGGATTTATAAAGACCTCAAACCCCAGGATGGGGTTGTTTTGAGGTCTTTATACCTCGGAGATCGGCCGGAGGCCAATCAAGAATGATGTCAGAAATATATCGGCCCTCAGAACAAGGAAATCGCAAAACTTTAGCAGCCGATAGCTTTCGACAAAAATATTTTACCCTGTATCAGTAGTTTTGCTATAATCGTAGGCTAAACAATAAAATTCACCAGGAGGTGCGTGTTATGAAGAAATTAGTAGTATTTTTTCTTGGACTGTCGCTGCTGGTTCTGGCCGGCTGTCCGGGACCGACAATCACCGAAGAGGAGGCGGTCGAACAGTTCTGTGAGCTGGCCGCTGAGCTTGACGCCGGTGAAATAGACTGGGAGGAATTTCAACAGCAAGAGGCTGATATTGAGGCCCGGATGGAGCGTTCTGATATCAGCGTTGAGACCGTAAGCGACGGTCGTGAAGCGGAATGTCCTGAATTTTACGAAATCATCGCCCGCGAGGCGGCGATGCATGAGTTTGAAGCGCAGATGGAAGACTTTGAGCTGGAACTGGAAGAAGCGCTGGAAGAAGAGTTCGATGACCTGGATGAGTTAGAGGATGAATTTTAAGCTCAATAGCTAATTCATTCTTTGATGAATTAATCAGGTTAGTTCAACTTTCATAACTTCGCGCAGCAAAGCGGTTGCGTAAGAACCCGGCGGAGCAGCAAACTCAATAGTTAGCTGATTGCTGTTCGCGTCGGGTTTGAGCGCAAGTTCTTCTAATTTAAAACGTAAGAAGCGGCGTGTTCCTTCCACTTTAAGTGTCCCGGCACGATTGTGTAGTTTTGGTTCAAACTGGAATTTTTTCAGCACTCGCTGCTCTATTTCACCGGGCGCGCCAGTCGGTAGAAAAAGATCGCCGCCGGGTATGGGGCCGGTCGGACTTATTTCAAAGTTGTTCGCCCGTGGTTGTTCGCGCTCGACGTCTTCCACCCGAAATCGTCCCCCTGTATCATGTTTTTTTGCCACATCGCCTTCCCTTAGCTGGTCGATACTCTCAATTCTTTCCGCCAGTAATTCGTTGAAAATTTGACTTTGAAAGGCAGAGACAAAGAGCCGCCGCAGTCTTTTGGGAACCTGCCCGACTACAACCTTTGGATTTTTTGTGTTTTTAAAAGCAGCCAGGCAGTTGCGTCGGTTCTGATGCGAATAAGGCCAGTAATCGAAGGGACTCTCGTAGTCGCCGCTGTCAAACAGGTCGCGCGCCTGTTTGACTGCCGGTGGGTCGTCTTTTAATGAGTGGCCCAGGTAGAGATTTACAAACTCCTCCAGCTTATCTTTCAGCAAACATTCGCCGAGTATCGCACTATCGCCCCGCTGACCAAAACGCTGGGGACCATAGTAATTTGGAACACCAGATTTTTCCAACTGCTCAGTAATTTTTTTGGCTTTCTCTTTTGCTGCCGGTTCAACGTCCTTAATTTTTATTTGAAAGCGGTTGCCGGCGTGGTGTCCGGGCCGCAGTTTGTTGCGGTGGTAATCTAAAGGTTCAACCTCCATCCCTTCAAATTCCAGTTCTTCTAACTGCTCTGGTTCCACGTGTTCAATGCTTGCTCGTTGAATTGTAGTGGCCCGAGCGTCCTTGTGCCCGGCAAAACCAAACTCTTTTGGTTGCCGGCCGAGTTCCCGGGCGATCTTTTTTATCGCCGCTTCCGTGGGAAGACCCCTTTTGGTGAGTAAAAAATAGAGGTGAGTGCCCTCACCCTGAGCGGGATACAGGGGAATTTCTTCAACACGGAAATCCGCCGGTATTTTTTTTATTTGCCCGCCAACTCCTTCAAGCGCAGCTGTGGCATATGGGAGCTTTTTACTTTTATACGGGAAGTAAGAGGTGAGCTTATTCGTGTTCAAGAGGTTGTCATTTGCTCCAACTGCTGAATCCGTTCACGCAAAGGTGGATGTGTGGAGAGGGGATTTTCCCGGAGGGGAAAGATATTTTTAAGCCAGTGGCTGTTGTAGGAGTCAATTGCTTTCAGGGCCTGACTGGTAAATTCAGGTGATGTCCAGCCGGCCGCCATCCGGTCGGCTTCAAATTCTCGGCCCTGCATCAGGGGGGACGCCAGTAACCGGTAGATGAACAACGTAATGTGGCTCCATAGCTGGACAAATAGCAGCAGTGGCCAGAAAAACAGGAGGATAATCCAGCCAAGCGGGCCGCCCATAAGAAAGGCCAGCCAGATTTTGCTGAATCTGCTCAAAATTTGTTCAAAGGCGGAGGTGAAACCGGCGATCAGGCTGTCGCCATTTTTTACATGGGCTAGCTCATGGGCCACAATCGGTCCCAGCAGTCTCATATCAGCCTGCCAAACTTCCGGCGTCAAAAAGATGGCATGTTCATCGGAATAAGTTACGGCGAAAGCGTTAGCGGTCTCAAAGGAGCGGGTAACATAAAAGCTGACCTTCCCCATGATGTTGGCTTTATCGACAAGCTCTGTCAGGAGCGAGTGTTTTGCCGGCCGAGCGTTGAGTCGGGTGATCAGCCATTTTTTGCCGAAAAAGTAATGCAGAGCAAAAAGTGTCAGCCCAACGGCCGTAAAAAGGGCAAAGACCTGGTGCCAGGCCGCACCAAGCACTAACGCTATTCCGGCCGCCCAGAGGGCTAAGATAGCAAATATAAGCAAAATAAGCACAAAGTGGCGAGGACGGGACATAAAAGTAACTCCAGGTTAAAAAACTTAAGCAAGCGCTACAATTCTATTATAAACAGGGGAGTTATCGCAACTGTGGTGATCGGTATTTTTCTTTTAAAACTGTTGACAGAACCAGAATTTTTTTAAATTATTGATTTGTAGTGGGGAGCATACAATCGTCTGGGTTTAACTTGTTTTACCAGGGTCAGGAAGGAGGTGACAGTCTGTGGGGAAAATCACTTCGTTTCTTTACAAAGCGGCCCGGACCAGTAACGACGTCTCAAAACTGGCCAGCGGCAATCCAAAAAAGATCGCCAACCGGGCCAAAAACAAGGTGGTCGGACGTAAAGTGGCGAGCAAATTATTTAAATCAATGTTTTGAGGAGGAGATTATTATGGAGGAATTATTGCGCGAGTCAAAACTATCGGAAATTTTCACAATGGGTGCCCAGGTGGAGCTGGAGGAGGTAGAGGAACCGGAAATAGCCCTTTATTTCGCCAGCCCTGACATTTCAGCGACGCTTGCTTTTACAGCCGACGAGTGGCGGCAATTTGCCGACCGGGTGGCAGACCTGGACGATAAAGTTCCCTTCTAAATGTTTGATTTTATCTACCATCACGACATTGACCCGTATATATTTGAATTTGGCGACGGGGTAGGTCTGCGCTGGTATGGAGCGGCCTACCTGGTTGGATTTTTAGTTGCCTATTTAATTTTACGGCTTTTAAATCGGAGTAATAGGTTGAATCTAACGCAAGAACAGGTCCTGGACCTGGTTATCTCTGGTGCTGTTGGGGGAATAATCGGTGCCCGGGTTGGTTTTGTGCTTTTCTATAATTTTAGCGCTTTTTTCGCCCGGCCCTGGATGTTATTTACGGTCTGGGAGGGAGGGATGTCCTTTCACGGGGGGCTGCTTGGTGCGCTGGTCTGTTTGATCTGGTATATCCGCCGGTCCGGACTTGATTTCTGGGAGGTAACCGACGCCGGGGCGCTTGCTCTGACGCCGGCGCTTTTTTTTGGACGTCTCGCAAACTTTATAAACGGTGAATTATGGGGTCGCCCCACTGATGGTAGTTGGGGTGTTGTTTTTCCCCATTCGCCGGCCGTTGACGGTGAACTGGTTCCGCGCCATCCCTCGCAGTTGTATCAGGCGACGTCGGAAGGATTACTGCTTTTTGTTATACTGCTATTTGTCTGGAAATATTGCCCAAAACCGGGCCGGACATCGCTTGCTTTTCTGTTTGGCTACGGAAGTCTCCGTTTTCTGGTAGAGTTTTTCCGCGCTCCCGATCCCCATCTTGGATACGTTTTTGGCCTGTTGACGCGCGGACAGATATACTCATTGCTGATGGTTATTGCCGGCCTGGCCCTGATAAAATTTTTGCCGCCCCCGGTTTCCTCGACCGCCTGACTGCCAAATAATTTTACTTCTCGCCCCAACTGTATTAACATATACTTTCTTAAAGACAGATAACTTAACTAATAAGGCTCTGTTGAAATCTTTTTTACTATCTTAGGGAGCAATTAATTAGTGCCTCTCCGAAAAGTCCCCTCTCCCCTGGAGGGAGAGGGCTAGGGTGAGGGGGATAAAACGTCACAACCGTTGTTCGGCCTCTACGAGGCCTCTTCACCCCCACCTTAATCCTCCCCCCTC
>PWHN01000086.1 GCA_003554945.1 bacterium
GATTGGCCTCCGGCCAATCTCCGAGGTATATCTGGCAATAATCAGATCATCCAGGATCTATTGCCAGCTATAAATCCGTCAAACACCTTTGAGTAGCCCAATTAAAGCTTATAGCTATTTAAAAGGTCGCACTAATCAATTACTCTCTAAGATAGCAAAAAGGATTTCAATAGAGCCAACAAAAAAGTGTGGTCAGTCTTTGAATCTTATTCTAACAGAACTTCGGCGGCTTGAGCAATAGTTCTGGAACAATGAACTTCGCCTGCGTTTTTAATATCTTCAGAGTTACCGCCGATAAAAACTGGTTCGCAATTCAGGCGTAGACATTCTTTAATACGCCGGTCAGCCTGAGACGGAGGTCGTAATTCGCCCGTTAACCCTAACTCTCCTACAGCGGTAGTTTGCGGTGGTAAAGGTTGATCATGGGAACTACTTAGAACTGCAAGCGCGACGGCAAAATCAGCGCCGGGGTCTTCAAGAGAGAGACCGCCGGTGACGTTGACAAAAACGTCCTGATCGCCGAGAGGAAGCTGTAGTTTTTTTTCAAGGACAGCCAGCATCATATAGAGCCGTCGGGCCGGATAACCGGTAGTTGACCGCTGCGGGGTTCCGAAACGGCTTGGTGCGACAAGTGCCTGCACCTCA
Organism: bacterium; assembly: GCA_003554945.1. Lineage (GTDB taxonomy): Bacteria > T1Sed10-126 > T1Sed10-126 > T1Sed10-126 > T1Sed10-126 > T1Sed10-126. The sequence goes on from PWHN01000086.1 coordinate 646, forward strand.
ACCAGCAGCGGGCGGCTTCCTTCGAGAGTTATGGTTAAGGCACAGCCGCTGGCGCGGCGATCTGAGCTTCGGAAATAGCTCCCCGGGTCAGATATGGGCAGCAGCCCCTTACCCGTCATTTCAAAAAGTCCAATCTCGCCACTGGGGCCAAAACGATTTTTGACGCTGCGAATCAGACGGTAACCACGGCGAGCGTCGTCAAAGTAAAGCACGGTATCAACCATGTGTTCCAACCGCCGCGGACCGCCTATTTTTCCTTCCTTGGTGACGTGACCAACCAGAACGAAAGGTACGCCGTGCTGTTTGGCAGCCTTAACGACTTTCTGAGTAACAGCTCTCAATTGACCGACACTGCCCGGCATACCGCTGGAATCTTCACTGGTAACAGTCTGAATTGAGTCAATGAAGACAAGCGAGGGATTTAGTTTAGTTATAGAACTGGTCAGAGCTTCAATTTTATTGATATTCAACAGCTCAAGATTATCTGCAGCAGCGTCAATTCTACGGGCACGTCGGGCGACCTGGCCGGCAGATTCTTCACCGTTTACGTATAAAACAGGGGAACCATCCGCGTCCCAATTTTCCGCCCACTGAAGAAGAAGAGTTGATTTGCCAATACCAGGAGCGCCGCCCAACAAAACGACGGAACCGGGCACAAGCCCACCGCCTAAAACACGATCCAGCTCCCCTATCCTGGTATGCTGACGCTGGGCGCTGGAATCGCTAATTTCATTAAGAGGTTCTGTTTCAACGGCGGGCGGTGAGAAGGAGGACTCTTTTTTTTCGGTGGGGGCAGTCTTTTGAAGAGTATCAAACTGATTACACGAGGGACATCTTCCCAGCCAGTCAGGCGACGTGTAGCCGCAGTCTTCACAGACAAACATATTTTAGTTTTCCAGCGGACTCAAAATCCCACTGGTTCCGGCTCGTCTTTCCGAGAATCAAAACGCATATATTCAGCGTTAAAAATAAGGGGAACGGTTCCAGTGGGACCGTTACGCTGCTTGCCAAGTATAAGTTCAGCGTTCCCCTTATCCTCTTCGTTTTCCGTGTAATAATAGGGACGGTACAGGAATCCAACGACGTCCGCATCCTGTTCGATGGCCCCCGAACCTCTCAGATCGGAAAGCTGAGGACGCTTTTCTCCACCGCGTCTTTCCACTTCCCGGTTTAACTGAGTAAGAGATATAACCGGGACCTGTAACTCAATGGCCAGTTGTTTCAATCCACGGCTAATCTGTGTGAGAGCCTGAACTCTACTTTCAACATCAGTCACCGGGGACATGAGCTGTAAATAATCGAGTAAAATCAAGGAAACGTCGTGCTCGGCTTTTAGTCGCCGGGCTTTGGCTTTGAGATCGAGAACGTTCTGATTAGGCGTATCTTCGATATAAATGGGAGCATCACCAAGACGGACAAAACCATTGGCGATTCTCTGCCAGTCGGAGTCAGAGAATCTTCCGCTTCTCAGTTTGCCAAAAGGAACCCGAGATTCAGCGGAAAGGAAACGCATGGAAAGATCCTGTTTGAGCATCTCAAGGCTAAATATTGCAACCGGCCTGTCTTCTCCCAGGGCAACGTTTTGAGCGACATTCAGGGCGAAACTGGTTTTTCCCATACCGGGGCGTGAAGCAATTATTATTAACTGCCCTTCATGCAATCCAGAGGTCATACTGTCCAGCTTGGTGTAGCCGGTTTTTAGACCGGAAATTACGCCGTCTCTCTCCGAAGCTTCGTCTAACTTCTCAAAAGTATCCTTGATGATCTCACTTAAAGGCTCAAGACGCCCTGTAACCTGATCACCCCGGAGACCAAATATCTTCTCTTCAGCCTTGTCGATTAACTCCTGCGCGTCCTCTTCTGATTCATAGCACCTTTCAATTACATCGTTACAAGTGTTTATAAGTTCACGGAGGAGGTAATACTTTTTAACAATTTCTGCATAATGCTGCACATTAGCCGAGGACGGTACGGTATCCACGAGTTCAGCTATATAGTGACTTCCCTGGACTTCGGACAACTGCCCGCGAGTTTCCAGCTCTTCGGCCACAGTAAGCCCATCAACTTCCTTATTCTCCTGGAACATGTCCCGGATCACATCAAAAATTAACCGGTGAGAACGGCGGTAAAAGTAATCGGGGGACTGAATTACTTCAACTGCTCTGGGAATTGCCTCGCGGGAAATAAACATAGACCCAAGGACAGCTTTTTCCGCTTCAAGGCTATAAGGGGGACGTCGAGTTATAAAATTCGGGACTGAGGTATCATCTTCAGGCGGGGACAACCTCGACCTCTACCTCCGGTTCCAAATCGCCAACAAGTCTTATACGAACTGAAAATTCCCCCAATTCGCCAATTGCTTCGTCGATTATTACCTGGCGCGGATTAAGGCCTGCGATTCCATTCGACTCCAGTGCTTCGACAATGTCATCCGGCGTGACCGAACCATAAAGTGTTCCCTCTTCTGAAGCTGATTTTTCAAGGGTAAGGCTAATAGTTGATAGACTGTCGGCCAGATCCTGAGCTTCCTCAAGCCGGCGTTCTTTTTGGGCCTCGATGTCGACCTGCTTACGTTCAAATTTTTCCCTGTTTTCTCCCGAGGCCCGAACGGCCAGATTCTGGGGAAAAAGAAAATTGCGGGCGTAACCCGGGGCAACATCAACAAGTTCTCCGGGGAAACCGAGACTTTTTACTTCTTCGGTTAAGATAACTTCCACAGCGTAATTCCTCCTTAATCGTCTAAACTTTCTTGTCTGAGTTTTTTGTTAGTTCTGTTCTGCTGTATAAGGCAGAAGGGCAAGGTACCGTGCTCGTTTAACTTCTTTAGTAAGCTGCCGCTGAGCGGGCGAATTAAGCCTGGTTCTGCGTCTGGAATTAATTTTGTAATCGTCACCTATGTAACCTTTAAGCAGATCAGGTCTTTTATAGGTCACCTTTTCAGGTAATTTATCGTGACTGTTACTGCCGTATGGCATGGTGTGCTACCTCCTATTTAAAACGGAATATCGTCTTCAGTTCCTTCAACTTCCACATTATCAAGAATTTCTTCCGGCGACTCATCGACAGAAGGCTGCGAAGCTGCCGGAGCGGTCGCACCTTCTCCACCGCCCGTACCCAGAAAGTCTACTCGCTGGGCGGTTACCTTCAATTTGGTTCTTCTTTCCCCCTGCTGATTTTCCCAGGAATCAAAGGTAAGTCGTCCTTCTACCAGGGCCGGTCTACCTTTGGCCAGATACTGGCTGCAATTTTCAGCGTTTCTACCCCAGACTGTTATGTCTACAAAAGTGGTGTCCTCCTGCATTTCACCCTGGCTGTTCTGGTAAGTGCGATTGACCGCCAGCCCCAGATCGGCAACAGCCGTATTATTGGGCGTGTAGCGAAGTTCCGGATCACGGGTCAGATTACCTACCAAAATAACTTTGTTATATCCTCGGACCATAATAACTCCCCTCTTTTTAAAGTTTTAAAAGGTTAAGCTACTTCTTCTTTTTCTTCGCTTTCCTCTGACTCACTCTGGCGCTCCTCCATGTTTACAATGAGATAGCGCAGAAGATCTTCCCTGAAGTTAAGCCGTTCCTGTAGGTCGTGAGACTTTGACGGCTCAAGTGCAAAACTGATTAGCCGGTAATCTCCGCGTGTGACGTCGTTTATCGGGTAAGCGAGGTCTCGTTCGTCATACTGAGTGGATGAATCAATTTCACCGCCCAGATCAACTATTTCATGTTCGACCTCATTTACTATTTCCCGACGTTCGTCATCTGCCAGAGCAACGTCAAGTATAAACATTAGTTCGTATTCTCGCACAAAAATCCACCTCCAATAAAACTGAAAAAGTTCTCCTCACAGGGCTCTTACCCTTGCTCCATCACCCTCCCGCGGGAGGATAATCCTTAGTAGGACGGAGTCGATTTAATCAGGGATAAGCCCGTTTAGGTTTGTGGTAGGAATATGATACAAGAAAGTTGGCAATTAGAAAAGATAAAACCAACCCAAAACAGCAATAAATAAGAAAAAAATAACAAGAACCACTATTCCGAGAGCCATTTTAGTCTCTTCGCTGAGTCCGAACCCGCGCGAACCCCGCGCTCTCTTTTCCGCAGTTTCATCGGGCACCAGGATACTGACATCTCGTCCGCAGCTTCCTTTTCCAACCACGTCCGAAGTGATTTCAAGGGTCAGTTCAACTTTTCGCGAACCGGTGGATTTTCCTGAAATTAACTTTGCCGGGAACAACTCTTTTTCTCCGGTTGTTTTCTTTTCGATTTCGCGCAGAGCTTCCCTGACTTCAATTTTATCTTTCATGGCGGTTGGAATGTCGTCAACCCGAGCATAAATAGTATCACCTTTCTTCAACTTGCCGAACGAAATCCCTTTCACCGGGTTAATAGGAATTTCACAGGGGATATAGAGCTGATCCTCTTCGGATTGGTCCGAACTCTCACTATCGTCAACTCTGTCAATTTTACGTCGGAGGGTATAATGTACTTCGTTGTTGGTGAGATCAAAACCGAGGGTGTCTGCGACTATAGTTCTCATCACCGGCGGTATTTTGTCGTATTCCTGATCTTTTAAGGCCTCAACAACTTTAGAACTTTTATCCTCGAGCAATTCTTTCAGGCGGGAATTAAGCTTGTTCATCGGACCACTGAGTTTATCCGAAGAACGTTTTGCTTTTTGAAGATTTTTCTTGAAGGCTTTGGGGGATAACCTGGGTGAGGTTCCTTCGGTTTTTTTGGAGAGAACAACCACGTCAGTATCGTTTAATCGACTGCGGGCAGCATTCCAGTCAAAATACCAGAGACCGCTGCGACCGCTGGCCTGAAATCGGCCCTTCAGACAGACCGAAACCGGCTGCAGCAACTTTTTTGCACGTTTAGCATCTCCCCCGGCTTCCTCCCAGGCAGCCGCGGCCAGCTCCGAATTAACTGACTGTTTTTTGATGAATTTCTTTTTATTCAAATTATCCCCACTTTTTACTCTTTGTTGAAATCCTTGCTGCTAAGAGACTACTCAACGGTATTGGGAGTTATCCTTGTTTGGCCTCCGGTCAGTCCAGAACCGGCTCACCCGAGCCATCGGGAGCCTCTTCAATACTGCGGCCGTGAGTTTTGCGGATATTTTTCTTTATTTCTCCGATCATCCAGAAATAAGCCCCCATCGGTATCACGATAAATAACAGCACAGAGAGCCACCAGTTAATTGGAATAAGTTGAGTAGAAAAATAATCTAAATTCAAAATAATCAGGACTACGGCGGTATAATCGATAGAAAAGTTGGTTCGCGGGTCGCTGGCGCTGAACAGCTCCAGACCTTCCGTACGTGGAGTAAAAAGAGGCCAGAGTAGCGAACCACCGATGTGACCGGTCATATCTTCGGTCAGGTGGACCCAGAAACCGAGAATAGAGACTACACCATAGAGCCACCAGTTGGTCATATTGAGCAGAAAAGGAATGACAAATGCAGGAATGGCCAGGAGAGCTCCCAGGACATAGCTGTGACTCCATGTCCTGTGCCAGGGCAGCCAGTTGAGATATACTTTGCCATCCGATTCCTTCTGGAAAGCAAACTGGGTCCCGCTTAAAATATCGAGGGTGGACGGCTTCATACCGCTGCCCTTTTTGTCCGGCCCCTTAATTTTCTGCCGTGTCCAGCGAATCAACTTATTAAGCCAGTCCAGATCGGTAGTTCTGCCCTTCAGGGTCGCTTCCTTTAACTTTGCTCTCCCGACTCTTTCAAATTCAGGTTCAGTGTTCGGGATCGGGAGCTGGGAGGTGGTAACAACGTCGTCAAACTGAATAGTGACTTCGTCCTCGTCAAACAGGACATGGTAGCGTCGCCATTCGTTTGCACCAAGCTGTATCGGGTAAAACTGGACTCGAATTTCTTCACCCGAACGGTGGGCAGTATCTATAGCTTCAGCGAGCGTTTCTGCCATTTCTTGGGCGTCGGGATTTTCGGGATGGGGGTCAATTTGATAATCGGCAACAGAAAAAAACTGTCCGAGTTTAAAATCCATGGTATCAGGCATAACGGCATACAAACCGGCCAGACAGATTATAAAAGAGTTTGATACAGCGCCGCCGGCGTCGGCACGGCTGGCCGCCGACATCCTTACAACTTCCGGTATAAATGTTGCAGCAGCGACTCCAGAGATAAAGTGCGTCAAACCTTTCATCCAGTAATCACCTTAGGATTAATTTTCATCAGAGTATACAAAATCTTTCCCCCTCACCCTGGCCCTCTCCCTCCAGGGGAGAGGGGATAGATGAGTAGTTACCAAAAACAGTGTTGCAAAATATTACGGCACATCACAATAATTTAAACCAGCCCCAACATTTGTCCGATCAAATCACCGTAACCGGCCATGTTAAGTGCTATTGGCACGAGAAGCACGGCCATACAGTGGCTACGCCGACAGTTGAAGAATACTGGAACCATTCCGATAATTGTCGTTATCGCCGTAATAATAAGTCCCGGTATGCCGGTCATGAAATAAATTATTACGGTTACCACAATCAGTGCAAAATAATGAAGCATCGCGGCGTCAAAGTTATGAATATATTTAATACAGAGCTTGGTAACCAGGTAAAGCATAAAGAAAGAAATTGCGGCACTGAAGAGAATAGTTCCGCTAATTAGCCAGTAATCACCAGGCTCAGGTGAAAAAGCCGGCCGTAGAATAAAGTTTAATCCACCACGACCCATCCCCCCGGGGGTCATGTCGGTTATGACAAAAAGAAGCAAGAAAGCACCGACGTAGTAAAATATTTTGCCAACGCCGCCGGAAATAAGAAAGTTTCTCTCCTGGCGGTAATACATCTCAGGCATCACGTAATCAATAGCTAGGTCAGAATCCTCGGGCGGGTCTTCCATTTTGGGTTTGTCCAGCGCCTGGTGGTTGGTGGCATGACCGGCGAAAAGGGCCCCTATCCCCGCGGTAACAGCGGGCAAATAAGCAGCCATAAGCCCACCTACAACACCAACACCGCTCCCGTAGCCGAAATCTTTCCAGTCGGCATTGATTTGTTTTGAATCGTATTGTTTTGGCACGTCGTAGTCGGCAATTAAGCTCTGTATGATCGAAGGGAAAGCGAAAAAACCGACAAAGACGGGCATAATGTTTTGAAAGGCGGCTTCGATTGGAATAATGCTCTGGGTGGTAAAGATTAAGCCAAACATCGCCGAGGCTGTGAAAGTAAAAAGTCCGGCAAAAACATTTCGCCAGGCGTCCTTAAATTTTGTCCAGGGGTGGGTGCCCCGACCGGCTCCTTTGGGCCACTCACTCATTATGTAAAAGACCATGACCACGCCCAGAGCCCAGTGGAGATGAGCTCCGACAATTTCGTAAATATAAGGCCAGATAACGTAGAAAAAAGGAGTTAACAGTATCAGAAGCAGGGCGCCAATTAACGTTCCTATGCCGGTAAGAAGGGAGGCGTCTTTGCCCTTACCCTGGGAGACCATGGCCGCCGAGGGAAGCAGGGTCGCTCCCGCTGATTCGTCAAATGCACCAAGAAAAGTCATGGGAATTGTATTCATAAAAGAAAAGGCCACTACCATGGACATAAAAAACGGTGCAAGAGCGTAGTAAGGTATTAATGACCGAACGCCTAGCCACATCACGAAGGCGACCCCGGCAAGATTGTAGATGTGTAGAGATGGGATGGAACAAAAAACTGATCCAATTAGCGTACCAAGCAGAGAATAACCAATTATCACTGATGGCCGGTATAAAAAATCCATTACCCACACTTCCTGTTATTAGGGTTTATCATATGTCACTGGACCTCTCGAATTGTGTCCGGGTCGTCCGGGTTGGCAAGATCAAGCTGGGGATTACCACGAAATTCACCCACCTGGGCCAAAATATCAACAGTCGTTCCCGGTGTAGTCAGCAAATTTTGTTTTTCCTCAGGCAAATCATCAAAAATAAAATCGGGAACGGTCAAATCAATTCTCACTCCCCGGTCCTCAAGTTCAATTACTCTTAGTTGACCGGGTCTTGAAATCTCCCCTATTGTCCCACTGACCCAGTAATATTCACCAATATCTGCACTGCCTATAGCGGCAATTTCACGGCGCTGTTCTTCAAATGACTCAATAACTCTGAACCGCTGCGGTAAGCTGAGATACATCTGTGCGCCCCACTGCGAGTCAAGGTCAAGCGAGCCGATAATTTCTACCCGATCAAATAAGTTCGGGGGGAATTTTCCCCCTAACTGCTCGCGAAAGTCACTCAGGGCATTGAAGCCACGCACCCGTATGTCATCGTCTCCGTCAGTAATTCTTAGCATGAAATGGTCGTCGGCTTCCTGCAGTTCAACCTCGGACACCCGTCCAACTATACGGGCCGGAGTAACAGAAATTGAAAAGTCACCCGACTCTTCGTCCGGCTCCTGGTAGTCAACCTGACCAGGATAGAGAACATAGCGGCGAATTCTACGGAACGCGTCGTTCAAAACCCGAGCCGGATCTTCCAGATCCACCCTGTCCATTATTTCCTCGCGGTGTATTTCCATTGTAGCTCCAATTTCAAACTCGGCCGGGGCAGTGATAAAAGAGGCGGTTCCCAGAAACAAAAGTCCAATTATGATGGTCGCGAAGGCGATTTTATTAATAAGTCCCAGGGAAATGCTTTTTGTTATCCGGGCGCCACAGGTAGGACAGGTTAAATATCCTTCCGCCTGGTCTCCACAGGTAGGACACTCCCAGTAATAAGCCTCGTCTTCTTCCCCTATTTCTCCGTGGGCAGAATATTCAGTTGTCTCCTCACCGTTTAATTCAACCATCTGATTTCAATCCTATCTGAATCAATTGCTCAAAAACACTAATCAATTTGCTGCGTCCCATTAGTTACCAACCACCAGTATAGCGTCGGTACTGGCCAGATCGAGCTGAAGTTCGTCTCGAAACTCGCCCACTTCAACAACAGTTTTAACCCTTTGTCCCGGCGAAACAAGCGCTCTTTGAACATCTGACGCCATATCCTCGTATAGAAAATCCGGGACGACAAGGTCAAGCTCACCCGTCCCATCGTTCAAGGTAATTAAACGTATCCCGCCCGGACGCTCGATTCCCATAACCTGCGCCTCAACGACATGATTTTCGCCAATATTGTCGTGGCTTAAATTGCCGATTGACACCGTTTCCCGCTCATGCCAGCGTTCAAGTATTCTGAACCACTGCGGAGTGCGAAGAAACATGGAGGCGCCAAACCGGGGATCAATATTAATCTGACTTATTACTTCTATGCGATCAAAATTATTGGGTGGAAACTCTCCCTCAAAATACTGCCTGAAAGTTTCTAACATGTTAAAACCAAGCAGGTCTATGTCATCGCCCGCCTGGGAGAGAGTCATAATGAAGCGATCTTCCCCTTCGTCGACGTTGACTTCTGTAACATCACCGGTAATTCTTACAAGGGCGCCGTTCATGGCCTCGTTAACTTCAGCGATTTCTACGCTGGGAATCTCGTGCACGTAGCGCGTATACCCCCAGAGGAATATGACGCCGATAATCGAGCCAATTATTGCTATAGTTTTGATTAAGAAAAGAGGATTGCTTTTTGTAACACGTTCACCACACCGAGGACAGGAAAGGAGACCTCCAACATGGTAACCACAGGAAGGACAGTTGGCTCCTTTTTGCTTCTTTTTTTCTAATTCATCGGGGGAACTGTCAGTCGCTTCTTCGGCCATTTAATTGCTCCCATTTTATGATTGACAACTTTAATAACCCAGGAACTCCCTGAACGGGAAACAGAACTAAATTCTATTAAAACCGATCATCAGAAATAAAGCTCTTCTGCTTTGCTATCATAATACATGTTACAATCCCCTGCGTCAAATACTTTTTTAGTGTAGTTACAACCTACCAAAACATCTCCCCTCCCCTATTTCTCAGTTTTAGTGCCTTTGCATTCCGGATATTTAGAGCAGCCCCAGAAATAACCGTAGCGCCCTTTTCGGCGGTCCATTTTCGCCCCACATTCCGGGCAGGGTCCAATGTTCTCTTGTAACTCGCTGTAATTCATCTTCGGCTTACCAACCGGCCGCCGACCTTCACAATCAGGATGAGCAAGACAGTGATAAACAGCGGAACGAGAGCCTTTTTGCTTCACCATGTGCCGTTCACAGATTGGACAGCTATATGACTTTGCCGGCAGATTAGAGGTAAAATCACAGTCTTCCCGGTCGCAGTGGACAAATTTTCCGTATTGACCTCGCCGGGAAATCAAATTACCGCCACAGCGTGGGCATTCTGCATACTGCAGCTCTTCTTTTTCCGTTTCAGCCGTACCCTGTGGTTCAATATCTGCCCCCGCTTCAAGCCAGCCTGTAAGTTTCTCGTCAAAATCTTTTAAAAAATCACGCCACTCAAGACTGCCCTCGGCAATCCGATCAAGCGCCTCCTCCATATCCTCAGTTAACCGGATGTCACAAATTTTAGGTATTGCTCGCTTTAAAAAACAGATAACGTCAATCCCACGCCGTGTCGGCACAATTTTTTTGTTATCCGTTTTAACATACTGGCGGCGCTGTAATTTTTTTAACGTTGCAGCGTAGGTTGAAGGTCTACCTATTCCCTCCTTCTTCATCATTTGAACTATCGCCCCTTCGGTGAACAGTTCAGGCCCCTTCGTCTTCGACTCCTTTATATCGATCTTATCGACTGAAGGCTCCTGGTCCAGCAATTGCTCGAACTGTTCGCGGTCGTACTCTTGTTCTGGTGGGGTTTCTTCGTTTTTTCGTCGGCAGCGATAAAACCCGGGGTCAATGTTAGTGCGCAGTTCAGCTTTGAATAGAGCTCGGGGTTCGGCTTCAGCAGGCTGCAGGGTTAAGATTAATTTTTTCCAGCGGGCCGCTTTCATCTGGGACCTTATATAGCGCTGCCAGATAGCTCCATAAAGGGTACGTTCGGCTGAGCTAACGCTATGCAGCTCTTCAGGAAGCAAACCGGCATACTGGGCACGTATTGCCTCGTGGCCCTCCTGATCACCACCGCCACCCTGGCGCCACTGGCGGTGTTCTTTACCAAATTTATCACAGATATAGGCGGCCGCCTGTTTACAACCAGAACGTGAGAGCCGGTTGGAGTCGGAACGGTGGTAAGTAATAAGTCCCTTCTCGTAAAGTTTTTGGGCGACGCTCATCGTCTGACTGGCCGGCCAACCAAACCAGCTGGAGGCTCGCCTTATTAACTCTGAACTATCGAAAGGAAAAGCAGGATTAGTTTGTGTCTCTTTAACTTCGCGATTTTTTACCTGAACTCCTTTTTCCCTGACTGCTTCTGCCAGCTCTTCTACTGTTTTCCGTTCAGTAATTAATTCTTCGTCCGCGGACGTTCCTATTTTACAATCCCCGAGCTGGACAAGCTCGGCCACAGGCGGCGGGGTGATTTTTTTGTTTTTACCTCTCAACTCTAAAAGTAAGCGGTAAAACTTTACCGGTTCAAACTCGTCCACTGCCTGCCAGCGTTCAACAATCCGATTAAGGACAGCAGTTTGAACCCGGCCCGCCGAGAGCTTTTTGCCCTTGAAAGCGCTCATCAGGAAAGGACTTATTTTGTAACCGGCCAGGCGGTCCAGTAACCGGCGTGCCCACTGTGAGAAAACCATATCCCAGTCGATATCCTCCGGCGCTTTAAGTTGCGCCTCAACATTCTCGGAGGTAAGGCCCTCAAGTCTTAAACGAGGTGGAGGACGGTCGGCCGCAAGGACCAGTTCACTAACCTGCCAGGCTATCGCCTCCCCTTCTCGGTCGGGGTCAGTGGCCAGGTAAATTTTCTCAGCGGTTTTGGCTTTTCTTTTCAGGTTGTTTATGGTTTTTTGGTTGCCCCGCCGGCGGATGGGAACCCAGCACGGGCTGTAGTCGTCGGCGATCCCCATCTCATCAGAAGGAAGGTCATAAAGATGCCCGCGCGTGGCCGCGAAATCCCAATCCCCGCCGAGAATCTTGGCCAGTGTTTTGATTTTTGTCGGTGATTCAACAATTATTAAAGCCAATCGATCTACCTCGCAAAAAAATAATTTTCTATTTATTCTTACATCATTTTGCTAAAACGTGAAGAAGTTCGGCTAAATCAGTTGAAACTGGACAACTTTACACTTATAATAATGAACCTAAAAAATATCTTATCAATGGAGTTGATCACTATGCCACATCTTTTGGAAGGATACATGGCGATTATCAGTTATGGACTGGGAGGACTTGGCTTAATTTATGCCTTAATCCTCGCTTTAAAATTAAAGACAAAATCTCGCGGTAACGAGAAGATGTCGACTCTCTCCGATTACATATATCACGGAGCATTAACCTTTTTAAACAAACAATACGTTGCGCTGGTTATTTTTGCAATTGTTGTCGCCCTGATATTAGGCGGTTTAGGCTGGTGGCTCGAAGACTTTCCCACCTATATGTGGCTTTCGTATCTTGTTGGTGCCCTGCTTTCCGGATTGGCCGGCAACATAGGCATGCGGATTGCTACCAGTTCCAATGCGCGAGCTGCAGAAGCGGTTACTATTAACATGAAACAGGGGCTAAAAGTAGCCTTCTCAAGCGGTGCCGTCATGGGTATGTCCGTGGTTGGATTTGGTGTTTTAGGAATCAGTGTTTTCTATTTCCTTGGTGCCGATACTCAGCTTCTCTTCGGTTTTGGGTTTGGTGCCAGCTCAATCGCTCTGTTTGCCCGTGTCGGTGGCGGTATATATACCAAAGCTGCTGACGTTGGCGCAGACCTAGTTGGCAAAGTTGAAGAAGGAATCCCTGAAGACGACCCCCGCAACCCCGCTGCTATTGCCGATAACGTAGGCGACAACGTAGGTGATGTCGCTGGTATGGGAGCTGACCTTTTCGAGTCCTACACCAACTCAATTATTTCGGCTATGGCACTTGCTGGTATAGTAGCCGGAAACGGCCTTCTTCTACCCGCCGGGTATCTGGAGGTTACAACCGTTCTACCTCTCCTACTCGCCGGAATTGGAATTCTGGCCTCTATACTCGGTTCCTTTGTTGTCGGAGCTGGAAAAGCCAAAAACGTTCACCTCTCCCTGAATTTGGGGGTATTACTTGCTTCAATTCTTATGGCGGTTTTTTCTTTCGGATCTATCTATTATCTGATCGGTTATAAAATGACAGAGACCCTCTACCTGTTTGGCGCTCTTATCTCCGGTCTTCTGGTTGGAATTGTAATCGGTCTGTCAACCGAGTATTTTACTTCTTACGACTACAGTCCCACTAAAAGTATTGCTTACGCCTCACAAACCGGACATGCTACTAATATTATCCGCGGTATCTCTGTCGGTATGATAAGCACCTGGATACCGGTTGTCTCAGTTATTGCCGGTATTCTTGTCTCTTACGCCCTGGCCGGTTTATACGGCATTGCACTCGCCGCTGTGGGCATGCTTTCGACGCTGGGCATTACCCTGGCCGTCGACTGTTTTGGCCCGGTCGCTGACAACGCTGCCGGTATCGCTGAAATGGCTGAAATGGGCAATGATATCCGCGAAAAAGCCGAAGCCCTGGATGCTGTTGGTAACACTACAGCAGCAATTGGGAAAGGGTTTGCTATCGGTTCAGCCGCTTTAACCGCGCTGGCACTATTCGCGAATTACCAGGAGCAGATTGGCGAAGTTAACTTTGACGTTACTAATCCAACGGTAATGGCCGGCTTGTTAATTGGTGGCCTTCTGCCCTTTGTGTTTACCGCTTTAACTCTTAACTCAGTTGGACAGGCGGCTGAAAAGATGATCTCCGAAGTACGCCGGCAATTCAGCGAATTCCCCGGTATTCTCAAGGGCGAAGAGGATCCTGATTACGAGAGTTGTATTGATATTTCGACTGCTGCTGCACTGCAAAAAATGGTTCTACCCAGTGTTCTTGCTGTCGTGGTCCCGATTCTGGTCGGACTTTATAGTCCCAGCGCTCTTGGTGGACTGCTCGCCGGCGCTATTGTCACCGGTTTCCTGCTCGCCATCTATCTTGCCAACTCCGGCGGTGCCTGGGACAACGCTAAAAAATACATTGAAGCAGGCAATTTTGGTGGTAAAGGCTCAGAAGCTCACGACGCCGCCGTTACCGGGGACACCGTTGGCGATCCCTTTAAGGACACTTCAGGTCCTTCATTGAACATCTTGATCAAACTGATGTCTATCGTCTCGGTTGTTTTTGTCCCTGTTTTTCTTCAGATCGGCGGCTAAAACTGTCCTCGTAACCCGCTTCTCCTGCAGGAGAAGCGGGAAACCAACCTTTTCCTCCCCACTGGGATTTGAAAAGCTTTATGGCCCAAATTTGTACAGGTGATTGGTATGCAGACTGTTATTGTTGAAACGGAAAAATCAATTTTAGAGCTTCTGGCAGAGATAAGTGGGGTCGTACTGCGTCTGGACGACTTTCACGAGTCGTTGGATTACATCGTAAAGCAGACTACTCGTGAATTAGGGGCCAGCTCGGGCAGTCTTGCCGTTTATTCTCGTGATACTGAAAATCTTAAAATCATCTCATCATACAACCATAGCATGCAAGAAATAGAACGTATGAACGATAATAATCTTCTGCAGCCGGGTAAAGGGATAGCAGGGCGGGCCTTTTCAACAGGTGAGGTAATTCAGACGCCAAATATTCGTTGCTCCGGGGAATTTATGTCCGTCTTGCCACAGGCTTGCGAAAACTACACCTCTCTGCTGGCTGTCCCTCTTCAGGTGAAAGATGAAAAAATTGGGGTTTTGAATTTTACCTTTGCCCGGCAGACCGTACTCAGTGAAAACAATCGTTACTTGCTTCAAATAGCCGGCAACTATATTGCCATAGCTATACGACAGAGTGAACTGACTGAAAAATTACAGCAAAAGAATGAGAAACTCTTGCAAATGGCCCGTGAGGACAGTCTGACCGGTTTACCCAATCACCGGCGTATCCATGAAATTCTCCGCCAGGAATTCAACCGGGCTCGCCGGAACAAGGCTCACCTCACTGTGGCTATGGTGGACATCGATTATTTTAAACGTATTAATGACACTCACGGCCACCCGGTCGGCGATCTTGTTTTACGTAAGCTGGCAGCAATTATGGATGAAGAAATTCGCGGACATGATCGCGTGGGGCGTTATGGAGGCGAGGAATTTCTTATCGTTCTACCGGACACTGATATTGAGGCCGGATTTGAAGCGCTTGACCGGATACGCAGAAAAATTGAATCTGATGGAGTCATAATCGGAAAAAGGAACATATCCGTGACTGTCAGCGCCGGACTTACAGAAGCCGGACCTGATAATTATCCTGAAAAAGCCTCTTCCCTGGTAAAAATTGCTGACCGGCAGCTTTATGCAGCTAAAAAGGCTGGGCGTAATAATTGTTATACCGGGTGAATATTTCTTGACCGCAGGTGGCATCCATGCCCGTTTACAATTCTGACGTCGCTGACGTCTTCAATCGAATAGCCGATTACCTCGATATTCGCGGTGATAATCCATTCCGTATTCGAGCCTACCGCGAGGCTGCTCATACTCTCAGTAACCTGGGACGCGAACTCTCACAAATGGTCGAGTCCGGTGAGGATCTTACCGACCTGGAAGGGATAGGAAAAGATCTCGCTGAAAAAATTGAGACTATAATTAAGACCGGTACCCATCCAAAATTAAAAGAGCTCGAAGATGAATATCCTCCTGGCCTGCCCGAACTGTTAAAGATTAACTCTTTAGGACCAAAAAGGGTAAAAACTCTTTACAACCGGTTGAATATCACCAACCTGGCCGACCTGGAAAAAGCTGCTAAGCGGGACAAAATATCTGCGCTCAAAGGATTTGGAGAAAAAACCCAGGCTTCCATACTTAAAGCAACCAGGGAGAGACGTAAATACGAGCGGCGATATCTGTTGAACCGGGTTGAAGAAGTTGTTGACTCCCTGCTCGATTACTTGCAGAACTGTTCTTCCGTTCAGCGAGTTAAAGCCGCTGGCAGCTACCGGCGGCGTAAGGAAACTGTCGGGGATATTGATCTATTGGCTACTGCCAGCCAATCAGCAAAAGCCGGCGATTACTTTGTTGATTATGAAGATGTTGAAGAAATAGTTGCTCGCGGCGAGGCAAAGATTTCAGTCCAACTAAAAAACAGCCTCCAGGTAGATTTGCGAATTGTAGAACCGGAAAGTTTTGGCGCGGCGCTGCTCTATTTTACCGGTTCGAAGCCCCACAACGTCAACCTACGTTCACGAGCTGTTAAAATGGGGCATAAAATAAATGAATACGGTCTTTACGAAAACGAACAGCAGCTTGCCGGAGCGGATGAAGCTGCTATATACAAAGAACTCGGCTGTGATTATATTGAGCCTGAGCTGCGCGAAGGCCGGGGTGAACTTAAAGCCGCCAATGCGGGAGAGCTGCCGGAGCTGATTAAGACCAGCGAAATTCGGGGTGATTTCCAGTCACACACCACCGCCAGCGACGGTGCAAACAGTCTGCGGGAACTGGCCGCAGCAGCCCGGAAAATTGGCCATGAATACCTTGCAATTACCGATCACTCTCACAACCTTGGGGTCGCCGGCGGGCTAACGCCGGACGAGCTAAAACGACAGATGGATGAGATTGATCGCCTGAACGAAGAATTTGACGATTTCCGTCTCTTAAAAAGTAATGAAGTCGATATACTCGAGGACGGCAGTCTTGATTATGAAGAGCAGATTTTAGAACGGCTCGATGTTGTCCCCGTAGCTGTTCATTCTAGTTTTAATCTCTCGGAAAAAAGACAAACGAAGAGGATTAAACGGGCTCTAAAAAATCCCCATGTTGATTTCCTCGTCCACCCCACCGGCCGCAAACTAAATTATCGTGGTCCTTATCGGATAGATCTTGAAGAAATAATGAAGACGGCATTAGAAGAAAATTGTGCCCTTGAGATTAACGCCCAACCCGAACGGCTCGACCTCAATGACGTCCACGCACGGCGTGCGAAAGAGATGGGACTAAAACTTGTCATATCTACCGACGCACATAACGCCGGTAATCTCGATTACATAAAATACGGCGTTTATCAGGCTCGCCGCGCCTGGCTTGAATCGGACGATGTTCTGAATACTCTTGCCTGGGAAGATATCAAAGATTTTTTTGTTTGAAAGCATAAAAATGAAATAAATCAAAATAAAATTTGCATTTGGGGAGATCAGCGCTTATACTGTGGCTGGACGGCGATAAATTAGTAAATCTTCACAGGAAGGGTTAGACCATGATTGAGGGATTAGATTGGGCTGACGCTGAAGATCTTTCCTTTTTTAGTCCCTGGGAGACCGAGGCGAGTTTACCTGGAGAACAATTACAAACCGCTGAAAATAAAGACCCCGCCCCGGCAACCGGAGAGCTTCTGGGAGCTGCTGACCAGTTATCCTCCCGCCTGGAAGAGTTGAATCTTTCCGAACATGATCCCGAGGAGATCGGCCTCGGCTTTCAAGTAGATCAACTGGCTTAAAATTTTCTTCACTGGCTTTACATTACTTCCCGACTCCCAATCTACTTCCACGTAAACCCCAAAACATTCCATCAGTCCCCTCGCCCGAGCAGTCACTCAGGAACGCAAGGCCTGAATTAATCACTCTTTTTCCCTTTACAGGCCTGATTGACTGATCGGTCAGGGAGAGGGAGAAAGATGCGTTGGAGGGTTATGGGTAAAACGCCGAGCACCTTGTCAAAGAGAGAAAAAAAAGATATTGTATTTCTCAGCTAAAAATTCAACGACTGGTCGGGCTGATCCCGGTGAACTAAGTTTCGTTTGCGTTTAAAATTTTAAATTGATGGGGGGTATTTATAGTGAAAAATCAACGTAGTGACTTACATGTTTCACAGGACATAAACCGCACTCTCGTCCGCCAGGATGTCAAGGTTAAATCTATCGATTACAGGTATGCAAACGGCCGCGTTACATTTAAAGGTAGATTGGAAAAACGTCACGGCAAAGAGATTGAGGACAAAGACGAGGTTAAGAAGATTGAACACCAGTTGAAACGCATTGACGGAGTTACAACAGTGGAGTGGGACCTTAAAAACTGGAAAAAGGAGCACGGTGGATGGCAGAAAATTGACGGCGGTGATGATCTTCGAGAACAGATACGTGAATACAGAGGCAATTAATTTAATCCCTACTTCCCTTTTGATTCAATCCCCTTGAACGAGGTAATTTCATAATCATAATTTAGTCGGTTAATTACGGCAAAACTAATTTAACTTATCAATTATTTAGGAGGAGTTAAAATGAAAATTATTGTCTGCGACCCGGTTGACGAAAAGGTGGTCAAACACTTTCAAGATAGTTTAGAGTTTGAAATAGTGGAAGCCTTTGAAAACGATGAAATAGATGAGTCACTCCCTGAAGCGGCTTTTTTGATTGTCCGCAGTGGCACTACTGTAACTGCCGAACGGCTTGAAGAGGCTGAAAATCTGATTGGTATTGTTCGAGCCGGAGTTGGTCTCGATAATATTGACCTGGAAAAGGCAGAAGAATTAGGAGTTGAAGTGCAAAATACTCCGGAGGCTTCGACTAACGCCGTGGCTGAACTGGTCATAGGACATATTCTCGCCGCCTATCGCGACATTCCACGCGCTGACAGGCACATGAAAGAGGGCGAGTGGATAAAGGGCGAACTGAACGGGAGTGAAATCATGGACAAGGTTGTCGGGCTGATCGGTTTTGGACGTATTGGACAGCGTGTTGGTGAGTTTGTAAGCGCATTCGGTGCCGACGTAATAGCTTATGACGCTTTTATCAGTGATAATGAAATCGAGGACGGCGGCGCAAGACCAGTTGAATTAGAAGAAATTATAACTGGTTCAGACATTATTTCGCTGCACATACCTTTTACACCCGAGACAGATAATATTATTGGAGCACAAGAGCTCGAGCAAATGAAGGACGACGCTTTAATTGTTAACTGCTCTCGCGGGGGCTTAGTCGATGAGGACGCTCTGGCTGAGGCGCTGAAAGAGAATAAAATCGGTGGTGCCTGTCTCGATACATATCGAGAAGAACCGCCGGGAGCTATCGACGCTGTCTGCGCGGAAAAAAGCGTGTCCACCCCTCACCTTGGTGCGACAACGGCCGAGGCTCAGGCGAGAATTGCAGACCTATTGATTAACAAAATAGAAGCCATGGCCTGATGTTTAGGCTGAACGAGATTAGCAAGTAGCTCGATTTTTTCTCCAGAAACTGACGCTGCCTTTCGATAAACATTAGTGGAGTTCAAATTTATCGGGAGGCAGTTCAGTGAAGATAAAAAATAGTGAGTTACAGGCGCTTCTCTCACTGCTTGGAGATAAAAATCCGAAGGTGGCGGCGACCGCCCGGCGAAAACTTTTGGGATTCGGTCCTCTAGTAATTGACGATATTAAGTCGCAGCTTCCCGGGTTAGAATTAAGAGCACGAATTAGGGTTCAACAGGTAATCGCCTGGTTAGAGACAAAGCCGCGTTCCTGGGAGCTACCGGCATTTATACCCCGATTCTCTTATCGACGGGTAAAAGAAAGATAAGCGTCTTCAGCGGAGGAGAATGTTCAGTATGCAGAAGCAACAGAATAAAAGCTCTACTGTGGACGCCCTTTTAACACTTCTCGCAGATGAGGACGAGACTATTGCCAGTCAGGCTGAAAAACACCTGCTGGAAATCGGCGAACAGGCTTCTCCCTACATCAAAGCTGACCTCAGCAATCAGCCGCCCGAAGTGCGTATTCGCCTGGAACAAATTTTAGAACAAATTGAGCCAAGGCTATTGCACAACACATTTCGTAACTTACCGGTCGATAGAGAAAACTTTGATCTTATCTTTGAGCCGGCCCTGCTTGCTTTTACTCGCGTGGGTTTCCCGGACTTCAACATCAAAAAAGTCATCTCTCAACTGAGTTCTCTTGCTGCTAAAGTAAACAACGAGCTGCAGCGCTGGGAGACAATCGACGATCACACGCGGGTCAAAGTGGTACGCGATGTTCTGCTTGAAAAACAGGGCTTCAAAGGTATCTCGGACACAAAAGAAGATGCTCCCAACCACTATTTTTTAAACTGGATACTGGAACGAAAAACAGCCAGTCCCCTGGCTCTATGCTGTTTGATTAAACTGGTCTGCGACCGGGTCAAACTGCCTTTTCAGATCGTCGGATTACCGGTGCACGCATTTCTGCGTTTCACCGGTGAAACTGAGGTTCTGTTTATGGATCCTTCCTTCGAAGGTAAATTTTTAACACGCGAAGACTGCCGGGAATATCTCGAACGGACCGGCTTTGATTTTGTGGAGGAATACCTTGAACCTTTAACTAATAAACAGGTGTTACAAAGGCTTTTACGCGAGCTGATGGATATTTTCCATCGACATGGAAATACTCAACGAGAAAAAGAACTGCAGTCCTATTTGACTATAATCAGCCGCAGGTATTAATCTATCCCGCTGAATGACTAACTCCCATGGTAACTACTCATTTATTCCCTCTCCCGAGCAGTCAATCGGGAACGCAAGGCCTGAATTAATCATTGATTTTCCCTTTACAGGCCCGATTGACTGCTCGGCCAGGGTGAGGGGGAAAAGATAAGGTGAGTAGTTAGCACTCATGAATTAATCGGTTGAAGATTCGTCAAGTTTTATAATGGGCGTAGTCAGATGAAGTTTGCGCATGAAACGAGTTAACGTGAATAAAGGAATGAGAGTATTATGATTCTTTTTCGCCTCTATTTTTATCCTGCCTCTCTTTTTAACAAATACCCGGTCCGCGTCTGGCGACGTGTAACCCTCTGGCTAAAATGGGGCCTGCTAATTCCCTATCTGGCGATAATACTACGCCTGGTTATCGATAGCCCGGAAGAAGTCAGCTCAATTTTTTCTTTTATATCTTTTGTCGCCGAGGAGAGCGAACTGGCTATTCCTTTTGCTGTTCAATTCGGTCTATTCATGGTTGTCCAGGGCGCTGTATTAATATTTGTCTGGCTGCTGCGGGGTCTGCTTATTTATCTTTACTATCGGGTTAGTCGTGTTAAATTTGACGAACGCGAGATGGCCTTGAGCATTGCGGCCGCCGGTCTGTTAACAGGCATCTGGAATCTCCTTCCTTTCGGCTTCTTAATTCCCTACGTCCTCACCCTGCTGCACTCTCTTTTTCTGACGACTTACCTGATATTTCGGGTCAATCGAACCACTCTCCCCCAGGCCTTCCTCGGTTCCCTTCTGCCCGCTTTGATACCACTACTCTTTTAAATATTTTGGTTCTGCAGCAAACCTTACCTCATACCCCGATATATAAATTGCCCAATACATCAATACTCCGGTATTAATTTGGCCGCCTGTTCCGCTGTCGCTATACCATATAATTTTTTAAGCAGACAGAGCGGACAACAAAATCCGCCGCTCACGGCTTTTGTTGTCACAGTCAACAACCACTACCTGCTGCCATGTCCCTGTCTGAAGCTCACCGTCCTTAAACGGGAGAGTAACTCCGGGTCCCAGCAGCGCAGCACGCAGATGAGAAAACCCATTACCGTCCCCCCACTTTTTGTTGTGCTCGTAGTGGGCGTTCGCAGGAGCTAGCTCCTCCAGTGCTTCCTGGAGATCAGCTATACAGCCTGATTCATATTCAATCGTAGTCACTCCCGCTGTCGCTCCCGGGACAGAAACCGCGAGCAGTCCCTCCCCACCTACTTTACTCAAAAAGGAATTGATCGGGCCACTTAAGTCCTTTACGTCAGCGTAACCGCTGGTTGAGATTTTTATTTCGCTCTGTTCCATTAGCTTATCATCCTTTCCATGGAGCAATCGGTGGATCAACGTAACGATCCCCGCAGTCAAACCCGTCAATTTTTTCAATGTCTTCTTCTTCAAGGTTTAACTTCATTGCCGCGAAATTGTCCTTGATGTGGGCTTCACCGGTTGCTTTGGGAATAGTGATTAGCTTCTCTTTCTCGAGCTGCCAGGCGAGTATAACTTGAGCCACCGATACATCGTATTTGTCGGCTATCTTCTGTAAACCGGGATGATCAAACAGAGTCCCGTGACGAAAAGGAGAGTAAGCCACAAGGTAAATGTCCTTGCTGACAAGATAATCGTGCAGTCGTGGCTGCTGGAGCAAGGGATGCATCTCCACCTGGTTGGCAAAAATATTGCCCTCCAGAATCTCCAGTGCTTCTTCCATTAGTTCAATAGTAAAGTTACTCACGCCTATCTGCCGCACAAGTCCCTCGTCCTGGAGTTCTTTTATCGCCGGTAGCGTTTCCCGGCAGTTATAATTGCCGGCTGGCCAGTGAACATACAGACAGTCTATGTAATCCAATCCCAGCTTTTCGAGACTCTCTCTGGTGGAGCCGTGGACGCCGGCTCTATCCAATGATTTTATCCATATTTTAGTGGCGACAAACAGCTCCTCTCGGGCTATGCCGCTGGAGGCGATTCCTTTTCCAACCGCCTTCTCATTCCCATAAAATTGGGCCGTATCGATATGGCGATAACCAACTCTAATTGCCGTTTCAACACTTTGAACGCACCTCGCCGGATCAGTATTTTCCCAGGTTCCCAATCCAATCCCGGGGAGCTCATTTTTGGTAAAGTAACGTGACATAATGCCACCTCCGTTAGAATTTTTTCCTGTCTATCTTCCAATGATTTCATCGCTGCGGACGCGTCCCCCCGCCTCGTTTTTACGGTCTGGAATTAACGATCGTCATTGCGGGCTTGACCCGCAATCCATTTTTTCAACCCCCTTTGTCTTTCCCACCTTCAAGGGGGGGAAAGGAAAGGGGGGATGGTTTTCAGCTCTGCGGTCAATACGTTCCGGGACCAAAATGATGTTGGAAAATTTTGTTTTATCGCTCATTCGACTGGATTTATGTGGTAGTTATTTTATAATAAATCAGACAAAAAGCAGAGAAAAGTGAGGGTGTCAAAGGATATGGAAATCGAAAAGATTGGAACAAATAACTATGTAATCCAAAAGCATTCCGATATGCGCTGTGATGTAAGTTTATACCTTAGCCCTCCCCTGCTCGATCTCGTCCAGGAGGACGACTCACTCAAACAGCTCTGCGACGCCGCCTCCATGCAGGGAGTCGCTGCCGTCATCGGTATGCCCGACCTGCACCAGGGGTTTGGTATACCAATTGGTGGCGTCATGGTCATGGACGCTGACAGGGGATTAATTTCTGCCGGTGCCGTGGGAATGGATATAAACTGCGGCGTCCGGCTGTTAAAGACAGAGCTTCAGGAAGAAGATCTGGCAGTTGAAGAACGCAACCAGCTTATGCGCACGATCGCCGGCCAAATTCCTACCGGGATTGGAACTACAAGTCCGCTGCAGAGCACCCTGAAAAGCCATCTGAAGAAGATAGCGGAAAACGGGGTGGAATACCTTACTCGTCTCGGACTTGCCTCTGAAACGGAACTGAGCAATATTCAGGACAGAGGCAATTATCCCGGAGCTTCAGTGGCGCCACTATCTGAACGAGCTCGTGAAAGGATGCACCAGTTGGGAACGCTTGGCGGCGGCAATCACTTTATTGAGCTTAACCGAGTGGCTGAAATATACGATAAAGAGAGCGCACAAAATTTTGATCTAAAAACAGGACAGCTCGTAATTCAGGTACACTCCGGCAGCCGCGGTTTCGGCCACCAGATATGCAAAGATTTCTCCTCTAAAATGCAGCAGGAAGCAAATAAATTGGGCGTAAAATTACCGAGCAAGGGGCTTGCGGCGGCACCAATCGAATCTCAATGTGGACGCGAATACCGGCAGGCGATGGCCGCAGCCGCTAATTTTGCTTACGCCAACCGCCAGGTGATGACTGAAATTATTCGCCGCAGTTTTGAGGACCGGGCCGATCTTACCGGGGGCGGACGGTTAGAAATACTTTATGACATTTCTCACAACCTGGCTCGATTTGAAGAAATTGACGGGAGACGCTACCTGGTCCACCGCAAAGGAGCCGTGCGTGCCCTCCCCGGCGACCATCCCGAATGTCCGGAAATTTTCAAAGAAACGGGTCATCCGGTCCTGGTACCCGGAAACATGGGAAGCAATTCTTATGTTTTAACGGCAGGCAAAAACGTCAAAAATCTCTACTACTCGGTCAACCACGGGGCGGGAAGAGTTATGTCACGAACTGCCGCCAAAAAGAAATTTGATCGGAACAGTCTAAACGAGCGAATGGGGTCGATACCTATTTATGGTGCCCGTCCGAACCAGGTCCTGGATGAGGCACCGGGAGCTTACAAAAACATTGATACTGTGGTCGATACCCTGGCTGACATAGGAGTCACACACCGCGTGGCCCGGCTTGAGCCTCTCGCAGTTATCAAAGGTGATTAGTAACTACTCACCTTATCTTCCCCCTTGAAGGGGGTAACAAAGGGGAGAAGGTAGAGGGGATAGATGAGTAGTTACGGTGATTAATCAGGACCCGGTGAGGCAGGAAATCGACTCCTTATGGGGACCACTTATCTGCTGACTTATTTCTGGCACAAAAAAACAGCCGCTGACTGCTTCAGGGAACCGGTGTCGTTCAAGATCGGCGGCAGTAAATCCAAGCTCCCACTGCTCTATATTAAGCTCGATTTTTTTGCCGTAAGAGCCGGAAATTTTTAATTTTATCACCCTGTCGCCGGCGGCTGCGTAGTAATAGTTTGGTCGTCTTGTAAAAAAATCAAGAGCCGCCTCCCGCGAAGAAAAATAATCACCGAGCTGTCCCATTGAGGCTTTACTTTCGTCTATTTTCGCCTTGACAACTCCGGCTCCTCTCCCTTCGATATTCCATTTGTAGACTCCACCCGGATGGACGCTGCGCGGGTAGTCAAAATCCATCCGGCAGGTGGGTATTTTACAGTAGTATTTAATAAGCGTGGAGTGAAAGCGCGGCAAATACTCGCGGATCAGGTAAGTACTGGGGGTCTGGCTGTTGTCGAGTATGTAAATACGGGTTTCGGCCCCCTTAAACGCCAGCCGGGGCCAGCTCAATTCAGCGAATGAGAACCGGTCACAACTATAGAGTAAAACAGAAAAAAATCCCCACTCCCGCCCACGATAGTGACGCCGGTCAAGTTTAACTCCGGGCGGTAGAAGACGTTCTATTTCTGAGGGTTTAACTGCAAAGTTAAGATAAAGACTATCATTGATTTCAGCCGTATAAGTTCCCATGTTCACTACTCCGTTTATTTGTCATCCACGCTTTATCAAAACATAATCATTCAAGTCGTATTCCAGCCGGGTGGCTAACGGTTTACATTTGACCTTGAATAAATGATAGACGGGGCGTGGCGGTTCGACAAGGGATTCGAAGTTGCCCTGCCCTTTGGCCAGGACGAGGTCAGCCTCGTTAAAATGTCTGAGAAACTCATCACTTACCTGCGAAAGAATTGTCCCCGGCACAGAAGAATCACTGGAAATAATTTCGCCCCAGCGATAAATACCGGTTTCAAGTGCCTCAACTTTGGTTACGTCATTCAAAATCGGTGCTCCGCGAACTCCGTAATAAAGCTCCTTATCACTTAATTGTTCCAGAAGCAGTAGATCAAAGACCGCTTCGGCGGTGTTGTCGCCAATTAAAAATACCTTCTCAGCTTCTTCCAGCTCGCGACGGAACTGAATCATAACTTCGCTCTTTATTTCTACTTGGCCGGCCTCGGCGAGTCTTTCCATCTGTCGTTCCAGCTCGTCCTCCCGGAGGGCGACGAGATCAATAGAGTTGGCGGCGGCGGACAACTCAAGCGCCCGTTGGACAGGGTCAGGAGCTTGACGCACCAACCGACGCAAATCGGGTAATATTCGCAAAGATAGGCTGACTGAGTCCCGTTTAAACTGTTTATAAGGATCTTTTTCATTGGTGAGTTCGCAAAAGTATTTCATCAAGTTTCCAACCACGAAAGGTGCTGTCTCGCCCTCAAATAACTGTTCAGACTCTTGCAGCAGCCGGCGCATCATTTTTTTAGAAATTTCATCAGATGCCCCCGCTCTTTTTAAAGCTTCGAGCATCAAGTGGGAAATGCAGGGAATACACTCGTAGCCGGGCACCATATCCAATCAACTCCTTCAATAATTGAGATGGTTGAGCCTTTTTTAACTCCCCTGATTATTCCCCACAGGTTTTATTAAAATAGAAACAGATTCGGCCGGCTTCTCGATTATTATCCCGGTTTGAAGCTATGGCTTATTAGCCCGGATTATGCACGAAAAATACTTTTTCGTGCATAATCCACCTCTACGAGGTAGCACTCAACGCTTTGAGTGCTCGGTGCGCCCCTGCGGGCGAATTATTCACGACAGTGGTGCTGTCGTGAATAATTCGGGTTAGCGCAAATTTTCAATTTGTTTTTTTACTGAATTTATTCTCTCTTCCAGCTCACCAAGTTCATTTTGCAATACATCAAAACTATCTCGTAGCTCTGCGATCTGATTACGAACCGTTTTGAGATCCTCAAGTAGCTCTTCAAGCAGTTTGATTTCCTCTTCAAAACTGAGCTCAGTTTCTCCGGCTTCCATCTCTGCCGCCAGCGATTCAGAAGCCGCATAATTTAGCGGTAATATCGCCGTTGCAATAAAAAAACAGAGCGTCGAAAAAATAATTATCCTCGAAGACGATCTCATAAAGTAACCCTCATTTCATAGTGTATTTGTAACTACTCATCTATCCCCTCTCCCTTTTTTACCCCCCTTTGTTTTCCCCCGTCAAGGAGGGGAAGATAAGTAAATAGTTACGTATATTTTTTGGCTACATTCATTATATAAACTACCTTTTCACTTATTATAAGGGTAAATTGTTCCCCATTTATTCCAAAAACTTTACTTCTCAACTAATTTTTTCCAGGTGAGCGTAAGCCAGGGCCAACCTTTTTTCTCCCACCGCGTCAAACTTGATACTTGCCGTGGGTGAACTCTCCGAACCCTGGATGGCAACTATTTTACCACGCCCAAACTTGGGATGTTTTATTATTTCACCCACCTCGTAATTCAGCGCAGCTCTGGAGCCTGCATTTGATTTACCGGATGCCGTGGTAATTTTTTTGCTTTTCTTCTTCATTTTTCTTTTTGATCTTTTACGGCTCTGATTGAAGGCACGACCGCGGCGACCGGAATCGACACCATGCAAGGCGGATGGTTCGTCAAGCAACCCTGCCTCACGTAAGAATGGCGAAGGATGATTCTGACGTTCGGTTCCGTAAAGCCTCCGCTTTCTCGACCAACTGCAGTATAACCGTTTTTTAGCCCGGGTAAAACCAACGTAACAGAGACGTCTCTCCTCTTCCTTGCGTTCAGGATCAAACTCAGAATTTCTATGCGGCAGTAAGCCCTCCTCCATACCGGCCATAAAGACCACTTCAAATTCCAGTCCCTTGGCGGCGTGCAGGGTCATTAAATTGACTGCTGTGGCCTCAGTCTCGGTTGTGTCCATGTCGGTCAACAGAGTAATTTCTTCCACAAAATCAGCCAGGGGGGGGTCAGGGTTTTCCTCGCCAAAGTCAGCGGCAACACGCTTCAACTCCTCAATGTTTTCAAGCCGTGACTCAGCAGTATGATCGTCCTTTTTTTCGACCACCTTTTCGATGTAGCGGCTTTTTTCCAGAACCTTTTCTATTACTTTCAAAGGGGGCTGATCATTGTATTCCTGCAACTGATTGTAAAGCTGATAAAATTTGGAAAGGGCGTTATGGGCCCGACCGGTCAGTTGACCGGATTCCAACAGCAGCGGTAGGGCTTCCAGGCCGCTCGCCTCCTGCGCGGCGGCGTATTCCATCAACGCGGCTTCAGTTTTTTCACCGATCCCCCGACTGGGCTGGTTAATAATACGCGACAGCGAGTGGTCGTCCGCCGGATTGACCAAAATTTTTAAGTAGGCCAGTAAATCTTTTATCTCCATGCGCTCATAAAAGCCAACGCTGCTTACAATCACATAAGGCATATTCTCACGTGTAAAAACTTCTTCAAAAACACGTGTCTGAGCGTTGACCCGGAAAAAGACAGCACAATCACCTGGCGATACCCCCTGCATTTTTTCAAGCAGCCGAATCGTCTCCAGGACATACTCAGCTTCTTTGTAATCGTTGCGGGCCGCGTAAACCTCCGGTTTTCGCCCCTCGGACTTGTCAGTCCAGAGCTTCTTATCTTTACGGTGACTGTTATTTTTTATAACTGCATGAGCCGCCTCAAGGATTGGCTGAGTAGAACGATAGTTTCGCTCCAGACGGACAGTTTTGGTATTTGGGAAATATTTCTCAAAGTTAAGGATATTACTGATATCGGCCCCGCGCCAGGAATAGATACTCTGGTCGTCATCACCGACAGCGACAATATTTCCATGCTTTTCAGCCAGCAGGTGGGCGAGCTCAAACTGAGCCGGATTGGTGTCCTGAAATTCATCGACCAGCAGATGTTGAAAACGCAACTGCCAGCGGTTGCGAACAGTTTCGTTTTCCTGCAGTAATTTTACCGGCCTCAGGATTAAATCCCCAAAGTCAAAGGCATTGTTGGAGAGCAGTATTTTCTCGTAAGTCTTGTAAATGGTATAGAACTGTTCGTCCGCATCTTTGCCCTGTTCCTCGGCGTATTGACGGGGATACATCAGATTGTCCTTGGCATAATTTATACGACCGGCAAGTGTCCTTGGTTTTATCTGTTTGGGGTCAAGCTTCAACTGCTTCAGACATTCCTTGAGCACAGCCAGTTGGTCGCGGTCGTCATAAATACTGAAATTTCGCTCCCGTTTTAGTGCATTTACTTCTTCACTCAACAGCCGCACACCAAAAGAGTGAAATGTCCTGAGTTCCGGCTGTATATTTGTCTCACCAACCAACTTGCGAGCTCGTTCCTGCATCTCGGCGGCGGCCTTGTTGGTAAAAGTAACACCGAGTATTTCATAAGGCGCAACTCCACGGTCACGAATAAGGTGAGCTATTCTATGTGTGATTGTACGGGTTTTGCCGCTGCCAGCGCCGGCAAATACAAGCAACGAGCCTTCACCGTGGGTAACTGCCTCACGCTGTTTTTCATTCAGAGGGTCTAAAATGGGATCGCTCTCACTCATCGGATATCACCGGCGCCATCAGAGATTCAATTCGTCGCTCTATTTCTGCAGCTTGGCTGGCCGAGTCAAGTAGCGCTGTCCCAACCAGCACAGCATTGACTCCACCCAGATTTTGCAAATACCTAATATCATCAGCACTCTTTATTCCACTTTCACTGACAAGTAGTGACTTTTGAGGACGCAGTTTTAAGAGTTGAGCCGTTTGCTTGAGATCAGTGCTGAAATCACCCGACAGACGGCGGTTATTTATCCCGAGGATACGGGGAACAAAGGTAAGCTTCTCCAGTTCAGCGGGGTCGTGAATTTCTAACAACACGTCAAGACCCAGCTCTGCAGCCAGTTGATAGTAATCCCGGAGCTGTTTCGGGGATAGTACGGCAGCGATGAGCAGCAGACAATCTGCACCAGCCGCGGCCGTCTCGTAAATCTGATACTCGTCTATTATAAAATCTTTTCGCAAGATTGGTTTACTTACTCTTTTCCTTAATTCTTTTAAAACTTCCAACCCCTGCCCAAAAAATTGTTTGTCGGTTAAAATTGAAAGAGCCGCTGGTCGCGAGCGGGAATAGACAGTCGCAATTTCACTCGCATCCAGCTCAGTTATTCGTCCGGCTGAGGGCGAGCAGGGTTTTATTTCGGCAATCAAATCAATCTTATCGCCCTCGATTGCCTCTTGGAACAGATTCCCCGCCGACCTCGATTCGGCTCTGGAGCGTAGACTTTTCAGCGGCACCGCGCGTCGCTTATCTTTAACTTCAGTCTCTTTTTGTTCAACAATTTCGTCCAGTATTGTGCCCATATGCTATCTCCTTTTTTAAAAATGATAACTACTCATCTATCCCCTCTCCCTTCACCCCCTTTGTGTCCCCTCTTCAAGGGGGGAAATAAGTTGAGTAATTACAAAAAATGACCGGTAAAACTGTGCGTGAATAAACTAAGGATTTGAAATTTTGCCGGCAGCACGATCAGCCATAGATGTTATCAAGAAAGCTCCCGCTTCGGAACCTTTTCATATCAATCGCTTGAAGGTAAAATGTGAAGTGACGATATAAAGTTAGGCACTAATAAATTGAGCACCACCACGTCATTGCGGGCTTGACCCGCAAGAAGTTCAGTAATCGGTGTTCGGTATTCGGTAATCGGTGGAAGCCCGGTAATCAGTGATCGGTAATCGGTAAATGGTTTTGACGTTACTGATTATTGAATATTGATTACCGATTACTGCTCTACCAGATGGATTCCGGCTTGGGGGCCGGAATGACGAGCTTCTGTGTTCGTCATTGCGGACTTAATTCGTTGCCGACAACGACAATTTCATTGGATTGCCGTTTATATGGTTTTGATTGTCATTCCCGCGGAAGCGGGAATCCAGCGGCGTTGAATTTGAGCTACAAAAAGGGAACAACAAGGTCGCTGGCGTAGATTTTTGGTTGTCACCATTTATCAGTAGAACAAACCTTTATTGCAGGGGAATCAATAACAATGCCAGAACCGGAAGATATTATTAAGCGAGAGGAAAAACCGGTCGAAGCAAATGTCAGCGTGGAAACTCCACAGCTGGTCGGCGACGAACCACCGCTGCTGTTAGGGTTGGGGACTTTTTCTTCGCCAACTGAAAAATTATACGGTGCTTTTTATTTTGAACAAATGTCAAATGATGACGGTTTTCGTGCCCTTAACCTTTCACTCTTTGACACTGCTGAAAAATTACAAAGCTTTGACATGCAGGACCAGCCCCTTCTATTCCAACAAACTTTTGAACGGGTGGCAGCTGTCGCCGGCGAAGTCACTCAGGCCGACCACAAACAGGCACGGGAATCAGTTAAAAAATTTCTAAACGAAGCAGAAAAGAGATCTCAACTCTGGCACTTTGTCGAAAATTTTGACGAAGAAAATGTCCAGGATTGGTTTTATCAATTAATTAGCAGTATCATTCCTAAAGGTAAATTAAATTACAACGCCCGGACTCAATTGATAACCCGTAAAGCACTAAGCCGCAGTATGAAAGGGGCTCTAACTGAAAAGCATCGCCGCTCGGAGGATGGAGACGAAGATGAAAAAGACGAAAAATTAGAAAGTGAACACCTGGTTTCGATAATAACAATACCGTTCAAAGGTGTGGCTCCAAAATCTCTCCAGAATGATGACGAAATTTACGTCCGGGCTCTTGGCGGTATTTCGGCTGAATTACCCGACGAGTTGCAGTCCGAAAAATATGATTTTGCAAGCAAGCCCCTGGAAGCCACAGTGCTCGGGGTCGGAGTGGCCGATAAATTGCCGCCCACCTATGAAGGAAACCCAGAAGACTACTACGAAATTAAAGCCAGGTTCTGGGACGGCGAGATTGGCTCGGGCTACGTTTTCAAGGATGAACGGGTGAAAATGGTAAATATGCCGGAAGAAGATAACGATTCGGGAATTGACCTGACTCTTGTTCCCTATTTCATCGGGATAGGGATTATCCTGGTAACAATTGCCCTGGCCGCCTTTATGATTTTTGGTTAACTCAGTTTTATTTTCATTCCCGGTTTCGCCAGATCTACTTCAGAAAATTCTTTTGCCGCCTCTTGAGCAAGAACACCGGGATGGTCATAACGGCGACTAAAATGAGTCAGTAACAATTTCCTGGCATTCAGCTTTTTGGCGACCCGGGCGGCTTCCAGAGCCGTCGAATGAAATTTCTTTTCCGCTTGTTCCCGCTCAGATTCTAAGAACATTCCCTCGTGAATTAATAGATCAGGTTCCTGAAATTCTGGCGGATAATTGTCCAGTGGTCTGGTATCGGTCAGATAAACGAGCCGTTTACCCCGCGGCGGCGGATCACTAACCTGTTCCGGGTTTATCACTTGCCCGTCATCTAACTCCACTACCTCGCCCCTCTGTAATTCTCCCCAGAGCGGCCCTTCGGGAACATCCAGCGCCCGGGCCTTTTCCGGGTAAAACTTACGTTTAATGCGGGGCACCTGGAGAGCAAACCCATGCGCCTCCAGCCGGTGTATCAGCGGCTGGGTGGTCAGCTTGAGATTCTGAAGATCAAAACTTTTGCTTTCTTCCAGGGGGACAAACTCCGTCTTGTAATGGAGCGTGTAGCTCAGGTATTTTTGAGTCGCTCTAACATAATCCTTGAGCGGAGCCGGCCCAAACAATTTTAACGGCTCTTCGCCTCCTTCCTGCCCTCGTCTAATTAATACGCCGGGCAGGCCAAGAGTATGATCACCATGCATGTGAGAAATGATAACGGCCCCAACTTTAACCCTTGATATCCCGTATTTGGCCATCTGTGTCTGCGAATTTTCTCCGGCGTCCAGCAAATAGTTTACACCCTCATGACGAACCACAAAACCGGGGACGGGAAAGCCCGGATCGGGCATAAATCCACCGGCGCCAAGTACAATCAATTCCATCGTTAATCAGTCCTAATATCCCCTCAAAAATCTCCTCCCCCCCGGAGGGGGAGGATTAAGGTGGGGGGATAGTGAATTTTTCTGTAACTACTTATCTATCCCTCTCCCACGGAGGGAGAGGACCAGATCACCCCCCCTTTGTCTTTCCCCCCTTCAAGGGGGGAAGCTCGAAGAGGCAAGCTTGCAAGCAGGCGAAGATGCGCAAGACCGAAAATCAAGATCAAGTTCAAGAACATAAACAAGATTATGAGCACTTAATGAATTTGTATTAGCTTTTGGCTTTGAGCTTTAAGCTGGTCTTATGTTACGGTATGAATTTTTGGGCGATCGGCATCTCCCAACCGGTAGCAAAAGATTTAGAGGTAACTTTAAAACCAATTGGAGCCTGCTGACGCTTGTATTCGTTATAGTCTATTTTACGAACTACTTCTCTCACCAGACCGGGTTCAAAACCGGTTTCAATCATTTCGCGCATCGATAAATGTTTTTCCACGTAGAGCTCGATTAACCTGTCGAGAACCTCATAAGGCGGCAAATCGTCCTCATCCTTCTGCCCGGGCGACAGTTCCGCCGACGGTGGTTTTTGCAGGATTACCTCGGGAATAACTGCCGACCTCTCATTTCGATACTCGGCCAACCGGTAGACCATCGTTTTTGGCACGTCGGACAACAACGCCAGTCCGCCAGTCATATCTCCATAAAGGGTGCAGTAACCGACGGCCAGTTCTGATTTGTTCCCGGGCGAAATTAGGAGATAATCAAATTTGTTAGAGAGGGCCATCAATATATTGCCACGAATCCGGGCCTGAATATTCTCTTCTGTCGTATCCCACTCGGTCTCTTCAAAATCATCCTGCAGCAGGTCCAGGTAGTCGTCGAAAAGCTTCTCAATTTTATAAAGACGACTGTCTATTTCCAAGTTATCAACGAGCTGTTCGGCGTGCTCAACGCTCTCCGAGCTGGTTACCTGACTGGGCATTAAAACACCGAGGGCATTCTCCGGGCCGAGAGCATCAGCCGCAATCGTGGCCGCCAGCGAGGAGTCTATGCCTCCGGACAATCCAAGCAACACCTTATCAAAACCACATTTTTCAAGATAATCGGACAACCCCAACTCCAGGGCTCTGTAAATCGTTGCTTCTTCTTTTCGAGGAAAATCTGTTGCTGGACTGATGACCTTCTCATTCACGTTATCGTCAAACAATTGGCGACGCTCGACTATCAATAAGTCTTCTTCGAATGGGGCTCCGCGAGCGATAATTTTGCCACTTTCATTGCAAATACGAGAATTGCCGTCAAATATCAGTGAGTCGTTGCCACCAACCTGATTACAAAATAGCAGCGGTGTCTCGTATCTCTGCGCCAGATGGGCGAACAACTCGTCGCGGAACTCTTCTTTGCCACGCACAAAAGGTGAGGCGGCGGAATTTAAAACAACAGTTTCATCCTCCATCACCACCTGGTCCAGCGGTCGCTCTTCGTAATCATTTGCCAGAAAATCACTCTCCAGCTCAGGTGCATACCAGATGTCTTCACAGATGGTTAAAACCAGGTCGTCAAAAGCTTCCGGTGGCAAGCCGCTTTCAAAATGTCTTTGCTCATCAAAAACATCGTATACGGGCAACAAATTCTTGTCATACTGATATATTACTTCGCCGTCTCTTATCCAGGCCAGACTGTTTCTAACTCGCTTGCCTTTTTCTTTCGATTGACTGGAGGCATATCCGACTATCAGGTCAACTCCGGTGACCCGTTTGCACAGCTCTTCGAGTGATTTTTTGTTGTAACGAAGAAAAGCTGAACGAAACAACAGGTCACGGGGGGGATAGCCACAAAGAGCCAGTTCCGGGAAACAGACCAGATCCGCACCGCTGCTTTTTGCTCGTTCGGCAAAAGAAATTATTTTTTTCAGGTTACCGCTGAAATCTCCAACAGTGGTATTGATCTGAGCCAGAGAAATATTTTCAATCATTCATACAAGCCCCATTTTTTCACGGACGATATCCAGGGTACTGGCGGCACTTGCGCGAGCCTTTTCGCAACCTGAGGTTAAAATTTCATTCAACTCTTTCGGGGACTCTTCCAGTTCATTACGGCGCTCATCGAATTCCTCCAGGGAGCTATTCATGGCTGCGGCAATGTCCTGTTTCATATAACCATACTGTATTTCGCCGGCGCGGTATTGTTCCTCGTAATCGGAAAGTACGT
This sequence comes from bacterium, assembly GCA_003554945.1. Classification (GTDB taxonomy): domain Bacteria; phylum T1Sed10-126; class T1Sed10-126; order T1Sed10-126; family T1Sed10-126; genus T1Sed10-126. Next base: position 35,279 of record PWHN01000086.1, read on the forward strand.
CATTATCACCGAATAACTCGAGCAGTGTAAACAGATTGGCTACCGGTCCTTCCTCGGGAAGCCTGGCCCCCGGTTCGGGCCCACTGTCAGTCTGAGCAGACATTATTTTCTCCTCGCGCACTGTCGGAGAGTCGCTCAAGTATATGCAATTTTTATAACTTTTGGACATTTTACGACCATCCAACCCCTGCAGCTGAGGTGTCTGTCTAATAAGAGCCTTCATCTCGGGCAAGTCAGCGTCATACAGGTGGTTAAACCGGCGCACAATTTCACGACCCATTTCCAGGTGAGGTTTTTGATCCTTGCCGACCGGTACCTTAGTTCCACGGTGAGCCAAAACATCGGCCGTCTGTAGCACGGGATACGAAAGAAAACCAACGTTGTTGGTCTTATTTTTACCCAGTTCTTCCCTGGCGGCTTTGTAAGTGGGATTGCGTTTTAACCAGGACTCCGGTGTTAACATCTCCAGCAACAGATGGAGTTCAGCATGTTCGGGAACATCGGATTGTTTAAAAATTACACATTTCTCCGGATCCAGTCCGGCGGCCAGCCAGTCAATGAGGACTTCACGGCTGTTTTTACCTAATTCTTCAGGTTCTTCGTATCCGGTCGTTAAGGCGTGCCAGTCGGCAATAAAAAAGTAACAATCCGTCTCTTCCTGTAATTCCAACCAGGTCTTCAGGGCACCAAAATAATTACCAAGGTGAAGTGGGCCGGTTGGACGCATACCGCTAACTACTGTCTCAGATGACATTATTTACGCTCCTTTTTCTTTCCGATTGTTGAGTTCACTCTAAAAATCCGTCATTCCTGCGAAAGTAAAAATCTATTCCCGCCGAAATTTTAACATGAATCGCCGGGGTGAGCTCATGATTAAACTTTAAATTGACTGCAGTATTTTATCAAAAATTGGTAACTAATCATCTATCCGCTCTCCCCCAGGGTGATGGGGGAAAGATAAGATGAATATTTACAAAAATTGTAAGTTTTGCAGATTAGTCCTGGCCAATAATTGTGCCCCCGCGAACGATTGTTTGATCACCGTATTCTTCGTTTAAATTGTCCATCAGTTCGTTTAACCTGGCTTTTCTCTGCTCATCAGAAGCCTCGAAAAGTTCTTCCTGGCTGGCAGCGGGACGCAGATTAGAAACACCAACGCCCAGCAGTCGCACTCCGCGGGCGTCAATTTTAATCTCTTCAAACAGAGCAACTACCGCCGCCCACAATCGTTCTGTTACGTCGGTGTGGCGACGACCGGTATAACTACGGGTCAGAGTTGTAAAATCGCCGCGGCGGACTTTCACCTCAACTGTCTTTGCCTCCAGTTTTTTGTCACGTAAACGACGGCCAACCTTCTCCATCAAACGGAAGAGGAACTTTTTAATTATTTTTCGATCTTCGAGATCCTCAGGATAGGTTTCTTCATTGCTTATTGACTTCGTCTCCTCATTTGCTTTTACCGGAGTTGAGTCCTCCCCCAGTCCCCGTTTTTGTAGAATAATGCCCCGTGTCCCCAGCTCCCGGTAAAGAAAGTTCGATTCAGCTTCCCGAAGTTCTTTGATTGAATTTATCCCTATTCTTTCTAATTCACGGCCTGTTTTCTCGCCAATTCCGGGGATGGCATCGAGCGGCAAGTGAATCATAAAGTTATCTTTTTCCTCTTCCTTAATTTCCTGCAGGCCGTCCGGTTTACAATCTTCCGAGGCCAGCTTGGCAATCATTTTATTTGGACCAATTCCGATTGAACAGGTCAGCCGGGTCTGTTTTTTTATTTCCTGCTTAATCTGACGGGCAATCTCATAAGCTGAATTATCGCTGTGCAGCACACCGGTTACGTCGAGATAAGCCTCGTCCAGTGAAACCGGTTCCACCAGCGGGGTGTAGGAACGCATAATTTTTTGAATAGTCCGGGAAATTTCTTTGTAACGTTCACCCCGCACCGGCAAGAAAGTAGCTTCGGGACAGAGTTTTCGCGCCTGAGCCATCGGCATGGCACTATGAACACCATGCTGACGGGCCCTGTAGCAGGCAGTGGAGACAACGCCGCGCTCGCTCTGCCCTCCAACTACTACCGCTTTGCCGCGAAGTTCGGGGCGATCAACTTTTTCAACCCGGGCGAAAAAAGCATCCATATCAATATGTAGTATTTTCTGTTTCAAAACAGACGTTCCTCTCTGCCTTCCCAGAGCCGTTTGATGTTACCCCGGTGTCTTACAAATACAACCAGGGCCAGTAAAAACGCAGCGTAAACACCGGGATGGTCGGGACCGTAAACGATAATTGATACTATGGGCAGTGCTGTTGCTCCGGTTAAGGAAGCAACAGCCATGTGACGGCTGGAGAGCGCGATTAAGAAAAACATTATCGCAGCCAGAGTCGCCCAGGGCAAAAGGACAGCAAAAACTCCGGCCGAAGTGGCAACACCCTTGCCCCCCCGAAAAAGCAAATATACCGGAAAGACGTGACCAAAAACAGCGCCGGCGCCGGCAAGCGTGGCTATCAACAGCTCCGCTGATCCTAAACTGTAGAATACAGCGTAAACCGGCAATGCCCCCTTGGCAAAGTCAAGGGCCAGAACCAAAATTCCGGCCAGCCAACCAAAATTACGGCCAACGTTTGTCGCCCCAATATTACCGCTTCCCATCTCACGGACATCTTCACCGGCGATATAGAGACTGTAAAGCAGCGCAAAGGGAATAGAGCCCAGCAAATAACCAAATACCACAAGCAAAACTGCAAACAATGTATCCACGTTTATTCCTCGCTTTCTTCGTCCAGTCTTTCGACTATGTTTAACTTGATTGGCGCCAGTTTTAAATCCAATTGATCACGCAGCAATTTACGTAAATGGCGCAGATCACTTGCAGTCAGGTGACTGGGATTGTCCGCCTCCAGCGCAAATGTCACCGGATTTATATCAACCTGCCTGATTTGTTTCAAAATTACGTCCTGGCTGCTGCTGGACGGCCAGGTAATTCTCTGCTTAAGATCCAAAAACGCGTTGTGCAATTGATTCGCCTCAAAACGGCGGTTCATTTGCTCATATATGGCATCGGCGGTCGCAAATATATTAGCCAAACCGCGACGCTCTTTGCCACTGGTAAAAAGAACCGGCGCATATTTTAAAAAATGAAGACGCTCAGCAATATGATTTCGCCAGTTTTTTTCGTTTTTTTCATCCGCTTCGTCAGTTTTATTAACAAGTATCATGCAGCCCCTGTAGCGGTCAACAATCAAACCGGCCAGCCGCTGGTCCTGCTTATTAACACGGTCGTTCCAATCCAGCATCAGACAGGCGACATCACACCCTTCAAGACTGCGCAGAGTCTGCATTACAGCCGCTTCTTCTACTTCTTCTTCTACCCGGCTTTTTCTCCTGATACCTACAGTATCCATGAGATGATAACGTTTGTCATCAACGGAAAAAGCAACATCAACAACATCTCTGGTTGTGCCCGGTTCTTCACTAACCATCACCCGGTCGTAACCTAGTATTGAGTTAAACAGAGTTGACTTGCCAACGTTTGGACGACCAGTTAACGCAATTCTCATCCCTGTTTTTTCAGGCGGCGCAAAAACTTCCGGCGCCAGTTCAAATATTTTTTCCTTCAGCTCCGACAAATTACGATTGTGTGCGGCGGATAGAGGAACCACGTGCTGAAGCCCCAGTTCATAATAATCAGCGGCGGTAACCTCTAAATCACGTCCCGGGTCCACCTTGTTTACCACCAGCACTACCCGCTCTTGCACCGGGCGCAATTTTTTTACAATTTCCCTGTCCAGTTGAGAAATATTGGTTGTGGCGTCTACCACAAAAAGTATTACCTCTCCCTCTTCCACCATTGTTTCTATCTGGTTTAAAATAAAACCGGGCGACGGCGCCGGGTGATCTGGCTGAAAGCCGGCCGTGTCAACCAAAGTTACCGTCCCGTTATCAGAGGTTATTGTACCAGTAATACGATCCCGGGTTAATCCGGGAGTACTTCCCGTGATTGCTCTTTTTTCTTCTATTAGCCGGTTGAAGAGGGTCGACTTTCCCACGTTGGGACGCCCGACTATGGGAACCAGAACCTGGCGTATTTTAGCAGTATCAGACATCTTTAACGCTCCTCTTGGTCGCTCATACCCAGATATTCATCCAGCCTGTTTGAAAGCTCAGCGTGACGAAAATAAAATTGCAGAATTTCAGAGTAACTTTTCCCTGCTTCGGCCATCTCTTTAGCTCCCCACTGTGACATCCCGACTCCGTGACCCCAGCCTCGTCCTTCAAACACAATGTTCTGTCCGGAACGTTGAATTTCTTCAAACCAGCTACTCCGGATTTTGTCACCGCCAATAGCCATTCGAAACTCATTGGCGTTTAAATTAACCCGCTCACCGGAGGCCGAGCGGTAGCTTACCTCAGAAGCTCTACCAGAACGAAGAAATCCGGCAGAGCGCAGGTCAGGGTTCGAGCCCATAGCAGTATGTCCGGCGGCCGCAAGCCTGTCATTTATTTCGGCAATTGGCAGCTCTTCCTCCCACCTGTAGTGTTGAGTCTGTTCACTCCATGAGTCCGGTCCGGGCTCAATAAAAGGAAACCCATCACCGCCCCAGATGTGGCGGCCATCTTCAATATAACCACCCGAATTTGCATGAAAATATGCCGGAACTATCTCGCCGGCGTAAACAAGTATTTCACCCCGGGTAGCTTCAACAGCTTGCCGGCCACGCTCCGATTCGGCGGTTTTCCCTTCATAAACCTGAGCTGAAACGTCCGCTCTCAAATTTCCGTCCCCGATGTCATCTGCAGCCATCATGTTTAACGCAAAAGACCGCGAAGCCACTGCTTGAGCTTTCATAACTTCCATCGGCCAGTCCGGAGCTAACTCCTTCTTTATTACCCCGTAAAGGTATTTGTTTAAGGGTAATTCGTTTATTACCTTGATCTCAGAACCGCTTCTCAACAGCTCTACACGACCCCGGTATTCAATCTCTTCAAAATTTAAATAACCACTTTCCATTGAAAGCGGTTCTAAACGAACTTCCTGCAGTTTAAATTCTTGATCCCCGGTGCTGAAAACAATAGCCCCGTCCTCAAGACTCGCCTCCCAGCTCTGATTGCTATCGAACTCTGTTAGTTCTTCCATGTCCTGGCCCAGGAGTATGTAAGGCCGCTTGAATTGGCCGCTGATTTGTGGCTTTTCTTCCAGCAAAACTCGGACAAGTGGTTGACGTCCTCCGCCGCGAACGGAGTAAAGACGCAACCGATCGATAAAGTACCGGCTGTCACGGCCCCTGTTGCGGTCCGGAAATCTCTCTAAAACCTGTTCGAAGTAGGTCAAAGCTTCTTCGTAGTCGCCTGCTTCAAATTTTTCATAACCGCTCATAAATAAATCTTCAGCTTCATCGCCACTTAGTGGCGGAACAAGCAGGCATTGCACAACGAAAAGACTCAAGATAATCCAGGTGAACTTCCAGGGATTCTTCAGCATAAAATTCATTTTAGTTATTCAACCACCCTGTTGCGACTCTGTTAAAATATTTTTTACTATCTTAGAGAACAATTGAGCAGTGCTTTCTTTGAGTAGCCCGTCTCCAGCAAAGATTTCAATAGAGTCAAATTTTACTTATTGTAAAAAAGAGCAGCGAGAGAAAATGAGCCAAGCACCGTAAGACCGTCGCCTGGCTCACTCAGGTTTAAAAAGAGCTGGTTTATATCTTCAGCTCCACTGCTTTTAGCATCCTCTGGCCCCTTTTCAACAAGCGTCTGAAGTGGCATTTTACGGGGCGATGGCGGCTCAGTTAAAAACAACCGCTCAGCCGGGCAGCGTTCTAATATTATGTTCATCATCTCCTGCGCCCGCTTGCTTTGCAGACAGCCAAACGCCGTATACCAGTTCCCGGCCTCCAAACCGGGCCGGGCCTCCAGTGCCGCCGCAACCGCCGACGGTGTGTGAGCCACGTCCAGAAAATAACTCCGACCGTCTTGCTGCAGCAGAGTCTGCCGACACGGCGGCGGTTCTATTTTTTCGAGCAATTCAACCGCCGAAGTTAATTCAATTTCGTCAAGAAATATCAGCGTATTTGCGACCAGTTTTCTATTCTGAACTAACACCGATTTTGTGGGTTCTACTTCAGATAATACTAAATTTCTTTTTTGGACCAATTTTTTGATCTGTTCGCTAATCTCTGGCTCAAGTTCAGGAACAATCAGACCGCTTTTAAAAGGGATCTGTGCGGTTAGTTCAGCCAATATCTCTTCCCGGGTTGAGCCCAGATATTCAGTATGTTCCAGCTCCACTCCGGTCAAAATAGTACAGTTGGCATTTAAAGCACTGGTAGCATCCCAGCGCCCCCCCATGCCGGCTTCTAACAGTAGATAATCCACGTTTCGTTCAACTGCCACCTGGACGGCCAGTAAGAAAAGAAGTTCAAAAGACGTCATCTTATTTTTCGTCAGCCTGTCCAGCTCAAAAAGCGTCTCATAAAATTCAGAATTATCGAGGCACCGGCCGTTATGCTTTACTCGCTCGGTCGGTGATATGAGGTGGGGGGAAGTACAGGAAACAGTTTCACGGCCCAGCTTAACCAGCACCTTCTCCAGCAGGTGAACCACGGTCCCCTTACCATTTGAACCAACGACCTGCACAACATCAAAATCAAAAGTATCCCACAGGTCAAGCGCTTCTTTAACCGGTTTGAGGTCAGTACGCATACGACGTTCGACCAGCCGCTTCATGAACTCTCGGGGCTGCAATTTTATTCAGTCATCGAATAGTTGACGACGACATTTCTCATTAATATGAATATCGTCCACAATTCCGATAACAAACCCCCGCACGGGTGCTAACTCATCGTCCAGTATCATTCGGCTGGGGCCACCGTCGTCTACCATCAATACCTGGTCTCCAACCCCGGCATTTATATTCTTATCGAGACAGAGGTAGGGAAGCCCCTCATATTCTTCTTTTACAGGATTGTATGGTTTAACCAGCAGCATTCGCAGGGGCTGCATGCTCTCGTGTCTCTGCGTCGCCCAGGTTCGGCCAACAACCATCCCTATTTCCATACCTCGTCCTCCATATCCACGCCGTCAATTATTCCACAAATACTGGCGTCTGAGGGCGGCTCTTTTTCTCCGAGAGCCAACCCCGCCTCACGAGATTCAATATAAAACACAAACTCCTCATAACCGGCTCCAACTGCGTCGGTGCAGACTATTGGTTCACCACGATCATTTTTTTTCCAGTCGGTGGGCTGGACGAGAAGAAACCGCTCTCCTTTAAAGTCCGGGTATTTCTGGGAACAGACGACCCGACCGATCACACGTCCGGGTTTCATTCACTTCTCTCCTCTTCAGCTTTATCGTAAACTCGCTCGTTCTTTACATCAACGGAATCCACAATAGCCATTATTACGCAGTCGGTCGGGCGATTCTCCGTCAGATGGGTCTGGCGGGCGGTACTTCCGGTTGCGAATAAGACCAGCTCACCTTCGCCGGCGCCAACGGCATCGACACCAACTTTCACACTGCCACTTGGTTTCATGTCCAGGTTTACCGGCTGCAAAACCAGAAACTTCCGGCCTCTAACCTTTTCTTCTTTCCTCGTTGCGACCACATTGCCGACTACACGAGCAAATTCCATTATAGCACCTCCATATTTTTTCTATTCCTATGTTAAAACTGTTTGACTTTACCATAAATAAGCTAATTTGAGAATCGTGTTATTCGCCCAGAATTTCTCTGAATATTATACTGGGATCCTCTTCCAGCAGGACTTCCAACCGCTGTTCAAACTCATCCCCCAGTTCCTGCCGGTATGAATCTGAGTTAATCTGCCAGAGGCCGTCGTAACTTCCTCTTAGTTCAAAAACAGGCAGTGGCCCCGAAAGAACTCCTGCAGCCATAGAACCGGTGTATTCGTCCAGCAGTTCCTCGACAATACGTGGTTCAATATCTAATGAAATAAGTCCCTCGTCCAGATCAATCCCACCAGACAGCCAGAGCTCGTAATTTTCACTGACAAGTTGCAAACCATCAAAACTTATCGTTCCGTCTCTCATATTAACCGGTCCTTCAACATCAGACCAGGTTTTGCCCGCCTCCGGCTCAATTTGTTCAAAAATTTCTTGTGCCGCTCCCGGTTCCAGGGTCTCAGTTACGGCTTCTTCGATTTGCTCCCATACACGCGAAAGCCTCTCCTCCAGTTGTAAATTGGAATTAAAAATAAAATTCCAGCCAAACAAGTATCCGCTACCATCTTGTAATTTCATTCCCCCCGGCTCTATTTTTTGATTAAAATAAGCGGTTAATCGGGCTCGGTCTACTAATTCCTTCAGCCAGGAGTCTTCAATCTGTTCCAGATGCAGGCGGCGAAGGTAACCGGATAAATTATAAGCCTCTCCTGCCGGTTCAAGCTCACACTCAAACTCGCCACCAAAAATCTCCCCGTCCAGCTTTGAAAAAGTTATCTCTTCTTCTTGCACTGCGAAATCCGCTTCTAAATTTTTGACTTCTCGCCTCCCTAACAGCGCCCTTTCTGAATTTAACTCGCCGTTAACTTCGATTGAATCCGGCTGTCCACGGTAAATCAGATCTAAATCAACATCTCCGTCAGGCAGCCACTCCTCCGGCCAGTTAAGAGCAGCCGGCAAAAAGTAGTCTGACTCAGCTCCGGGCCAGTCAAGAGTGTTGATTGAAAATTGGATTTCTGCTGGGCATTTAAAGATTTCATTTACCCTACCTCCCACCGTCAAAATCCTGTCTCCGCTAATCAGTTCCAGAGACTCGATTTCGAGATTCCCCTCACTTAAATTCAGAAGACCTGTATCAACAGTTGATTGAAAAACATACTCTTCTGTCTCTACAACAGGGTTCTCGATAATTATTGTTCCTTTAGTTTCTTCAATCCTCTTAATTGGTACCGTTAAATCAACCGGGTGCACGAGCCCCGATATATCGGGTAATTCTGACTGCGCCAGGCCAACGACAGGCTCAAGTAGAGCCAACCAGGTCTGCAGGTCAGTCGACGGCGACCTGAGTCGTGCTTTAGGGTCATCTTCTTTGCCCGCCAGCAGGTCAACTGTAAAAGGGGTAACCCGGTTATTGACCACTAAATTTGTCAGGCCGAGCTTAAGTTTTTCTTCACTGGCGTAGTCCAGATTAAATTTAGCCCTCATGATCTCGCCGGTAGCCAGTTCCTTCCCACTGCCCTGGAAACGCAATTCACCGCTCCCAGAAACTCGTTCTTCAGTAATTTTTAATTTATCAATTTCCCCACTCAGCAGACCTCTCTCAGGCAGCGGTATTCCAAAAAATTCCACCGGCAAAATATCTATTATTTTCCCACTGTCTATGAAATTAAAATAAAAGTCGTTTATCTGCACTTCTTTTGTTTCAGGTTTATAAACGACCAAGCCACTAAAATTAGCCATCTCCAGGCGATAATCACTGATTTCAAGGTTGAGGATATGATCGTCAATATTGGTCAAGGAAAGCGCCTGGAAATAATTATCGTTTACCCACCCCGATGATAATGAAACAGTCTCCAACTGACTATCCAGAAAAAGTTCGGCGATAAAATTAACCTTTTTCTCGCCCACCTCTTCACTGGATATAAACGGTTGTTCAAGACTTAATGCCATTATGTCCAACCTCCCCGCCAATGTTTTTAGCGGAGAAAAGGTAACGTTAATTTTTTTTGTCTTAATTGAGAAATGATGTTCGCTATCAACTGGCGAGGAAAGCTCAACGCCACTTAATTCAAATTTAAAAGGGAAGTTGTAAGAAACTTCCTCCGCTGTCGTTTGAAGACCGGTTGTACCTTCAATACGACGTTCCCAGTAGGAAATCTCTTGTAATCTCTGAAAGGAAATAACGTAGCTGACAGCCAGATAAACTATTCCGATAGCGATGAGCACTGATAATAGAAAAAAGACTTTTTTCTTCATATTAAACCGACCTGACAACGCAGGTTAACCACGCCACCGAAACCTCTTCCGATCGATCTGCCGCTGCAGTTGTTTTTTGACCTGTTCTCGTATAAATTGCCTCGTGACCGGTATTAGGAGTAAAAAACCAAGAGCGTCGGTCAGTAATCCGGGGGTCAGCAGCACAATTCCCCCGGCAAGAATTAACACGCCGTCCAGCAGTGAATTACCGGGTGGGCGACCTTCCATGACCTCTCGCCTGATTTTAAACAGGATGGACAATCCCTGGGACTTTGCCAGCGCGGCGCCGAGCAGGGCTGTTATAACAACAATCATAACTGTATTAAAAACTCCTACGTACTGACTTACTTTCAGAAGTAACGCCAGTTCTATCAGTGGCGTTAAAAAAAATAACATAAACAGCTTGAACAACACTTCAAATCAACTCCAAATTTATTCTGAGAGCTTGAAATTAACGGCGGGGGTTAATTAAACTATGGCCTGTCGTTAACTTTTTTGTCGTGCAACCTGTCGCGTAAATTGTCCATATGCCGGGCAAGTTCACCCAGCTCATCATCCCTGTCTACCGGCAATGCCGGGAGAAATTCTTCATCCTCAAGCGCAAATATCGCCCTGTGCATATCGACTATTGGAGCGAGTATGTGGTGACTGAATCGATTCGCAACAAAGACAAAAATTAACACAGCCAGGGCAAAAAATATGATCAGGGTCCTTAGTATTTGACGAGGAAATGCACTGACAACTCGTTCGGGACGTAAAATAAAAACATGCCAGGGCTCTATCCCGTAGCGGCCCTCCAGCCAGAGCTTACGGGTTGTCCAAGCGTATTCTTCAGAAAGCTCTTCGAGCCGGCTGCTTCCTCTCGCTCCACCCCGGTCCTCGGGGATCCCCGCTCGAAGCTGCTCGGGTAGCCCTGTGAACGGAAATTCATCGGACAGACTGGCAATCAGCCTGTAGTTTGAATTGGCGACAAAAACAACGTCCCGACTGTTAAAATAGCTGGGCCTCAGGGCTTCCCAGAGCTGTTTGAGCTCAATTTCACCTACAATCAAGTTTTCTTCGGTTGGATAGATTACAGCTGTTGTGTAGAACTTTTCCTTTTGATAAGTTTCACTCAGTGTCGGACGCCCCTGCTCCAGCCACTCACGCCGCCGGCTGTCAATATTGATTTTTTCTTCCCCCGTATTGATATCTCGCCCCCTATAGTCAGTTACAAAGAGTTTGTTAAAATATCTTTCGCCCCCCTGTTGAAGCTGCACCTGACCATCCTCTACTCTTGCTTCGGAAATTAAGTGCTCGGCCTGGCGCAGTGAAGCGAAAATGTTGTCTCCCGTTGCATTAACATAATTTTCCATGTTATCCAGAGACTGCTGGCGCAACAGCGTTGTCGATTGAAAATAAATCACTCCGCCAAAGATAAACAGCGGCAAAATTGAGGCCAGTAGCAGCAGCGATATTACCTTTTTCCCCAGGCGAGAGCTAAAAGCTCCCCAGGTGCTTGCTGATTCCATCAGTAATCCTCCGCCTTCCCAATAAAGGCTCCATCCTCGGCTACAATTACGTCGTCTCTTGATATGTCTGCCCCAATGTTAGGCGCCCAGTTACCGTTTGGGCCGGGGCTAAACAGGTCATAGTGGCTGTTAATCGGCACCAGGGCACCATCCTTACGTCTATCACCGGAAGAGATTTCGTCATGGTTGTTATAGATATAGGGATATCCCCAGGGGTCCTCGGGTGCCGTGTTATATCCCAGATCCTCCCAATCGGATGGATACTCACCCCGGGAAGCGTAGTAGGAGAGCAACTCAGTGTTGTAAGCATCAAGATCACGCTGGGCCTGAGCGTAACGGGCCTGGTTAATAACACCCGGTAGCTGGGCAAAAGCTATCGAGGCAAGTATGCCAATTATGCCAATCACACAGAGCAATTCCACGAGCGTAAATCCGGTTTCTGTTTCTTGCTCTGACAAATTAATGAATAGTTTCAACTGTTAGTCTTTCTCCCCACTCAGCACAATCACTTTTACTCAAGAGTCAAACACTTCCCATCATAGCTATCCAGAAAATATATATCGATCCTTCAACCCGCAGCTGGCGGCAAAAATTACTCAGCCGCCACCAGTAAAGCTGAATTACGGTTTATGATACCAAAAAAAAGCTAATAACTCAATTGATAATCCCAAAAAATCAGAACCTACCTCCCCCCCCCCCCCCC
>PWHN01000084.1 GCA_003554945.1 bacterium
GAAAAATAATCTTTTATTTTCCACATTTCCGTTATGGAGAAATCCGCTTCACCTCTTAGCTTTTTACTAAAGGTTTTATAAGTGACGCCGATTGTTTTTGCCATCTGTAATTGACTTGTTCCATGTCTGGCCATAAGAGCGCGCAGTTCTGGAAATGCAACTTGCTCCATCTGTTATCCCCTCCTTGTTTACTATGATATATTATAATAAATGCCTTGTCAAGAAAAATTTTTCTCGTTTGGTAATATTTTTGTTCACAAAAGGATATATTATAGGTTATAATTTTAGCTCATCCGAAAGAACACGAAAGAAACACAACCAATTACCATGAATAGGGGGGTTATGGGCTTTTACCAAAACACGAACAAACCCGAATATACCACCAAAACGAACAACACCTGTCAAGCACTTAGCAATAAAAATATCAACTTTTTTATTATTTTTTTCTCCAAAACAAAAAAACCCCTGGCCACAGTGACCAGGGGTCAAAATTTCTGCTAAAATTTTGGGGGTTTTAAAGGCTTTTCTGCCCTTCCAAGGGGTTTGTGTCCTGAAAACAAAAAAACGCCTTCCTGGGCCTCCTGCTTTCTCTCACAGCATTTGTTGCCTTTGGCGTTGTTTTTCCTTTTTCATTTCACGTAACCATACCGGGGCCCATAAAAATATAAGAAATATGAGACAAATTATCTCTGTACGCGTGGGGTGTTTGAATTCACGAGCCAAGTACCCGGTAATAATGATCCCTGCTACCAGGTAACCGACTACAACAAGCTGAATTATTGACCATATGAAAAACATTATTCTACAACCCGCTCCGGATCCGGAGCTGCTTCTGGCATAATATGAGCTTCTGCCAACATTCTTCCCCAGCGCAGCATGGATACAGTTGTGCAGTATGCTTTTTCCCGGCAAGCGAGTTCTTTTTTTGCTTCGCCGTTAAGGTATGCAAGATCAGCCTCCTGCATTTTTTTAAGCCGTTCAATGTTTTCCTCGAATATCTGTATAAGGTTATCAAAAATAATCAGGGCGCACACCGCTTTCACCGCCCTTTCAATTTTTTTCTTTTAAAAGCTTATCAAAGAAATCATGCAGCCAGTTAGCCCCTTTACTTAAAAATAAGCCCATAATAACAGTGCCCACATAGGGATATCGGAACTCGATTCCTGCAAGTTCAAAAATGTCCAGCCCCGCGCCAAAAGCAAAGACCAAACCGACAGCAATAGCAATCCCCTTTTCAACTGCAAAATCTTTCCTCACAATATCCTTTACATATTCAATTAGTGCCTCCAAAACCACCGCCAACATAATTGCTATGGCCAACACTCCGCCCATAAGTATCACCTCTCCCGTTGATGTATTCTTTGCATCAAAACAAGCAGCCAGCCGATATGCTCATTTTGGCTGGCCTGTTCCTTCCAGTATTCAGGATCTATCCCGATCTTTTTTTGCCAGTACTCAATGGCTTCCAGCGCCCTCTTAGGGACTTTATCACCAGCCATATAACCTTTCACCCTTTCCAGGAATTCTTCCCAGCGGCCTTCACCGCGCAACACTCTAGGACAATTCTTGCCGTTCCAGTCATAATGCTGCTTGATTCTACTGATATCAAGCCTAAACTTTTCAAGAATAAAGGCAGCAAGTTCAGCTGCAAACATTTCAGCAATTTCCCTGTCACCATCTTCGTTTTCACATATTTCTATTCCAATACTGGAGCGGTTCCCTGGTCCGCTGCGGCCGTCCCCGGCATGCCACCCTACTTCATCCAGGGGTAAGTGTTGATATATTTGCGGCGACCTTTCAATACTGCCACCGTCTACAGTGAAATGCCAGCTTGCAGGTATGCTTGCAGCTGTATCAGTTTGAAGGTAAGCAGCATGTGCCGCTGCATCAGCGTAAGCAGAAGGATTGCCGGTATCATGTATGGTAACGTAATCAGGTCCAGCAAGCTCCAGGCCCGGACGGTTGCGCCGGCCCTCAGGTATAAAGTCCTTGATAATATTCATAGGCTAAAACTCCATTGTGATTTTTTCGGTAAGGCCCTCGTCGTTTGTCGTGTAGTCGATGCGGGGCTCGTTTATGATCTTTTGGCCAGCCTTGCGCTTGATGCACTCGAAGATAAAACGGGCCGGAAGCCGTGTTCTACCTTCCACGATGTCCGGCGTTATGTTGTGGTTATCAGGATCAATATAAACCTCTTTGCCATCAATACTGGCAACAGGAGAATCAACTTTCATTTCAATCATTAAGCTCACCTCCTGGCCCCATAAACCAAAGTAAAACTGCTTTCTCTCTGTACCTGCAGCATCCCCAACGAGCCAGTCACGCACATCGTTGGCAAAATCCTCGTAGCTTTTAACCGCATCATGCTGGCCGCCTCTATTGAACTCCAGCTCGTACCCCGTCACCTCAGCCCAATCTCCCCAGAGACCAGGATCCCTCTTGGCCTGGGAGTGGTAAGGAAGATAACTGTAGTGGATGTGGTGGCCGATCTCATGCAGCAACGTGCGTAGAGCGCGGTTTACCTTCCACTCGTCGTCAGGTATGTTCGTGTTCTGGTAAAACCCATTCTCCGTTACTACAATGAGCTTTCCTCCCGGAGAATAGTAGCCTCGATAAGTACTGCGTATATGAGGCCGGGGGTTCTTGCCAAGGTAAATGCTGGCTCCTTTTAACAACAGCTCATGTGGAAAACGCATTAATTGAAAATGGTAAAGCGCCTTATCCCACACCTGTTTTGCAAGCGGATCATGATAAAATATTTTCATTAGCAAATCTCTGCCTTTCGATTCTATCTGCCATACGAGCTACAGTAAAATATTAGCCAAAGTAATCCCCACCATAGCAAGTGTTACAATAATCATTATCCAGTCCTGCCTGATGGAAGTGTTTTTCTTTGTCCGTGCATAGTGTTTGTTATCTACTTCCCCAGTTACCTCTACTGCCTTCATCCTTTCAGCTAATTTAAACATATCGTCGCGCAGGCCGTTGTATCTTTTGACAACTTCTTTTGTGTTTTTAAGCTCGTTATTTAACTCCACGATGTTTTTTTCTAACCTGAATATCTGCTGTCGAAGCGCTTCCATTTCTTCTGGCAAACTGACACCCCCTGGGAAAATTACAGCATACAAAAAACCGCCGTTTGGCGTTTAAGACGTTTTATCGTTTTTTCTTA
>PWHN01000076.1 GCA_003554945.1 bacterium
TAATACTAGAATCCTTTCCTCTCTTGTTAACATGGGTATGAAAGCTGTTAGAAAACGCTTAAAAACCATGTGGAAAAAAGGAATAAGATTACCTATCTCTGGTATGAATAAATCACATAGAAAATCTATGACAAAATTCAGGGCAACTGTTGCTATGCAGCGTTTCCTCGAGGGAAATAAAATTTACAATATCTGTAATGATTTGTTTTTGACCAAAAGAACTTTCAATAAATATCAGCTGCAATTAGCCCAAATTGCTAAACTTAAAGAAAAAACAACTGAAGTCTCAGATATCACTGCTCAACTAAATCTCAACCAAAAGTTAGTAAAAGAATATCTGAACCTTTTAGATAAAATAGATTCTGAATCTCCCAGATTACGAAATCTTCAGAAGGAACTTGTTTACAATCAACCTCCTTCTGGTAGTAATTGGGAGGCTTTTGTTGAAGACCTTAAGGTTAATCATAAATGGTCTCCAGCTAAAATTAAAGCTTATCTTGAATTTCTTGAAGAATATCAACTTCAATTTCATAAAGATAGGTCTAAAGATAGTATAATTTACCATGCTGTCAGTAGTAATGAACCTGCAGGTAAATCACTCTCTGAAACAGAGATGGTTAGTGTTCAGTTAAGTTATTGTACGCAAGAAGACATTGAAAGTTTTAATGGTTATTCGACCTCCCCTCTTAAATGGCGTAAGATACTACGTTATACCACTAATGCTAGAAAACAGGGTGGGTTATTGAATCAATCTGATTTAGTCTATTTATTAGGCATTGATGCCAGTGTTATTCAAAGGTTGCTTAAGAAAAATGATGATGTTTTTCTACCGACACGTGGTAACATAGTTGATATTGGTCCCGGATTAAGTCATGCTGAAGAAATTGTTGAACTTTACCTACAGGGTTATACAGAAACTCAAATTAAAAAGCGTACTGGTCACTGTTATGAAAGCATAGAAAATTATATTAAAACCTTTGCTAATGTTTATGGATTACTAGAAAAAGGCTTACCTCTCGGTTTAATCCGGAAAGTTTTAGGTAAATCCATGAAGCTAATTAAAAAATATAAAGGACTTTATGATCAGTACCATAGCAAGGAAAACGCATATATTTTTATGCAATTATCAGAAATATTTAAACGTCAATGTTCAAAAAAAAACCGGAATTTTTAACTAATTTGAAACGGAGGTGGAAACAATCTATGCCCGGGAAAAGGAATCAAATGTATGATTCATTTCTCGGGAAAAATCTAGTCAACTCCCAAAGGTATAAGCTATCTCAAAAGTTTAAATTCTCTTTTGAAGACTGGTTAGCTGAACAAATTATCAACAAATTTAATCAAAGAATGAAAGACTGGGAACAAAATCATAATGTTAAAAGATTAAAACCAGGAGAATTACTAACAACTTATCAACAACAAAAAGTCATATTACCCCTTATCAAACCAATGTGGATAAAAGATTTAACTTCGGGTACTACCTGGGCCAATTTAAGAGATGAAATTGAAAAACAACATCTCAAAATTCTTGAAGAAATTGATGCAGAAGCTACCTTGCAAGATGTTCGTTGTTTAGTTAATCAACGTTCTTTATTACCCAAAATGGATGGTTTCAGGTGGGAAAAATTTGATCCACCAGAAAACCTGGGGGATAATCCTTCAATCCACAAAAATTATTCACAGACAATAGTGGAAGATCCTGAAGTTCCAATAGAAGTTCTGGAGGAACTTGTGGATTATCTGACTGAAGCAGAGAACATAAGTCGACCCAGAGCTAAAGCTATCATAGAGTGTCTTAACCAGGAACGAATTAAATTTTGTCCACTTCAGTCAGAACTTGAAGTCGGACAAATGTCCTGGATCGGTATGGATGCAGCCAAGTTCAGTCCATTTCATAAAAAATCTAAACAACGCCATCAAATACCGGTTAAACTCACTCTATATACCCCTGAGGAAATAAATGAGGCTAAAGATATTAACAACCTTAATAAACTAAATGCTTTTAATTTTAAACGTCTAGAACGAGTTTGTTTTGAAGCCTATCATCAGGGTGCGATTCTAAATACAGTTGGTTTGGGACTCATGTTTTTTCTTCAACAATATGCTGTTAGTAATTTGTGTCGCAAGTACATGGAGCTTACAGAGCTTATATTGCCCACAGCAGGTACTATTAAAGACTGTGGAAGAGCTACAACCCATAAACATATTATCATAGACAAACACTTACAGGGGATGCTCAACCAGGAAATTTCTTCATCTACATATCATGATGGAGAATCAATTGACAGATATATAGATACTTTTCAAGGGGTTCTGATACTTTACATCTATAATTTACCTAATCAATTAAAAGCAAAAGTTCTTAACACTACTCCTGGTGTCATAGAAGAACATATTGAAATCATCGAATCTTACTTTGATAACAGAGATAGCATACTCAGCTACCTGAAAAAACAAGGAGTTAAAGTTCCTTGAATTTGGGAGTATTTTGGCAAAAAAGTCTAAAAGAACTATTACAATAAAGTAGTAATATACTTTATCGGTTTAATCCTATTCAGCTAATTCCTGGACCTTAAAAGAAAAAAGGGCCACTTTAAAATGGTCCTTATGAAAATATTCTTATTCTTTTTACTTTTATTTAAGCCACTTCACCAATTTTATACCATAGTTGATCGGGTTCATTTTCATCATCAGCAGGTAGTATTCCAGGGACATGATTTTGATTTTACCACCGGCTTTTGTAATAATCGGTCTTTTCGAAATCTGGATTAATCAGGAAACCATAGATAAAAGTTTTGGCAAAGTATCTGGTTTTAAAAAATATATCTACTCAATACTTCTGGCAGCTACGACAGTCGGAGGAACTTTCGTCTCTTTTCCTGTGGCTAATTCTTTATACCATAAAGGGGCAGGATTTAAAGCAATATTCACATATATAACATCAGCTTCTCTGGCCCTTGACTTTTTATTACAATATATATTTCTTCAGTTGTCAAACAGCAACTTATATTTACCTGAAATATTCATAGAGTTTACCATTCACCTGGCCAATAAGTGATATTGAGAAATTTTCTTTCATCAAATAGGTTAAATCTAAAACCGTTTAAATATATATGCTAAAATCATAATTGGTTTTCATGAATA
>PWHN01000120.1 GCA_003554945.1 bacterium
CCTCTATTTTCTCCAGATCCTCCAGAAGCGGACGCCGGAGATGATATCGAAGTAAAAGTTGGCGAAACGGTGGTCTTTGACGGCAGCGGCTCGGAGGGTGCCGATCTTAATTATTATTGGTTCTTTGGAGATGTAGAGAATAAGAATCACACCCCCGCATATGACGTTAGTGGGGACCCGACGGCGGAATTCACTTACTGGCGTCCGGGCGTGTATCAAGTGGTTCTGTTCGTCGAAGAGCAGAACGGTTTCTACCGGGAGATATACGACAAAGATGTGAAGGAAGTTACGGTCACGTCCGGGGACCCGAGAGCGGATATAGAGGCAAGCGTTTCTGATCAGACAGCTTTTAAAGAAGAGGAAGTCACCTTCGGGGCCCAAGATGTAAGAGACGTGGACGAGTATAGATGGTCCCTCGGGGACGGGACAACGACTCTGTGGGAGGAAGCTGATAACGAGATCGAAATCACTCACAGCTACGAAAGGAGCGGAGAATACTACGTAACTTTGCATATGAGGAGAAGGATCAACTCGGATTATCATATAGAGAACGAAACTCGTTATGTGCTCACGGTCGAGAACGAAGAGCCTCACATCAAAGAGATCGAAGTATCTAAAACGAACATTTATGAAGATGACATAGTAGAGTTCACCGCACTCGCGAGTGACACACCCTTCGACGAGGAGAATTTGAGATATTCGTGGGACTTTGGCGACGGAGCCATGGGACACGGGGAAGAGGTCGAACACACCTATACCGATTCAGGAATTTACACGGTGCGGTTGACCGTTACCGATACCGATGACGCTTCTACCACGGATGAGTTCGAGATAAAGGTATTGAACAGAGAACCGGAGGCCGACCCAGGTCAGGATAGGGTGGTCAAAGAGGGTAGATACGTTCCTTTCGACGGTTCCGGCAGTTCCGATACTCCATCAGATGCCTCCCGCCTCGAGCACAGTTGGTATTTCGAAGACAGCGAGATCGAAGAGATGGAAGGAGAAAGGGCATGGGCTCGCTGGTATGAGACGGGAGAGCACGATGCTGAACTGACCGTGACCGATCCCGACAACGCTTTTAACACGAAAAGTGCAGGAGTCACGGTACAGAATACCGATCCCATTGCCGGCGTGGATAGCGCCTATATAGATCTAGACATGACGCTTAGAGTAGCGGGAGAAAAATGGCGTGACGTGTACATGGAGCTTTACCAGAATGATGAGGTGGTAGAAGATTTTTACGTTTATAGAGCGCCGGGTGATCCTGATGAGCAGTCAGATACCATCGAAGATATAAGGATCGATCTCACTGAAAATTACACCACAAAAGCATATTTCACTCCTGCGAACGATACGGGCGCACCCGGAGAATTCTATGACAAGCCGGGAGCGGTCTCAGGATGGATAGACATGGAATTCACGGACGGCACGTGGAGCAGACTGCAGCACACGTTCAACGTTAACCATAACGAGACATGGGAATGGGTTGAGAACATAAACGAGGCGCTGATGGGCGAAGAGATAACCTTTGAAGCTCAAGCCTTCGACTGGGGTGCTGACGACCTAACGTTCCAGTGGGACTTCGGCGACGGTACAGTCGTCGAAAACACTTATCCCGCGCAAGATCCACACTCTCACTCCATGGAGAGGGACGTGATCGAGCACACTTATAACAAGGGCGCCTTCGAGCTCGAACTCGAAGTTTTCGACGGCGAAGGCGGTAGAGCGGTATTCAGCACGACGGTCGGAAACGAACCGGGAGACGGCTTAATGGTGGACAACATGGCACCCAAGGCATATGCGGGAGAGGACCGCGCTGCGGAAGAAGACGAAACGCTCTCATTCGACGGTTACGGCACAGACTCGGAGGAACACATAGATGATCTTGTCTATCATTGGCAGTTTGATGGATTGTCCGAGGCGAAAGGCCAAGAGGTCCAGACAGAATTCGAAGAGCGAGGGATATACACCGTTCTCCTTACGGTCGAAGACCCGGAGGGAGCGGTCGGTGTTGATTTCATCCGCGTCGAGGTGGAGAACGTTGCACCGACGGCCGAGATAGAGATGAGTGATGAAGTGATAGATGAGGACGATAAGGTCTGGTTTGAGGCAGTGGAGGTCTCCGACACCCCGTCGGACATGGATTCATTGAGGTATGCATGGGACCTTGGGGACGGGACCCGTGCCTCGGGAAAGAACGTATCTCACGTTTACACCACTCGGGGGGACTACGAGGTAACTTTACGGGTGACCGACAACAACGATGAATGGACCGAGAGCAGCGAATTCATAACTGTGGAGAACGTCGCCCCTTACAACGTTTCATTCGTAACACAAAAAGAAGAGTACGAGCAGAACGAGAAGATATTCCTAGATGCTTTTGCCTCGGATACGCCTTCAGACGAGCCCTTACTCGAATACCACTGGGACTTGGGCGACGGGAGCACTTCTAGAGGCACTCATATAGCGCACGATTATGATGAACCCGGCGAATACACGATCTCGCTCGAAGTGGTAGATGACGATGGAGCCGTGGGAGAATACGAGAAGAACGTGGAAGTTAACAACGTTCCGCCGAGGGCACAGATACTCGAAGGAAAAGGAGACTTCGTCTTCTTCGGGAACATGGACGATATCGATGAGTACACTTTCCAGGGTATGGGATTCGCCCCACCGGGCGATATGAACGAACTGACCTATTCCTGGGAACTCAAGAGGAACGAGCAGGGAACCGTAGATACAGGTAGTGGAGAGGACTATACCGTCAGCCTTTCAGAACTCGATGAAGGCGATCATATCCTCAGCCTCGAAGTGGAGGACCCGGAGGGCGCTTCAGATACCACGACCCTGCATATAAAACTGATACGGGACTCAGATAACGACGGGCTCTCCAACATCTACGAAGAGAAGATAAGCGGGACTGATCCTTACGACGACGATACTGACGGAGATGGGATCCCGGACCCGGTAGAGATCTTGGTTTACGAGACGGATCCGTTGAGTATAGACAGCGACGGCGACGGTCTTACGGATTTCGAGGAGATATTCGGTGTTTACGGCTTCACGTCAGATCCTTTGGACAACGACACCTCCGGCGATGGTCTGCTTGACGGCGAAGCGAGGTACAGCATGA
>PWHN01000101.1 GCA_003554945.1 bacterium
CTTCCTCCAACCGGCCACCGCTCGTTACAAATCCAAAGTGAGAAATGGGAAGCTCCTGCGCCTCATCATAAGCTTCTTTTAGCTTTTCCGGCGGCAGTAAATCGTATTCCTCCGCTCCCGCCCGGTAATGAACAGACTGGGCGCAAAAAGCACAGTCCTCCCCACAGAGTCCGCTTTTGGCGTTGACAATTGAGCATAGGTGTATCTCATCGCCAAAATTGCGGCGGCGCAGACGATCGGTCAGGGAAAGTAGATCAATAAAGCTCTCGCGACCCAGGGTGAGTATTTCAAGCCCCTCGTCAGCGCTCAGAGGTACACTTTGCTCTATCTTCTCTTTTAGTTTACAAAACAGTGATGATTGACTCATAGGTCGGTTTCCTCCACGAGTCAGGGAAAAGAAGTTTAAACTCGTTTATCTCTTGAAAAGCTCCTCAAGTTCTCGTTCGACTTCGTTAGGATCGGCCAGGTTGTAGGTCAGCAACCGGCGCAGATGGTCAAGACTGTCCGGATCGATAAGCTTCCACCTGAAACCCAGTCTGCCGTCTTCCCTGTGAACTAAATCCACCTGTTGACTAATAACAGGACCTGATCCTTCACCGAGCAGCACTTTTAACGAATATTCCTCCCCCTTTTCTCCGGACCATCCTTCCGGTTCTTCCAGGAGAAGACCTTTCAATGAAATATCTATTAATTTCGACGACCAGGTTTTATCATCCTGAGATAAAATTACCTCTTTGTCTAAAACAACCCGTTTGTATTTACGCCGCTCATTTTCCATGATTATCACCCCGGTAAAAGATAAAACCCAACTGACCCTTTCTTCAAACCCCTCTCCCCTGATGCGAGTGGGAAAAGCCGTAAGGTTCTGTCCGGCAAAACAAGTATAGCAAAATTTACTCGAAAAGCTTTAAAATTTTACAATCTCCAAAACCACCCAGTGCTCAGTTACTGTCGAAACTGTGACCGCACTTTTATCCGTTTTTCGGTTGTCATTCCCGCGGAAGCGGGAATCCAGTGACGTTAAATTTCTAACTGGCGAAGGTCAAAGTCACCGGATTGCCCAATCAAGTTGGGCAATGACGATCTTAGGGTCTGGTTTGCCCGGTTGCTACTCATATCAAGTCCGGGCACGATGACCTATTGATAATGATGGCAAGGAGCAACCCAAAAATTCAATTGTGACTAAGCACCAGTGTATCTTTTAGC
This sequence comes from bacterium, assembly GCA_003554945.1. Lineage (GTDB taxonomy): Bacteria > T1Sed10-126 > T1Sed10-126 > T1Sed10-126 > T1Sed10-126 > T1Sed10-126. The sequence continues at coordinate 1,207 of PWHN01000101.1, forward strand.
GAACTCTTTACTCGCAACTCCTTTTTCTATAGAGAGAAACCATTCTCCAAAGTCTTTACAACTCGTCAACCACTGTCAAATCGCGGCGAAAGAACTGTTCTTCAAGTTCCAGGGTAACCTCTTCCAGTATTTCCGACTTTTTATCATAGGAGAGAAAAGCCGATTTGAAGCCGTTAATGATCAGACGGCGGACGTCACGAAGACTGAAGTTAAATTTTTCAATAGCCAGGAGATACTCGTCAGTAACAGTTGTATCGCTGACAGTCCGGTTGTCCGTATTCAGCGAAACCCGGAGTCCCTTCTTAAGGTAATCAGGAAGCGGATGCGCCTCATAAGATTCAACCGCCCGGGTCTGGACGTTGCTGCTCAGACAAATTTCCAGTGGTATCCGATGGTCGTTAACATAATTTAGGAGCTCTTCGTCTTCGCGCAGACGAACGCCGTGACCGATACGGTGAGCGCCGCAGTAATGAATCGCCTGATGAATGCTCTCGGGCCCAAAATCCTCACCAGCATGAACGGTGAGGTTAATATTACGGTTACGGACAACATAAAAAGCCTCCAGGTGATCCTTGGCCGGGTGACCCCGTTCGGCGCCGGCCAGATCCAGAGCTACAACGCCCCGGTTCCAGTATTCGGTTACCTTCTCTGCCAGGACGGTGGTCTTCTCGGGTGAACTCTGTCGCAGACCGGTCAATATAAGCCCCGTATCTATGTTGTAATCTTGCTCAGCTTGCTCTAATCCCGTCAAGACACTTTCAATCACCTGGTCTAGGGTCAGTCCCTGTTCACAGTGCAAAAGAGGTGCAAATCGAACTTCCAGGTAACGAATATTTTCGGCGGCCGCGTCCTCGGCCAGCTCGTAAGCTACCCGTTCAAGACGCCCGGCAGTCTGAAGCAACCGGCAGGGCAACTCAAAGGACTCCAGATACTGCTCCAGATCGGCGTTGTCCGATGCCACCCGCAACTTCTCCTCCAGCTGCCCCGGCACCGCTTCACCGTCCTCACGCAAAAAATCACGGGCCGTCGACGCTCGCAGTCCCCCGTCAAGGTGACAGTGCAGGTCAGTCTTGGGAAGTGATATGATTGTCTCACGATTAATTTTCATCTTCTCTACCTCGCATTAATAATTATCTCTGTTTAGCGTCTCATATTTTTTTGCAATTCTCAACTCTCGCTGGTTATTAATATTTTTTACCACCCGAGGCTTCGCCATAAATATATATTAAATATTGGGTTTCGTAAGTTTTTGAACAACTTTACCTCCGAGGCAAGAGGGTCAGGGAACTAAGGTGAGGAAGGATTCGAGGGGGGACCAGGTGATTACCCAGGTCTCTTCAAGTATTTTTTCTACTTCCAGGGTGGTTTCTCCTATCGGTTCATCAGCGGGAATAGCGTAGAGAACGGCAACCGGACGCCCGACCATGCGGTCAGAACCCACCCGGGCTTTGAAAGCATCGGAAGGTTGGTTGATGTTTTCGATTTTTATATGTTCCCAGCCCTGCTGATAGGCCAGCTCGGCTGCTCTGTATTTGGCATAAGAATTGACTGTCTCCTGGGAAGTGTAGGCGTTGGCAACAAAAATAACCAGGACACCATCTTCATAAGGGGCGATTTCCGAATACCCACCGGTAGTCCCCCGGGGCTGGTAAGCGGTGGCACAGCCGCCAATAAAAAGGACCATCGCTGTTATAAAAAAGAGTTGCGACCAGAGTTTAAGCTTCATATTTCAGGCATTTCTTCAAAAAACTTATAGGGAATCAGCCAGAATTCAACTCGTCTTTTTTCAGCTTCGGGCAAATCTTCATACTCCGGCCGAAATTCTCCGTATTCACCCAGGCTTAAGCCAGCCACTTTCTGTGCATCTATATCAAAATTTTGGATTAAATCCTCAACAGAATTTAAAGCTCGCTGCGCCCCCACCTCCCAATTCGAATTAAAATTATCCCCGAGAGTGGGTGGAATATCGTCTGTGGAGCCAACAGCAAGCAAAAAATGATTACTAAACGCTTGAGCTACTTCTGCTACTGAATGCAGTTCTTCTCGGTGGCTATCAGTAATGGTAACTCGTCCAATATCAAACTCAAGCTGTGATTCCAAGCGATAAAAAGCGGTATCAGATGCCTGGTCCTCAAGCTCCTCAGCGTCAAAGGTTTCGCTGGAAATTTTTTGCCAATCCCAACCTTCTTCGGTTTTTGAAGCCAGAGAAAATACTTTTTCTCTAAGCAACATAATGGTGTCAGCACGTGACTCCAGAGCTGACTTCTGCAGACTGACAGTCTCACTCAAATTATCAATTTTAGCTTCACGCCGGGCGAGGGTGTCGTGCAAGCTAACCAATCTGCTTTCCTTTTCTGCCACCGTATCTGCCAGTAACTCTGTTTTATTTTCTAAGCGAACTACCATATCCTGTAATGTTTCATCCTTTGCCTTTCGACTTGCAAGCTCATCCTCCAGAGCTGTCACCGTTTGCTCTCTCTCTTCAAGCTTCTCTTTATGTTCAATTATCTGAGCTGATTTCTCGTCAAGCCGTGATTTTTTTTCGGAAATTGAAGAATTACGTGCTTTTAGTAACGTTTGTTGAGCGCTGATAACAGCTTCATCCGCTTTTGCTCGAACCTGCCGAAATTTTTCTGCGGTTTGTTTCGTAGGTGCTTCTTCCAAGGAAAGACGAGCTTCTTCGAACAACGATTTGGCCTGCTCAAATTTTTCTTTCGCCTGCTGGTCTGCTTGTAATTCTTGTGCCCTCTCAATGGCCTTGCTTGCGTTCTGGTAGCTCTGGATACTCTCCTCTTCGGCCAGCTCGGGCGCATAAACGCCCGCACACCCACTGAGTACAATTGCCAGTAACACTACCACAAATCCCTGGTAGTATGATTTCATAAATTAACTCCCGTTATTAAGTTTACCCCCAGCCTCAAACTCTTATGACTTGTTTAAAGTTTAACACCTGCCCAAATAATAATAAATGCTTTACTAATCTTCAATCCATAAATACGACAATCACATATCCCTAACAATTTTTAAATTACTGTCTTTCCTTCCAGTATCCAGGAACATTTGCTCGTTTGAAATTTTAAGAAAAAAATTGCGAATCGATAGGTCTGACACTAAAAGCATCACTAACTACGTCAAAGTATTTTGACGTATTGAGAGGCCAGTAATATATGATATCTCCATGTTTGAAAATACCGGCTTGATTGTACGGAAATTTATAGGAAAACAGAAACTAAAATGAAAAGAGAAAGTTATTCTCCCTGATATTGGAAGCCGCGAGAGGTTTCGTTGTCGACGGTTACATCAATTTCGTCCTGGGCCGTGTTTGCCTCATCGTCTTCGATTTCTACTTCAATGGTATATTCGCCGTCAGGAATGTTGTTGGTATTTCAGTCCACTTTGGAGATTTTTTCATTCATCGTGATTGACCGTCCAGCCACGTTCAGCTTCTAACCAATCTGCATCGTCTTCGCCAGCGGCACTCGGGGCGGCATTATCAGTTAGATCCACGCCAATGTTTTCAATATTCTCATTGTCTGCGGCAATTCTAAGATCAGCCAGCATGTTGTCGATGTCTTCTTGCTCAAGCTGATTAGAGCTGACATCAATTTGTGGAGTATCGCCTTCTTCCAGTGCTGTGGTGAACCCGGCAAACGCGCCGTCCTCATATCCGCTCAGGTCGTTGCCCCACAGTCCCAACTGCTGCAGGTTCATTAAATCCCCCAGTTCCCCTGGGATCTCTCCTGACAATTCATTTAAGCCTAAATCTAATTCCTCTAATTCTGCAAGATTTCCCAGAGTACCAGGAATTTCTCCATAGAATTCATTTCCATCAAGCCAGATTCTTTGCAGATTCTCTAAGAATCCAAGCTCAGAAGGTATATCAGCGGTGAGCGAATTATCAGACCATTCCAGTGAAATAACCGCTTCAGGCTGATTGATCTGCACCGTGAAGTCCTTGGTGTCGGCTTCGCCTTCAAAATCATGGTCAATTGTATTTGTATTTTCGTAGATAGTGTAATCAGTACCGTCCGCGTTGTAGACGATCCAGTTTATAGTCTCCTCTGCTCCTGTATCTACATCAATTGAAAGTGACATTGTATCTTCTTCTATTGTCTGCCAGTTCAATTCCACAGGGGCCACTTCATATTCAATTTGACCGGTATTTCTCGTATCCCGGCCAAACTTGGGCCAGAGACTATTCTGTTCTTGCAGTCCAGGTGCGGCTGTCTCTATCCCGTATAAATTACCGTCGCCGGAGCCAAAAGCGCCGAGGGTATCGGAAATATTCAGCGAAGAAGCTATCGCACGTCCGGTTTCTATTTTCCCCAATGCTTCTCCCTCAGAATTCACACCGTATAAATTACCGTCGGCGGAACCAACATAGACGTTTTCTTCCGAATCTACGGTAGGTGTAGCAGTTATCTGCTCGCCAGTTTCAAAGCTCCATTTTACCTCTATATTGTCGTCATCGTCTTTTTCAAGCGCATACAAGTTACCGTCCCAGGAGCCAACGTAAGCGGCCCCTTCTCCAAATACAAAAGAAGAAGTTAGAGCTCCGCCGACTTGTTTATCAGCTATCAACTCACCGTTTAACGGCTCTACCGCGTAAGCATATCCCTCTTCACAACCAAACACTAATTCATCAATATCAGCAAAAGCCGGCGAGGATTTAATCTCGCCCTCCGCCGAAAAACTCCACTGGTATTCCCCACCGTCTTCCCCCGCACTGATTGCATACAGGTGGTTGTCCCAGCTACCAAAATAAACATTTTGCCCGTCTATTGCGGGCGAAGAAGTTATCCTGCCGTCGGTTTCATACTCCCACAGCTCATCGCCGTTTTCACCATCGATAGCATAAAGACTGCCGTCGGTAGAACCGACATAGACGATGCCATCAGAATCGACTGCGGGTGAGGAAGTGATCATGCCGTCGGTTTCAAAAGTCCAATCCTGGGTAAATTCTTCACCATCGGTATCCAGCGCGTATACTTTTCCGTTAAAACTACCGACGTATACCCGGTCATCCGGCCCGACAACCGGCGAGGAAGTGACCGGTGTTCCTATATCCAGCGTATCTATTTTCTTGCCCTCCTCGTCGACAGCGTGGAGGACACCGTCCCGGCTGGCGGTGATGGTGACTCCATTAATCATGACGGGAGAAGCAGTGACAGCCGCGTCGGCTTCATACTCCCAGACAGTGTCGTGTGAGTCGACGTCCTCGCGCGCCTGAGTTGCTTCTTCTTGATCGGAGGATTCATCGTAAGGGTCTTCAGGAGCTGCATCAGGATTATCGAGCCAGTAATCAACTACCATTTGTGGGAATTCAGGATCACCATCTTCACAATCAGGCTCCTCATCAGGATCCCATTCACATTCATAATTATCCCAGACACCATGCCAGTGTTCGTTGGCCTCTTTGTCAAGATCATCGACTACATCTTCAACGGCGTCGACAGGGCCGAAATATATTCCGGCAAGTTCCTCTCCCGATTGTTCTATCAGCTCGTCGGCGCGACTGATATTGTACACCGGATAGGCTAAAGAACCGGCGAGAAGTATAAATATTAAGATAGCCGAAACAGCATAAAGTTTTTTCATGTTTGCCTCCAGGTGTTTATCTTAAAAACTTGCAAACGCAAAGACGCAAAGTTTTGGGACACGGATTAACACGGCTGAACATAGATTAAACGCAAAGGCGCTAAGGTGCAAAGTAACTTCAATAGCGTTAAAAATGGAAATTTACGCTTGCGTTCATGATAAATTTCCAATCATCTGCTTCAACGGCTCCGCCGGATAAATCGTCCTCCAGCTCAATGTAGTAGGGTCCCGTGTCTATATTGAAAGAGAAGCGGCGGCCAAAGTAGTGCTGCAAACCGAAAAAACCGCCGGCCATCCAGCCGTCTCCTTCGGTTAAATCTCCCTCGAACTCGCTGATGTAAAAGATATCGGCACCCCAGTATATGTTTCCACCTTCATAGGCGAAGGGATAGTGTGTGAACCGCGGACCGTAAAGAACGACGTCACCGCTGGCAAAACCACGCATTTCAGCACCAAAGCGTTCCCCCTGGTAGCCAACCGTAACTCCCGGGTAGGTAACACCAATCAGCAAGCGGCGGTCTCGCTGTGGATAAGTGGTGGGATTTTCCGATTCCGCGGACCACTCATCTAAACCAAAGCTGTCCAGGGCCACACCAGAAGACTCTTCAGCTTGACCGACAGCCGGAAACAGCGTCAAGGTGGCTGCCAGTAGGACTGCCAGTAACAGTATGAATACTCCCCGCCCCGCTGTTTTTCGGGATTCGGTAGTCGGTATTAACAAGGAGCGGGGGGCAGGGAGCGGGGCGCCGGGGGCAGAACCAAAGTCAAGACCATAAATCAAACCAGTCGCTACCCTCGGGAGAGCGGAATTTTGCAGCGCCCCCTGCTTTCTATTACCGTTTACGGACCTAAACCATGGATTCCGGGTCGCACTCCCTGCGGTCGTTTGCCCGGAATGACGGCGGCTGGGAATTGAAGCCTCAGCAGTTGTTTGCTCGGAATGACGTGATTTATTCAAAAAGGATCAACCCCCCGGTAGCGAAAGACTGGACGATCGAGACCGTCTACCAGGTCACGGGCAGAGATAACGCGCACCTGTACATAGGACGGACTAACATCGACTATCTCTATCAGAGCAGTTAGCTGTTCTCCCCACTCTTTGACAATATTAACACCAAACATCTCGCCCACCTCAATCCCCACTTCATCGTCATACCTATTTAAACCGGATGATATCGAACTCACGTCTGAGAAATCAGAAGCAGTTAAACGCTTAATACCGCCATCTTCCACCTCACCACCAATTGCCAGCTTATTTACAATCATTGCCGGGTCAAAGGTTTCAGCGATGATATCACCGGCAGCCGTATCATTGTAGGTGCGGAAATCCTCTATTGATATACTCCCCAGGTCATCAATTAAAATATCCTCGCGATTGAAGACATACATGTGCAGGGGAAAATCCTGCATTGACTGCAGTTTAAACTGACCGTCCTCCGCCCGGACGTAACTATTTTCAACATCAGAAGCGACCATGACAAAGGGCCGGTTGGCGTTATTATCCACACCACGCCACTCAAGCGAGTAATTCACTTCACCGCCCGTATGGCTGGAGATAAGCTGGTCGACATCATAGAAGACACTCAGATCACGAGCATCCCTGAAAAAACCACGTAGAAAACTGCGGAAGTCGTAATAATCCTTCTCGCGGCCGCTCCGGGAGTCGCGGTAGTAAAAATCGTCATACCAGTATTCTGTCACCTGGCGCCGGTTCTCGTTTTCAATTTCGTCAAACATCTCCTCCATCTGACGGCGCAGCAGCGTGTTGAAAGTAATGTTTTCGTGAACAATCTCATCCGGCTCATAGATATCACCAATCTCTCCCGCCTCGCTCCAGGCAACCAGTTCCAGCCTATCGTAAGTTACTTCACCGTCTGCAGGCAGCTCAATTCGCCAGTTTTCGTCTTCTCCCGCTGACTGCCAGTCACCGCCGTCATAACGATAGGCGACACCGGCTATGTCGGGCGGCGCCTCCGCTACCCCCTCAAGCAGAAGCTGACCACCTTCCAGGTCACCCTGGTAGGTATGGTAGGGAAAATCAAGGTCGTCATAACTACGTCCGGCCAACATTTCAACTTCTACCTCCACGTCTCCTTCCCTAAAATCAAACGGAGGAAAGGATGGTTCAACAATGTATTCAATCGGGCCAACAGAGACGGGGCCCCCTATTTCTGTGGAAGTCCAGGCAACTATTTCAAGCTCAAAGTCCGCGTCCTCGTCGGCCGGCAGGTTAAAATTCCAGTCTTCCGTTCCCTCAGCCGCCGTCCAATTCTCTTCTCCCGCCTGCCGGTAGGCCACTCCTTCAACCGCCTCGTCTGCCTTAGCGCGGCCGCTAATGACTATTTCCTCTTCCTCAAACTGGTCGCCCGAGAGTTGAAAGGGAAAGCTAATCTCATCATAAGAGATCCCGCCAATCTCAGTAATTTCTACCGGAACATCACCTTCATCAAGACCAGGAGGAATCACACCCTCGGGTTCGGGATGATCAAGCTCAACCTGGAAGGGATAGGCACGCGAGCTGTTACCCAGCGAATCATGAGCTCTTACCCGGCCGTTAACTCGCTTTTCTTCACCAACTTCCGGAGGTTCAGCCTCAAGTTCTGCCGACCACTCTTCCAACCCCTCGACCGACAACTGTTCATCCCCGACCTGGACTTCAACTTCTTCAAGCTCCGCTTCATCTTCACGAGCTTCGGCAGTTCCGCTCAGCGTCAGGAGCTCCTCTTCTCTGTATTCTTTGCTTATGCGAAATACGCCCTCACCCGTCTGTTCCATCTTTTCCCCTTCCAGCTGCAATTCATCAACAGCGGGGGGAAACTGAGCCCTGTCCCGATATTCGGAAAGCCGGCGCTCACTTTCTTCATCTATTTCTTCCGGTTCGTCGGGAGCTTCTTCACCCGGACGCATTGAACTGCGCTGACGGGCTTCGATGATTTGCGAGCGCTCAGGTGCAGCACGGCTGGCAAACTCAAGCGAACCGGAGAGCACCGAGCAGGAAGTACTTTCGTCAATATCACACTGAAATACCGTGCCGCGGACTCCGGCTACAGAGTTAGGGGTGTTAATTTCAATTTCTGTCTCCATCTCCTCGTCACCGCGGTGGCGGGAGTTAATTTCGCCCTGATACATTTCAAGATCAATCTCGTTTTCAGTCACCGCATCCTCGGTCCTGTAACTCTCGAGCTCATTGACTTCCATCTGACTGCCCATTGCCAGCTCCATGTGAGTTATTCCCGGGATGTTTAAGCTCACTTCACCATCGATAGCCTCGATCCGCGCCCCCGGTTGAAGCTCCTCGCCTTCCTCAAGTTGACGCGGTTTTGTATCTTCTTCTGTTGTTACCTTGACCCCCTCCTCTACCTCCAGAACTTCCAGCGCTACCTCCGGTTCCTCAAGCTGCTGACGCAGTTCTCCAAGAGCATCCTCCGGAGTTTCAACGGCCACTGCGGGGTAAATGACTGCCGCGAGTAACCAGCTAAAAGCAAGGACATAAAAAAGCAGATGTTTTAGCTTCATAAATCTTCTAAATACCAACCTTCCAAAAAACTTATCAGTTCTTGACTGACGTCCCAAGCGTGACTTCGGGGCCCGTCCCGCAATCGATTTTTACGGTCTTGAACAATAACCGTAAATATTTCAAGATGGATTCCGGCTCGGGGGCCGGAATGACAAGTAATTCAAGATGGATTCCGGGTCGCGCCCCGCCGGTTCTTGAGAACCAACGGGGCTTGCCTGAAATTACGAAATAAAATCTATTTTGATAGGTCCACGTCCAACAAACGAAGCGCCATACAATTAAAATGACGCCTCTACGTTTAGTTCAAACGTCTGCTCGCGGTAGTCACGATCAGAATCTTCCTTGTCAGTCGTGTCGGTCTCCTCGTAACCAAGTGTAATCCTGTTGCCAAATTCTGGGCAGAGCACATAGGTGTAATCTGCTCCATAGGAGTGTCGGACAATATCATCATATTCAGCGTCTTTATCAGTCTGATAATGATGATAAAAAGAGAAAGTCTCGTCGTCCGTCCGCTGAACGGTAAAATCATTTTCAAGACGCCAGCGGCGATCGGTGCCATCTTCAATATCATCTTCGCGGTATTCAGTGCTTAAGTCATAATTCAAGGGCAGCTCGTAGGGCTGAAAATCTCCTGAATAACCCAATCTCAAGATGCTAATGTCCGTCTCATTATCTTCTTCATCTTCCTCTTCTTCACGGAAATAACGAATATTAACCCGGTGAGCAGGCGTAAAAAGATTGTCCAACCCGAACTCCCAGACTTTCTCGTCCGCCTCGTTGTCTCCGCTGTCCTTATCACGTTCAAACGAGAGGTCCCACTGTTGTGTGCCAAAATAGTCGATTTCTGATTGATAAGAGGTGAAAACCAACCAATTTGTCACATCGCGCTGATCAACATCGGAGTCTATATTCTCCCAGTTTGAATATTCGGCATTCAGATCCCAGCGGTCCGTCAACCGCTGGTCGAATCTAAATTCACGGCGGCGACGATCGGTGTTTGCAAACCCCTGTTCAGTTTCAAAATCAGGATCAACTTTTTCATAACGGGCAGTAAACTGAGTCCCCGTAAAAGGTCTAACCCGGCCCCGTATCCGCCGGGCCAGCTCATTGTCATAGTCAGTGTCTGAATCCAGTTCACCCTCACTGGTGGCAATTTCACCGTCCAGACGCAGTTTGCGGTCAAAAAAGCTGCCCTCGTAATCGAGGGAATAAACAGTATTATCGATCGTATCACCGACACCGTCCAGGTCGGCACCGCTTAAAGAGCCAGTATGGTCCTGCGTATGTATGTAATTCAATCCCAGCTCGTGGTTTGCAAATGGTTCCAGTTCACCACGTACTCCGCCTGCATATCGGGCATACTGTTCGTTGCTGCGGGCACGACGCTGACGACCGGCAAACGTTTTTAAACGGAAATTATCGGTCGCATGCAGCCAGCCGTCCAGACCGAGCAAAGTTGAATTCATCGTATACTGGGTGTAGCGGCTGCTGAAGTGTCCACCGGTCAGTTCCCACTCGCCGGGACTGGTGGCGGTAAGATAGACGTTCTGGACGCGCCAGTTGTCACCGCGGGTCTGATACTGAGGGTCGTCGGTTCCCTGCAGATAAAACATTCCCCGGTAGTGAATACCATTGGTCTCTTCCCGGGACGGTTGAAAATAGAAATAAAGATCGGTCAGATAGTTGGCACCATCGGTCTTGTAGGAGAGGTCCTCGTTGCCTGTGATACGGTCGTAGTAAGCTCTGAACTCTAAATCACCGCTGATTGACTCTCTCCATACGCCAGCCGTGACGGGGGTGGTGAGAAATAGCGTAAACAGACAGATTAGGCAGAAAATCGTAACTTCTCCCCCCCACCTAACCTCCCCCTCCAGGGGGGAGGAATTAGAAGGCGAATTAACCTCGGACTTGTCTCCCCCGTGGGACTTCGTTCTTGCAGCCGGCGACTTATTCACGGTGACGAACCTCCCCCGGATCCTTCTCCCCTAAAAGCCGGTCGCCTCGCTGGCTTATTATCTGCAGCGTATCGTCTTCGCCCGGGCGCAAACGGAAAGTCGTTCGGCCTCGACGGCGTTCCGTCTCGCCGTCTTCGGTATCACGCCAGCGCAGGTTCCACTCCAGCTCCAGGTTAACCTCGTCGTTGGCGCGAGAAAAATCAAGCGTATGAAAATCCAGGTCATGGAGGTTATATCGACGAAAAACAACACGCAGGTCACTGCGCAACTCGCTTCTCGAGGGGCTATAGTCGTCATGTATGTTTCTCATCACACCGGAGGTGTTTTCGGATCCAAAAGCTCTTTCTAATTCAAATGTCAGTTGATTTACTTGATCACGAAGTTGACGGTCGTCAGGTGAGTCTACTATGGGGGCGCAGGCGGAGAGTAAATAGATAAATACGGATAGCACAGCACAGGTGAGAAACAATTTCTCAAGCCTGAAAAAATACATAAAAATAATCAAGCTCCCATCCAACGAAAGCTTATGACGTTTGCTACTTAAAAAAGATCTTTTCAAAAATCATCGACCAAAACTCTATGTTAAAGACTCAAGGTAAAAAACAGAATTTTCTACGGAGCCAAAAATATCTCATCCCTATACCCACTGATAACAGTATAGGGGGTAGTGTTAATAATTGCAATGTAAAATTTTTCACATTGATTAATGTGAAAAAATTTATCTTTGCTTTTCAAAATATAATCGGTAAAATGGTCTGTTGTGGGAGAGTGGGGAATTCGTGAGTAGGAGATGCGGTAAAGTCAAGTTCGGGGAATCATGGGGAGACAAGACCGGTAATCGGTAATCAGTAACTTCAAGATCAAACGTCAGCCACTGATCACAGCTTACAGATTGTAAGTTCCGGTGTCGAAAGTTGGTGTTGAAGCAACCGAATACCGATCACCGATTACTGAATACTGAACTTCAGATGGATTCTGGCTCGGAGGGGGAGTGCTCGATGGGGCGATGGGGCGAAAAGGCGCAAGACCGAAAATCAAGGTCAAGTTCAAGATGGATTCCGGCTCGGAGGCCGGAATGACGTCAAATTCAAGAGCGGGCTTGACCTAAAGATCGTCATTGCGGGCTTGACCCGCAATCCATTTTTAACGGGTTTGAAAGATAACCGTTTAAAGTTCAAGCTGGATTCCAGAATATTAGCAGCGTTTTTTGTGGTCTAACCCGGATAATTCCCGACAGCACAACTGTCGTGAATTATTCGCCCGTAGGGGCGCATTCAAGCGAAGCCGGAATTTTGATTCAAAACCATTATACGGCTTTAAAACATTGGTTTCAATGCTATACACAATAATTAATCATCTCGATTGAAGGCGCGGTTAACCGAGCACTCAAGCTGTTGCCA
>PWHN01000019.1 GCA_003554945.1 bacterium
AAGACAAGGAGGAAGAGGACCCCGGGATCCCCTACCGGCGTTTCGAGGCCGGAGCCCCCAATGATCTGTGGCAATCCGACGTCAAATACGGACCCTATCTGCCCGACCTGAAAGATCCCACCTCCCTGAAAAGAACCTATCTGGTGGCCAAGTCTCAGCAAATGGTGTAAGAGTTACTCTCCTATAGAGAGTGTTTGCCTCACGTCAGTTGGCCACCTTATATTCTGATTCTTCCGTCATGCTGTCCTGTTTGCACAGTTGCGCCATGGACTGTTCGTCGAAATATCGTCTGCCGGCAACCCACTCCTTGTGTTGCTCCGTCAATAGCGCTCCGCCCAGGCGGATCACCGCCTCGCGATGGGGGAAGATACTCACCACGTTGAAGAGCCGCTTGATCTCGCGGTTGAGCCGCTCCAGCGGGTTCGTAGACCATATGCGCCGCCAGTGTTTCTTCGGAAACGCCGTGTAAGCGAGGAGATCCTCTGCTGCTTCCTCCAGAATATCCGCGGCTCTGGGATATTTCCGCTGTAGGCAGTCCAGAACTTGACCCATCTGCGATCTGGCGTGCTCTGCGGATGGCTGCTCGAAGATCGAGCGGATCATGTTCATCGTTTCCTTTTCCTCCGAGGCGGGCACGTGCTCTTTGATATCCCGCATGAAGTGGGTCTGGCATCTTCTGCCATGCTGTACCCGTCAGGATCTGTCGTATGGCGTTTCTCAGTCCGCTGTGGGCATCGCTGATTACCAGCTGCACTCCGGAGAGTCCCCTATCCACCAGGTCCCTCAGGAAGTGTTTCCAGGCGGCCTCACTCTCCGAAGAACCAATGGATATGCCCAGTTCACTCCCATGGCCGTTGACATCACCCATGGCCGTTGACATCACCAGAGCGGTGCTCTGAACCTGCCCGTCCTCTCTGACCTTCGGGAAGGTGGCGTCAAGGGATACGAGTCCTCCAGGGGACGCTGTAGAAACTTTCCTACCCGTTCATCCAGCTCCTTATTGATCCGCGACACCTTCGATTTATCCATGCCCTCCAACCCCAACTCCTGCACTACACGGAGCATCTTGCGCGTGGAGACGCCGTTGACGTATGCCTCCATGACCAATCCGACCAGACTCTCTCCGCCGGCAGACGGCGTTCCAGGAGCCATTCCGGATAATAGGTGCCCCGCCGCAGCTTGGGAATCTCCAGCGGCATTTCTCCCAGCCGTGTCTCCAGCGTGCGTGAGCGGCTGCACCCTGCTGGAACCACGTCCCCAGCTAGCTTCCACCCAACCGAGTGTGCTTCCCTGATCCCAGCTTCCTCAAGAAACCGAATTTACACCACGTACTGATACTCTACTTCGCCTGGGCACCGCAGGCGAAGCACGGAAAGGGAAATTAGCGGTTATCTTTACATCGCCTATCACGGATTACTATAATAGTTCCGCAAGGTCATCGGATTCGTGCACGCGGTTGGAGCACAGACGTGAGAATCTGATTCTTGCAAGACAGGCATGTGCTGTCGAGAGCCTGTGGGATGCACTGGACAGAGGAATGGGAAATACTCTGCCGGGTTTCTTAGGGCCATGCATGTTATGTCGTGAACGAAATTCCGAAGGAACAGTCCCTGTATGCTTACCGGGGGAGCGGAGGATGGTGATACTAAATTTGGTTGCCTATCTTTGAGCCGACTGTTCTCTGAAATGGAAGACGGGCCACACCGATGCATGATGCACAGAAGTTTATTTGTGAAAGGGGTACAAGTTAATGCACGCACAAAGGGTATCACTAGCAGCTTCCATCGCCGCTGTTGTAGTTGCCATTGCGGCTCTCGTGGTGGTATTGACGGGAGCGGGTCAACCCGCGGGCGAGATGGCAGGTCAAGTGTGGGACCTGGGGGATGGAGACTATCGGGGACATTTTGACGATAGGGAGCATCAGGTCAGTGTGCAGATCAGCATTGAGAACGAAGAAATTACCGAAGTACGTCTCAGGCATCAGCAATATGACGGCATAGTGTATGAAGACGATCCGGATGTGCCGGGCGACTACCCGATAGATCCTGTCCAGATTGAGGGAATTGCGGGACAGTACGTCGAGTCACTAGAGTACTTGATTGGAGCTCAAGGAGTAGACGAAATCGAGGAGAGGCTTTCCCACATGGAGGGTACCCCGAGTGGATCTGCGCTCGATGCTATCGAAATCCAGGAGGTTGACGCATTCTCTGCCGCTACCATCCGGTCAGGGAAGCTGGCCTCGGCAGTTCGGGATGCGCTGAACCGGGGCAGATACAGGGAGTAGACACTTCCGGAATAGAGGGAGTCACTTGCAACCTGATCTCGGGAGGTATGCATAGATGGAGTTATTTCGGCGGAGGCAGGTGATGGAGGACGTCAGGAGAGCACCTCACTCGCAGCTGACCGACGACCAGGTGATGATACGGACTCTGGTGGCAATGTTGCTTCCGGCGGCGGCTGCAGTTCTGCCGATGGGCACCCAGGCCACCTATAACATCCTGGTCGCGGTTGTCACTGCCCTGATATGTCATTGCATCTTACAGGCCATTGATCTTACGTCTCCCTAGGCATTGGGCGAAAGTACATAGGACTCTCCCTATTCTCCACTGGTTGCCGGCCTCATAGTGGGGCTTTATGTCGGGGAGCTCTCCCCTTATTATGTCACAGCATTCATCTCAGGCCTCACTATGGTAGGTTTCAAATGGGGTCAGGAAAGACTCTTTGGGCGAAAGATCATCAACCCGGCGGCAGGGGCCAAGGCACTGGTGTTGCTGACGTTGACCGCCCTCTGGATACTCCCTGATTCACTGGTCACCGGCCAGCTTTTCTACCCTTCCCATTTGCAATACGCCCTTTACACCCGGGAGGGGTTGGCCGGGACTACGGAACTGGTTGAACAGGTCGGGTTCTACGGGACGCAGAACCTCAGTGTATTCTGGAGCCTGATTCTGTGGAAGGCACACGGTTGGATCGGCGGCGCGTCCGGAATTATCGTGATCATATCCGGTATTTTGCTGGCTTACTGGATCAAACTGAAATGGCGAATAACGGTCAGTTTTCTTGCGATGATGGC
>PWHN01000070.1 GCA_003554945.1 bacterium
CGGAATTTTGATTCAAAACCATTATACGGCTTTAAAACATTGGTTTCAATGCTATACACAATAATTAATCATCTCGATTGAAGGCGCGGTTAACCGAGCACTCAAGCTGTTGCCATGCGGAAGGAAAAACACCCTGTAAAATTGGCATGCTTATTTTAATTTGCTTTATTTGCCAAATAAAGCTTGAGTGCTACTTCGTAGAGGCGAATTATGTTCGAAAATGAAGTTTCCGTGCATAATTCGGCCTAAATCTTGAGTGGGAGATTTTACTTTGAAGACAAAAAAATATACAATTCGGCGTGAAGCTCAAGTTGGAAAAACAAGGGTCCTGTATGAAGGACCCGAAAGAAAGCTTGAGCAGCTCAAGGATTATTTTAATGACCAAAAGACGTCCGATGTCTATCCGGCCCTGGAAAAGGGTTATGAGAGTGCCATATTCATATACACAACAGACGCCACTTTCATGAGCCGGCTACAAAAATTCTGTAAAGACAATTTATCGGGGCCAGCAGGCGGCAGTTTTGTTACCGGTCTCCTGCCGTCAATCTTAAAAACCGGACAAATTTTGTTCTATCTCTTTCTGATGTCCACAGTAATTTATATAATGTGGGAGCTACTAATGTTTGCGATACAGATTTTTTATCTCAGGTTATGAGGTTTGATGTCGATGAAACCGGGCAACTGGTTTAAAAAAACAAGCCGATATTTAAAATACAGGTTGGGGAAGCTTTCGCCGGAGCTAAAGGAAAAAATTGAAGTATTGAACAGCGTTGAGCTCTTTGAATTCTGCCGGGGAATAGATCTGGTGGAAATAGCGACCGAGTGCGAATTTAAAAACTGCGAAGCAGGTGAAACTGTAATTGAAGCCGGTGATACAGGGGATGGGCTCTACATGGTAGATACTGGCAAACACGAGGTATTTATAGACGACAGTGAAGATATGCTCGCCGAATTTGGAGCAGGAGATTATTTTGGTGAAATGTCGCTGATTGATAATAAAGACCGTTCTGCAAACGTAATCTGCAAAGAGGGGGGTCGACTTCTGTTCTTTTCTAAAGAGGGTTTTGTGGGACTTTTAAGAAAACAGAGCCAGGCCAGTTTCAGGTTTCTATTCGTCCAGGCGCGGACGCTCTCCCAGAGACTCCGTGAAACTAACAGAAAACTATCCGAAAAAACGGGGTAATCAGTATGGATAAAGCCTTGTTTAAAAAATTTCCCGACTATATCGAAAAATATAAGCCGGAGACTGTTCTGTTCCAGGAAGGAGATGTGGGCAATGATTTTTACATAATCGGTAAAGGTCTGATCAATATAATCAAAGAAATAGACGGCGAGGAAGTCGTGGTAGCCACCGTCGGACCGGGCGAAGTGTTGGGTGAAATGGCCCTGGTAGAAGAGGGAGCAAAACGTTCAGCGGCGGCCAAAGCTCACTCGGAGGTAGCCTGTCTTAAATTCGATCAGAAGCAATTTGACCAGTTGCTGGAGAAGAGCCAGGAATTCCGGCAGCGTATACTTCAGGTATTGTGCCAGCGCCTGCGGGGAACAACTAAGAAACTGACCGAAGCCCAGCATAAAGCCGATTTGATTGAAAACGCATCGTCACTACTTCTCTACTTTGTGTTAGACAACAATCTACAGGCAGTTAACAAAAAGGAATTTAAATTCGACCACAAAATAGACCGGGTGGCAAATATTTTTGGTCTAAAAGAGGAAGAAATCGAAGCATTATTAGTTACTGCCTCCAGCGACCGGTTAACAAGATTTGCGCCAGAGAAAGAAAAAATTGCTTCTGCGGTGGCAGAGAAAATACTGATGCAACTACTCGACAAACTATCCTTGATTCTGCCGGAGGAATTCGAACCAGAAGATTTAGAAAAAGACAAAACTGAGCTTGACGTAACAGAAGCAGCGGAAAATGTAAAAAAACTGTATCTCACCCTGTCTAATACGACCACAGATATTACTTTTGACCAATACACCAAGCTTAAAAAATCCTGCCAGCAATTTGAAAAGCTATATGATCGAGGCAAAACAAGCGCCAGGGGAAACAAATCCGAGCAGGGCCAACTGGGCGCTTACACGCGAGGATTAAAACGGGACCTGGGGACAAAAATTCGCAGCCAGATTAAAGAATTCAAAGAAAAAAATATAGAGGAGCGCTGTCGTTACCTTTACCTTTATGACCACGAGATTACCCATCAACAGGAAAGCGAGGAGAAAAGAGCGCTGCTAATTCTTCCAATCGGAATCAAAAATAACGGTTATCCGGCCCTGCTCGGTTACGGTTTAATAAAACCCGGGAAGAAATCTGAGCTACAGAAATTGACCTCCTCCCTGCGCAGCAGAGGCCTGAAGGGGGTCGAAATGGTAATAGCGAACAGGCTGGCAGGGATAGATGCGGCGGCAAGCAAAACCTTCGACGCCGGATGGAACTGGTGTCGAGATGATTTTATTGATACTATCCTGCAAGAGATCCCTGAAAATCAGCATCATAACGCCCGCGATCAGTTACGCGAAATATTTCGGCAAACTAGCGACAAGGAAAGAGAAGCTGAAGCCGAATCGATTGAACAGTGGTTTCGCAAGAAAGATTGGGATAAGGCGGCTGACTTAGTAGCAAAAAATTACGGGGCAGCAATCAATTTTTCTGAGATGCCCAAAACTCACTGGAAAAAACTACAGGGTTTTGAGTATATAGATGAAGTGGCCGGGAAAATCATCTCGGAACTCAGACTTGACGAAGAAATTGACAGCTTTGAGAACCTGAATATACGCATCGGACTGTTACTTAACGAACTACTGGAAAAAAACGATGGCGAGTTGATAGGACGCCCCATATTCGACGAATTATATCCAGAACAAGAAGAATAATCACTCCTGAACGAGCAACGAATTTAGTAACAAGGAGAATATTATGGAAGAACATTCGATCGAGATAAGAATCGTGGGGGATTCGGGGCCTTTTTCACGACTTGGCAAAAGTATTGGTTATCACCTTATTGCCGACGAGGCTGAATTTCTGGTCGACTGTGGGGGACCGGTCTTTCAGATGCTTGGTGAGCAGGGATTAGAGCGAATCGACGGTATAGTAGCAACCCACACCCACGAGGACCACAAGCGCTGGTTCACAGACATCTGTTTATTTAACAAATTTCCCGGGACGACCGACGAACCAATAAACCTCTTAGCCAGCCGCCGGATTTTGGAAGATTACCGCCACTGTTCGGCAACGGCCCTGGAGCAAACATTGGGGCCGGATTCCAGGCGAATAGTTAACTACAGTTTTGAAGATTTTGCCCGACCGATGCTCATTGCTCCAGAACCAAAATACCGGATAGTCAAGCCGGAACACCCCAAAAACAAAGACGACTGGCAGGTTGTCGACCAGAGAGGAAATATTCTGGGGCCGGAGCAGGCGCGGGTGATTATCCCGGAGAAAGACGTGGCACGCCCACGGCTGCTTTTTAAGGACCCTGAGCTCAAAGAGTGGGTTGAACCGCAGGCCTTCTACTCTTTTGACGACCCATGTTTCTACGATCAGGAAACTTACACTCCCTATGAACACGAAAACGGTCTTAAAATTTATCCCTATAAAGCTCCCGCCTGGCACGGCCTGTTTGTGACCGCGATGATGTTTGAATTCAACGGCAACCGGATATTCTTCAGCAGTGACACCCGCTACGATCCGGAGCTGTGGAAAGAACTAACCGAAAAGCTTGAACCAGCGGAGAGTCCTGACGCCGGCGCGGCGTCGGAAAATACCGTCTTAAAGAATAGAGATATCAACGACTATATCGAACGTATCTGGAGTCAACGCCGCTACAAGAGGGCGATGGAATTTTACGATAAAGATAACAATCTGCCGGTAATCCACGACGTCTCGGGCCCCTGGGCCCGGGTGCATACTGACTACCGGGAGATTGAGGACCAGACGGGGGAGCTGCTTCTGACCCACAGCCCCGACGTCTTCACCACCCTGCACCCGATGGCTCACGTGGGCAAAACTTTCGTAATTAAAGAGAATGAATTCTACGAAAAAAACACCGGGGGCGACCTGTTTAGACCGACGGCTGACTGCTACTACAAGAACTTCCAGAATTTTTTTGTCGGATACGAAAATAACGAGGGGGGCCATTTCCTGGTGAAAACTCCGCGGGACACTTTTGATATAAAAGAGCAACCGGCGGACGAAGACAGAGTTCTTAAACAGATCCAGTTATACGAAGATATAGACGGTCGTTACTTCCCTTATTTCAAAGAGAAAAATGCTGAGTATTACAAAAGACCGGATGGCCGTGTGGAAAGGCTTTTTCATCATAAAGATGGTTCCAAAGGAACAATAGTAAAAGATCTGCGTCCCAATTTGCAGTAATCTTCTGAAGGTGAAGGGATAGCGTGCAGGAAAAACCGATAAACATAAAGGGGCAAATTTTTAGACTGGGATTACTGCTGAGCGGGATCATTTTAATAGGAACTCTCGGTTATTTTACTATTGAGGGATGGAACCTCTCCGACTCTCTTTTCATGACAGTCATAACGATGTCCACCGTTGGATACGGGGCCGTTGACGACCTCTCCCAGGCCGGCCAATTTTTTACAATTTTCCTGAACATTGGGGGAATTGCCCTCTATTCCACTGCTTTTTTTAAAATTGTAAGTATTGTTAGTGCAGGTTCAATTATTGAGATGATGCAGAGGGATAAGATGGACAAGAAAATCGCCAAGCTGGAAAACCACTATATAATCTGCGGCTGTGGTGAAACGGTTAAGCATATAGCTCACGAACTATCTGACGTCAAACTAACGTTTGTAATCGTCTGTCCCGACAACGAAGAGCTTGAGCAGAGAAACTTAGGGGATTACTACCATATATTCGGCGAGCCAGACAAAGAAAAAGTGTTAGAAAAAGCCGGAATTGAGAGAGCCCGGGGGATTTTCTGCGTTATGCCGGAAGACCGTGAAAATATACTTATAACCCTGACCGCTCGTTCATTAAACCCAAAACTGCAAATCACCACCAGTTGTGTAAGTGAAGAGGCTCATTCGAAGTTTCAAAAAGCGGGCGCCGATAGGATAATTTTTGCTGACCGGATCGGCGGACTACGTATGGTTTCCGAGATGATACGTCCGGACGTGGTAACTTTCCTCGACAAGATGCTGCGCGAGAGCGGTGGGATCAGATTCGAGGAAATAGCGGTGGCTGAAAATTCACAACTAATTGGTCAGCCGATGACCTGCTGTGCCCCTGACAGACATTTCCAGGTTACCGTAGTTGCTGTGCTTAATAAAGAGGGAAAATACGAATACAATCACCTCAGCATGGACGACGATCGTACCATAGAGGCGGGAGAAAAATTAGTAGTGATCGGCAGAAGTGAAGAAATAGAAAAAATGCGAGAATATGCTTCTTGAAGTGGGAAAGTGGGAAAGCGGGAAAGTGGGAAAGCGGGAAAGTTAGAAAGCGGGAAAGTTAGAAAGTGGGAAAGTTAGAAAGCGTAGTTGCGGGTTGCGAGTTTAAATCTAAGACAAGAAACCTGAAATCGGGAGACCGTAAACATGGATTCCGGCTCGGAGGCCGGAATGACGTCAAGTTCAAGATCAACTTCCCCCCACTCTCTGATGTCCTCGTAATCGAGGGAGAGAGGAATTAAATCAAGGGCAACTTCCCCACTCTCTGATGTCCTCGTAATCGAGGGAGAGAGGAATTAAATCAAGGGCAACTTCCCCACTCTCTGGTGTCCTCGTAATCGAGGGAGAAAGGAATTATCAAGGACAAGATCGGGAGCGAAGGGACGAGAGTCGGTGGGCAGTTGTGGCGGCTTTAATCGACGGTGCGGATACCGACGCCCAGTTGGTAACGAGGACTATTATATTCTTCATCTGGATCTTCCAACCAACCACGAGTCCAGATAATTATTTCGCTGCTACAGCTCAGACGCAGGGAGTTAATTTCTGTGGAGGGCTCCATACCATCAATGTAGAAGTGATTGCTAAAATCGTGGACAAAACTCTGCTCAAATGTTTCTAAAGTTGTGTCCCCCTGGTTATCCACGGCTTCATAGTCGTAGTTGAAATTTCCAGCGTCATCGACCTGCAGCTCTCCCCGGATTAATTCAGAGCGGCCAAAGTCATAAAAATCTCCGGGGAATTCCAGCCCATAGATTGAGAGCTCATGCACTTCATATTGACCGGCCAGATCAACCTCGGTCATTTCACAGCCTGCTACTCCAAGAGCAAGCGACTGCTTGATAAGGAACTCATTATCTTCTAGATAATCTCCCCAGCCGCCCAGGTAAAGGTTGCGGTCGGGCGTAAACATCTTCTCGCGAGTCGCCCCCTCGTATTGCGGTTGGTCAACGTAATAAGCCTTCAACAGTTCATCAACTTCGTATTCTAACTCGTAGGGGCCAGAATCAATAGAGCCGTCCGCGAAAAGCTCGTCGGTGACGTTAGAAAATAACAGCCCCGTGTCCTGGTGGGGCTCAAATTCCAAAATTTCATCCTTTAAACTAAGATCTCGAAAGGAGTAGTCGGGACAATATTCAAAGAGCATTTCGGAGCCGGCATAATCCCCTTCTACGTCATCAACGTCAATTAAAGGCTGCGAAGCGTCGAGACCAAGGCCAAACTTATGGTCAACACCGTCCGCTTTTTCGTCCGTTTGCGTAAGCAAAAACATCTCCCGGTCTGACGAAATTCTTGCTTCCATGACTTCGTGGTCACTGTCCAATATTTTTAACCTATTGTCAGGATAAATCCGGTATTCGCCCTGATCAGAGTCGGGCGCCTCTGAACCGTCAGAACTTAAGTAAACTGAATCGTAAACAAAAGTTCCATCGGTAGAAAGATTAATCTCGCCTGATTCTCGAGTGATTTTTCTTTCGTCCGGATTTGTGTAATCCTCCAGTTTCATTTCAACGAACATGAACTTCCCGGTAAAAACTTCGTCTTCCGATGGTTCAGGAATAACCCAGATCGGAGACGGTTCACCGCTGAAAAATGGATAGCCATCATTTTCGAACGCATCCGTGCGAACAATATCAAACCCGGCGTCTTCATAGGGGGTTAATAACCGCATCTCAAATGTGGTCAAACCTTCTCCCCCGGCACTCTCCTCGACTCCAGAAGTCTCCACGTCCCAGAAACTGGCATCTACTTCTCCTCCGTTAAAGGAACTACCGATCAGTCCACCGGCCAGTCCTTCTTCCTCGGCGCTAACCGCTCCGACTGCATAAGTCTTTTCAATGAACCCGGAATTTTCGCCGACAAGCCCCCCCACTTCACCGTAACCACTACTAACCTCCCCGGTAGCATAGGCATTGCTAATCAAGCTCTCACAATTTTTTCCAACCAGTCCACCAATAAATTCATACCCCCCAGTAACATTGCCGGCAGCATGAGAAGCAAAAATTTCGCCTTCCTGCTCGCTTAATCCTACCAGACCACCGATAGTGTGTTCACCAGAAACATCCCCCTCAGCGTAAGAATTGCTAATTAAACTCGTGTTTTCGCCGGCCAATCCTCCCACCCATTCATAGCCATCGACTTCTCCCCTGGCATAGGAATTATAGATCGAGCCCCACTTATTCGAACCGACGAGCCCACCAACCACCTCGCTGCCATTCACGCTTCCCTCGGCGAAAGAATTAATGACTTTTCCATAATCATTTAGCCCGACCAGACCTCCAATATAATTTGCCGACTCATGCCCGATTATATCTCCGGTGGCGTTAGATTCAAAAATAACTCCTTCATTTGATCCAACGAGACCACCTATCTCATTCAGGCCGGAAACTTCCACTTCGGATGCGGAGTTGGTTATTAAGCCGCTATCGCCCTCTTGTTTAAAATTGGAGCCAACCAGACCGCCGGCGACACTATCACTATAAACGGCACCGCTTGCATAAACGTTAGCCACCTCACCGTAGCTGGCCCCCGCCAGAGGCCCCGAAGCGAGATACCCGGTTATGTCTACGTCGATTAAATTTAAATTTGCCACTTGACCACTCTCCCCTATGGAAGTAAAAAGACCAGCTCCAACATAGTCTGGACGATCAACAGAAAGACCACTGATTGTCAGATCCTGTCCGTCAAAACCACCGTTAAACGGCGTAAATATGGGAGTATCATAATCATCATCTTCTTCTTCAAAGTCGATCGCTCCGATTGGTTCCCAACCGGCGCCCTCATTTGCGTCCGCGGAAGCTATTTCATCGTAGCCAGGCGAATTTTGGTCCAAATTTTCAACAAGAACGTAGTGCGCTTCCAGCTCATCACGGATAGCGTCAAGGTCATACCAGTCGGTAATCCAGTAGGGAGCATCTTCAGTACCGTCGGCTGCGGGCCCCAACCAGGCGACACCGAGCCTGAGAGCTCGAAACACTTCTTCCGTGTTGTAAGTCCTAATTTTAAAAGTAATTTGCTCAACCTCACCGGCACCGGTAGCCTCGTTTTCAACTTCCTGCCAGCTTTCCCGATCGAGGTCCAACGGCGAACTCCAGAGCGTCTCCTCATCCCCCAGCTGAAGACCAAGTTCAACACTTCCCGTACCGGCCACCCATATTTTACCGGCAACTGTACTAAATTCGCCGTCAAGGTCTACTTCCTGGTAGAGGATACGTTCTCCCGAACCGTGCACGCGTACCGAGTAATCACCGAGTAAGGCCTCCTCGTCGTCGGGCCACCAGTTGTGGCTAAGATCCTCCGAACCCTGCCAGCTCTCCGGTCGCCCCTCCTCGGTCCACTGCTCAAAGTCAGCATTATCGAGCAAATTGTCTTCAAAATGTGGTGGCTCTACTTCCGTAGTTTCGGTATCACCTTCATCACCGGACGGCGGCGACGTTTCACTCCCCACAGCCAGGGCATCCGGTTGGTCGGCCTCGGGAAGACTTTCCCAGTAATCGATTATCCGGCCCGGGATTAATTCCGTATCCCCCGCCTCCTGTTCCAGAAAATCTTCCCAGTGGTCAAGCACTTTAACTTCTAATTCCTTCTGTTCCTCTTCGACTGCCCGGATCGGGCCGAAGCTAAAAGCATACTCTGAGGAGGTTGTCGCTACTGCGGCGTTAGGGAAAACGAGGAAAAGTAAAGGGATAGCAAGCATTACAACCGGCATTAGTGTATTGATAATTTTTCCGGGGCGATCCAGCATAAATTTAAAAATGGATGCTCACCCCGGCGTTAAGAATGTAATGGATACCGGAACTATCCAGACCCGAGGGGTCGTCTTCAAGATGAACGCGATAGGGGCCCAGATCAAGGTTGAAGGCGAGCCGTCGTGTAAAATAGGAGCGAAAACCACCAAAACCACCGTATATGTAACCGTCGCCCTCAGTTATCGTCGACTCGTGTTCCACATAAAGGACCTCTGCCCCCAGGTAGAGCCGGTGGTTTCTAAAACGGTGGAAAATGTGACTGCCACGCAGACCGTAGACCAGGATATCGCCGTCCAGATCGCTAAATCCACGAAACTCCAGTCCATAAGAGCCAGCTTGATAACCTAAAGAAACACCGGGATAATTTAGTCCCAGGTAAAGACCATCTTCTACGACAGGCATAGCATTAAGGGAAAACGAAGGGGGAAAAAGTGAAAGCAGTAAGATAAGAAATAGAAAACGGACAAATTTAAAGGTATGATGCATGATATAAGCTCCAATTTAGCCCAAATTAATCCCACTGCCAACCGATACAAGGGTACTTCCTAAGTTCTTTGAATGCAAGATATTTTTTTATCTTTTCTTAAATATAATAAAAATTTTCTTGCATAAACGGTTTTCGGGATTTATCCTTTGAGTAGTTGGGTATCAGCATTAAAATTTTCTGCGAGTACCGAGAAACAGGCTTTGACTATGAACTATCTTAAAATAGTTGCCGTATTTCTGGCTGTTCTGGCCCTTATTTCCTGCCGAACTATTGTATTCACTCCCCCGGTTCAGGCCGGTAACTTTTTTCGCGAATCCCTATCCGGCGAACTCGACATGCGAGTTTATTACGACAGCATTCGGGGCAACGAGGAGCTCTCCTTTAAAGAGGACGGGGTAAACTATCTCTCCGACGTATATTTTTATTACAACAAAATGGTGGGAATGGACGACAACATAGCCTTAAATGGCCAGCTATACCTGCGAGCCACCGACGATAGAAGATTTCAGACGAGAAACGACCGGGTGCGGGTGGAAAACCTCTACCTGACCGCTGAACGCAATGGCTTCTGGCATCTAACCGGCGGTTATTTCAGTGAAAACTACAGTTCACTGACAATGAATACGACCCAGCTCGGCTTAAAGGGAAATTACCGGCTGCGGGAAGACCTGACCCTGAGTGCTTTTGGGGGACGGGACCGCCGGGCCCGTTCAGATCAGTACCGCCGCACAAGCATTGGCGGACAGGTAAACTGGCTGGAGAGTGACAGGACCGAATGGAAGCTTAACATAGTGCGCACGCGGGACCACAAATCAAGCGCTGACATAGAGGATTTGGCCCGCTCAAACGAGGTTATCTCGATGGCAACCAGACGTGAAGAGCTGGACGGGATGCTGAGTTTCCGGGGAGAAATTGCTTCCAGCCGCGTCGAAGAAGGAGACACTGAGCATAGTGGAAAACACGCTTACAGAGCTAACCTTAACCTGTCGCCAACTGACGCCCTGAGAGCCGGCTACCGGTTCGAGCGGACGGACGAGCTATTTGAATCATTCACAGCCTCCAGCAGACAGGACCGTATCCTGCACCGCTCCAACCTCGATTACAACCCACAGTTTTTAAACCTGGAGCGTTTCGGTTTCAACTTCATGGGACAGCGAGATATTGATGAGGTCACCAAAGGGGACGAACGTGACCGGCGCTCTCTACGTGGTGGCCTGGACTATCGCGGCGCTCCGGGAGACTGGCTGACCGATTTCAGCCTAGCAAATGAGCGTTACTGGGACGAGGCCCAATCGGCCGACCTGGACGAACGGCTTAATGAGATTGAACTTTACCTCGACCTGGGCTGGAGCGACCTAATGCTGGCCTCCACCTATGAAGACCAGCACGGTGAAGCGGAACGGGCCCGGGCCCACCAGGCAGTTCTATTCTGGGATTATCATCTTCTTGGCATACCCATTAACCTGGAGACAGGAATTGAATACCGTAAAGATCGTGAAGAAGACGGAGGCGAAAATATATACAACCGGCGCAGCGTGATCGAACAGCACGCAACCCTGGGCAGGGGCGACGCGCGACTGGGTCTTGACTACCGTTACGATTACGATCGTCGGGGCGGTGGCGGCGGTGACGTTGTCCAGGAAGAGATTGAAACCCGTTTTGATTACTTTTTGGATCGAGATTTTGAACGAATACTTTCCCTGCGGTTTGAATGGTTTGACAACCGGGATAAAGCCGATTCACAAAGAGACTACTCAGAATATACTTATGAACTCAGGTTCAGGAGTCAATTTTGATGAATAACTGGAAAAGTAGAGCATTAATTATCAGACAAAATATCGTTGTTTTTAAAATCTGGTTGGTTATCATATTCTTCTGTTCTATGGTCCTGGCACTATTTTATGCGCCCGGAGCCAGAGCAACTGAAATTAATTTGAGCATTTATAATCTGGAGGGTAACGTAAGCCAGCAACGGGCCGAAGAGGATCTAAAACCAGAAGTCGGTGACGCCATCAGGGAGGGAGATGTGCTGCGCACCGACGAGAATTCCACAGCAACAATAGTAATTCCCGGTTTAACTTACATGGAAATTGCGCCGGGATCGGAACTGCAGATACACCAGTTAACCGCCCGGAGGGAGTCGCGGGGACTATTCTTTTTTGCAGAAGAAGTAGAGATCAGGGAAATATTGATGGAAACCCCCGGAGGAGAAATTCGCTCTACCACCGCCGAAGAGCCAGAGGCGGAACTTGAGCTGGATTTTTTTACTCCTAACGCCGTAATGGGTGTTCGCGGAACCACATTTGATGCGACAGCGGTTCCCGGCGAGTTCTCTGAAGCCGGTGTGCTGGATGGCGAAGTTGATTTTAGAAATCGCGACGCACCCGAACACCGGGTCTCGGTTGGCGAAAGACAACGCTCACGACTGAGTGTTGATGAAATTGAACCCTCAATTCCAACCGAACTGGAAGCGGAACGAGCGGCAGCGCTGGAACGGCTGCGTGCACAAGGAAGCGAAGGTATGCGCCGGCCGCCCGAAATAGACGAAGTCACGCTGGACGGGGAAGCCCTGGAGACAGAAACCGAGATAGCATATCGCCGGGAGCGTTCCTTTCTACTGACCGGTAGCGCCCACGGCGCCGAGGAAAATGTGAGGGGAATCCGAGTTCAGTTAAACGGTGAAAATATTTCCCCCGACGAATCGATCCAGCCGGGGGAAATTATTGATCCCGAAAGCCCCGCCTTCCCCGGAAATATCTTTGACCCCGGGGAACCGCTGTTTCCGGGGGCAAGCTGGGAGTTTGAATGGACTCCGCCGGTCCCCGGCGAAGGTACAGCAGACGAATACGTGCTGACCGTCCAGGCGCTTGACACAAGCGGTAGAGTCTCACGACGGCGAGAATATGTAATCAAGCTCGTCCACGAGGTGACCGAATATCCCTGGCCGGCTGACCTGCCGGAAGGAGAGGTCGGTATTGAGGTAGAATATATTGCTTCATTTTCAATCGACGATATTGAATTTCCTTTTCACGTCTACCAGGGAGACCTGCGGGATAACGAACTGGAAATCGAGTTGTCCGACGCCGGGCTGGAAGGACTGGCCTTTTCCCTTGACGCGGGCATGAGCTGGCAGATTCCCGAACACGGGGGCGGAACGATTTTGAGGGTTAGTCCTGAGCTGCTGGCTGCGGACGCTGTGGAGCTGGTCGCCTGGACCGACGAGGCCGTTGGAAGACCACTGGCGCTGGCTGATAAAATTGGCGAGGTAATTTTTGAACCTCTACGGTTCGAAGACCTCTGGCGGCAGCAGGTGAGCGCTTTTGCACAAGCCGTGGAAAGACGCAGCGAAAGCGATCTGCGCGAACTGCTTGACGATGATTTTATTATTGAAAACATCATTTTAAATTCACTGGGAGAAGTCTCCGTCAGCACCGACGACAAGGAAGAATTTATCCGCGACTGGATACGCGGTTTTTTCCGGCGTGCACGTGGATTGAGAGTGCGAGAGGATATTCAAAGAGTACACGGAGACCGGCGGGGAGCTGATGTGCGAGCCGAAATAGAGTATGAGTTCGAAATCAACCGGCTCATGGAAGAAAACCCGGGGAGCAGCTTTGATTTTCAGGTTATAATTGAAAGTGAACTTGACCTGGCGCGGGCCGACAACGGACAGTTTTTATTTACCGACTTATCAGTCAACGAACTGGATACTATGAGAGTCTACTACTGGGCAAGAGAATTCACCATCGGGGTCAGCACAGAAGTAGAAAAAACCGGTATTTTTAGTGTGAACCCGGGATTGCCGACGGAAGATAACATTCATTATCAAGAATTTGGTGCGCGCAGCAAGGACTGGATTGGATTTGAAGCGACCAACGGCGATACCCCGAGCATCAGCATAATAATGTTAATTGATGACGCGGAAGCCGGCGAATACGGAATTTACGGGTTAGATGTTGAATCATGGTTTGAAATAGACGAGATACCGGCGGCTGGCTACTACTCGGAAATTTTGCCCGAAGATCGAGAGCGGCCCGAAACTCTAATCTCTCCCGCTGAGTTTGAAGGCGACTACGTGGGCGATTTTTTCGCCAGCCGGCTCAAGTCCGGAGGAATTAATTACTCGGCAGTATTTGAAATAGCTGACTGGGACGTCAACCGTGAAGAGCTGACAATAAGTGCCGTCGGGGCGGTGGATTTTTCAGGCGATCCGGAAAATCCAAGCTCAACCGCTGTAAGAAACTTTAGAAACAGAAGGCCGAGGTGATAAAGTTATATACGTTAAAAAAAGTAACAGAGCAAAAAAATGGTTGGGTGAAAATAATTAGATGTACGACTAACTAAAGTTTTGCGTTTTGCGGGCAAGATAGTCCATATCTTATTTTCTCATTCTCCCGAGCACTCAATCGAGAGTGATAAGGAGTGAGTTTACGCTATTCCAGAGCCACCTGCAAATGTTTTTCTCATTCTCGGTTGCCCTCCGGGCAACCTCCGAGGTATAGCCGGTTGCAAACCAGGCCCTCATGGCCTGCAACCGGCTATAATTCCGAAAAACACCTGCAGGTAGCTCCCTGTATGCTGATAAAGAGACATCTTAACTATTTTGTTACGGTGGGAAGGTGTATGCTCGATTGAGTGCTCGGTCCTCAGAACGAGGAAACTGCAAAACTTTAGTGTATGAATTTTTTTAGTAAATCAGCGGGTTGTATACAGAACTTAAAAAATCAAATTAATGGGGTTTATCAGCTATGAAACTTATTACATTCAATAAATTGCCAGGTCTGGTGATAGTCATACTTTTGCTGGGCGGATGTGCTTTGATCGCACCGAACGGCGAGTATCCAGAACGGCCGGGCCAGGAGCTAATGGACGAACTGGAGAGAGCTTACCGCCAGGGAAATTCTCGGGCAATAGCCAATCTGATACACCCTGACGCAGAAATTCCCGTAGCGGACTTAAGAGCTGATCAAAGAGAAGTTTTTCGCAGGCGGCATGGTATAAGGTTGGACATTCACTCCCGTATTTATCGATATGACGAAGGACAGGACTATGCACGGGTTGAGACGAACTGGAATCTGAGCTGGAGGAAAGAGAACGTGGAGGTTGAAAAAAGGCGAGGTGAAACTGATTTTGAGTTACGTCTTTACAATAACCAGTGGCTTATATACAATCAATCAAGAGACAGTTTGCTCGGTGATCTTGAACCGGGAAGGACGGAATAATAACGGGTGAACAACATTAGCAAAAAAACCTCTATATCCCTGGCAATCATTGCAGCAGTAGTCATTGCTGTTTCACTGGGCTGGGTGCTGGCCCGGGGAACAACTTTTGGAGAAACTATTGAACGGATAGAATACCCCCTGATCGACCTACGCCACCGCTGGTATGTCCAACGCGCTGACGTAGCCGACGAAATTGTATTGCTCGTAATCACTGACGAGTCGCTCACCCGTTTTGAAGACAACCTGGGCCGCTGGCCCTGGCCCCGACGAGTCTGGGGGGCAATAATACAACACCTCAGTGAAGCACGCGCAGTCAAATTTGATGTTGGATTCTGGGAAAAAAGTCCGCTGGAAGTTAGCCCACAAATAATGGATAGAATGCGCCAGCAACTCGCACAGCTCCAGCGCTATCAAACCACTCAGCCCGAGAGGGCAAAAGAAATTTACCAGCAACTTGAGGCCAGTTTTAATGATCTTGCAGTGTCAGACGACGTTTTGCTGGGCAATGCGACTGCAGAGGCCGGCCAGGTAGTTCACAGCCTGACAACCGAAGAGCTCGTTCCCGGCGTCGATACGCTGCCCCCTTTAGCCGAACAAATCCTTAACCGTTATGGCTGGCAGTTGAGTGGCGATGTTAAAGCAGCCGCCCGCGGATCAATGGTTGTCCCGATCGAGGAACTGGCTGAAATCGCGAATCAAATCGCCCATATTGATTTTTTCCCCGACCAGGACGGTATAGCTCGACGAGTCCAACCGTTTGTCGGCTCGCAGTTACAGCAAGGAGACCGTCTCTACGTTCCGTTGCTGGGTATAGCCGGACATCTCGGCGAGATGACTCGGGAAGCAGAATACAAGAGCCGTCACTTGAAAATCGGTGACCACCGCCTGCCAATCGATCACCGGGGCAAAGTTCCCATACGTTATCGAGGTAAATTCCGGGAGTATACCGCCATACCTGTTGAAGCAATCTTAGAGCCACTAATAACCGGGGCTGACCCAGTTTATAAACCGGAGTGGTTTGAGGACCGGGTGGTGCTAATTGGTGCAACAGCGGCCGGGCTATTTGACCTGCAGGCGACGCCCACTGACCCGGCCCAGCCCGGGATGGGGATACACGCCGCCCTCTACGAGATGCTCAGAACAGGCGACTATCTGGAACCCGAACGACCGGAACAAACCGTATTAAGCGTAATTAGTGTCGGGCTCCTGGTTGGAATAATCACTATTTATTTTAGTCCCCTGCTCGGCTTACTGGCTGTGCTCGGCGTCCTGGGACTGCTGTTTGTGGCA
Organism: bacterium; assembly: GCA_003554945.1. Taxonomy (GTDB): domain Bacteria; phylum T1Sed10-126; class T1Sed10-126; order T1Sed10-126; family T1Sed10-126; genus T1Sed10-126. Next base: position 16,155 of record PWHN01000070.1, read on the forward strand.
GGGTTTCAGCTTTTCTCTTTCGGCTACACCATCAACCTTTCCCTGCCCCTATTGACCGGCATACTTGTCTACGGCGGCCTGACAACCCATAACGTATTTTACGAACAACAGCAGAAAAAGTTTATCCGCGATGCCTTTCAACACTACCTGCCCGAGTCGGTACTGGAAACTATTCTTGCTGACCCCGACCGGCTGGTGCTTGAGGCTCGAAGACGCAAAGTAACGGTTTTATTCATGGATATCGCCGGCTTTACAAGCCTGAGTGAAGGATTGGAAGCAACAGAGGTCGCAAATAGATTGAATGAACTGCTGACCGGGTTGAGCCGCTGTGTCTTCAAACACGAGGGAATCATAGATAAATTTATCGGCGACGAGCTAATGGCCGAGTTTGGACTGCTGGAAGTCGAGCCCCCCGAACAGGAGACACGAGCCTGCCGGGCGGCCGACGACATGTTGAAAGAGCTGGCAAACTACAACGAACGCAATCCCGATGATCCACTGGACATCCGAATTGGAATGAATACCGGCTGGGTTGCAGCCGGTAACATGGGCTCAGAGGACCTGTTCGATTATACAGTTATCGCTGACGCTGTTAACCTTGGTTCGCGACTTGAGGGAGTAAACAAAGTTTACGGGACCAAATGCATGTTAAGCGGTGAAACTGCAAAAGGACTGCCGGAGGAGGCACTTATCCGCGAAATCGACCGGGTCCGGGTAAAAGGACGCGACGAGCCGGTCACTATACATCAGTGGCTGGGCTGGCGCGATGAGGTTGGAAAGGATAAAATAGAGGCAGCTGAAATTTACGAAAAAGCACTCAGTTGTTACCGGGCGAAAAAATTTGAAGAGGCACTCAACGAGCTAACGAAACTTCCAGACGATGATTCTGCGGCGAACTGGTTGAGTGATCGCTGCCGGGAGCTGATTGAAGAACCACCGGCAGACGACTGGGAGCCGGTAACAACACTAACATCGAAATAACTTCTGAATTATGGTGATATGAATGGATCTCAAAAAAATTGGTAAAGAACTATTTTCCGGGCCGGACAGCGAAAGCGAAAAACAGCTGGAAGTGCTGAAAAATTGTCCCCTGTTTGAGGGGTTGCCGGGAAAAGAACTAAAAAATTTGCAAGAGTTGCTTCACGAACGTAATTTTGATCACGACGAAATCATTGTGAACCAGGGGGAACCGGCCAGCGCTATGTTCCTGATTGAATCGGGCGAAGTGCTGATTTATAAACCACAGCCGGACGGTGAACCGCGCGAAATTACTCGTTTGAAAGCCGGTGATTTTTTCGGAGAGCTGGCAATCTGCGAGGAACACCGGCGCAGCGCCAGCAGCGTCGCCCTAATCCCGACAAAAGTGCTGGTGCTCTTTCGTCAGGAATTCCTCTCCTACGCCCGCCAGAACAAGGAGGCTGGATTTACAATTTTAGTCAACCTGGCCGCCATGGTTGGCACGCGACTTAAAAATATTAACGACCGCTTTTTTGAGTTGATAGAGGAAAATAAAAAACTGCGAAACCAGCTTGAAAAAAACGAAGAATGAATCAAGCAAAAGCGTTAACCCTATCTTCCCGACAGTTAATTACCGTCCTCTACTACGCCTTGCCTCTCGTTTTTCTGGCTCTTGCGCTCTATTTTATACCGGTGCTCTACCACCTGGTGCTGATGTTTCTATTTTCTTACTTGATAAGCCACCTGTTTGTGCCGCCAATTAATTTCCTTGTCTGTCAAAATTTTTCCAGAAATTCAGCGACACTGACTGTCTTCCTGTTTATACTGCTAATTGCTACAGCGCTGGTCTGGGCCTATGCTCCCGCCACCTGGAACCAGGTTGTTGAACTGCAGGAACAACTGGCTGATGGTGATTTAATGGAACTCTCCCGAAATTACGCCGCGCGAACGGAAAATTTAATCCCATTTCTTCCTCAAGGCAGTCTAACCGCACGCATTGACGAACTCTACTCCTGGCTTTTCGGCCAGATGACCGGTATGTTAGCAAACGTGTACATCGTAATTCAGTACCTGATAATTGTTCCTTTTATCGCCTTTTTCCTCGTTCGAGACCGTGAGCGACTGCGCCGCAGTGCCGTACAAAAAATACCTAACGCTTTTTTTGAAATGTTTTTTAACATATACTACAAAATTGACCAGCAAGTGGGAGAATATATGCGCGGCTTGATAATAGAAGCGCTTATCGTCGCGGTGCTTTCAATAATCGGTCTGGTTGCCCTTGGAGTCCCTTATGCTATAGTTATTGGCCTGTTTGCGGGGCTGGCAAATATTGTTCCTTACTTCGGTCCGATTGCCGGAGCGATACCGGCCGTGGCAATAAAATTTTTAGAAACTGGAGAAATTTATCCAACTGCACTTGTTGCCCTTGTATTCTTAATAATTCAGGTGCTGGATAACTTATGGTTGAAACCTTTTGTGTTTTCCCGTGGAATGAAGATGCATCCTCTGCTTGTATTTTTGGTAGTGGTAGGCGGTGGCCAGCTTGCGGGTATCCCGGGAATGATACTCGGAATCCCACTTGCGGCAAGCTTTTTAGTAATTTTCCGGGAATTTTACTGGGGGGTCCGCAACTACTCGTTTGTTGAAACGTTACATTAATGAGATCGCCCCCGGGTAGATGGTTTCGGAGAGGGGCGGAGGTAAAAAGTTAAAAGTCTGAAAGAGAGAAATCGTAGATCGTAACCGTGGATTCCGGCTCGGAGGCCGGAATGATGTCAAATTCAATGGTCGCTTGCCCGTAATGACAAACTAAACGGCATTTGACAGTAGGCGCTAAACAGTTACCATTACCAATTCTGGGAGGCTGAATGATGTCAAAAAAAATAGTTGCAAAACTAAAACAGATTGAAATATTTAGCGACGTTTCGGAGGAGGCACTGGAAGTAATTGTTGACAACAGTGAAATCGAGCGTTTTAAAAATGAAGAAATTATTTTTAACGAAGGTGACGAATCAGACAAGAACTTATATGTGATTATAAACGGAACTGTTGCCGTACTCAAAAGCATGCGCCAGGGAGAAAGAGAGGTCGGACTTTTAAAAGAGGGGAAATATTTTGGGGAATTTGCATTATTCAGCCGGGAACCCAGACAGGCAACAATTGAAGCCCGTGAGACCACTACTCTACTAAAGATACCTTTCTACGCGCTGGAATCAATGAAAAAGGAGCATTCCCAGGCAGTCTTTAAAATTTATGAAAATATGTTCAGGCAGCTTGCCGGACAGTTCAGAGCAATGGCCGACAAAGCAGAAAAAACTCAATTTTGGTTTAATTAACCGCAGGAGGTAGTGCTGATGGAAAAACATTTGCAAGAGCTTGATATTTTTGCAGGATTACCGGAAGAAGCCTACGAAAAAATAATAGAAGTAGCGGATCAAATAGAGCTGAGCGAAGAGGAAGTCCTCTTTCATGTGGCTGAACCGGGCGATAAGCTTTATGTAATCGTGGACGGGCTTTTAAAAGTAAGCCGGCGGGATCCACTAAGTGAAAGGGAAAAAACCCTGGCCTTATTAAGTAAAGGAGAAATTGTAGGTGAAATGGCCTGCATGGCCAACCAGGGGCGCAGTGGGACAGCAACCGCCGTTCATGATTCCAGACTACTTGCCTTCACGAAAGAGGCCTTTGTCGATCTGTTTGAAAAATACTCCCAGATTGGTTTGAACCTCTTCAATACGTTGAGTGAACGGCTGCTGCAGGTCGATAACGAACTGTTCAACTTTGCCTTCTTAAACATTCCCGGACGGCTGGTGACCTGTCTCTTCCGCCTGGCAGAAAAGTTTGGCCGCGAAGTTGAGGACGGAGTTAAGATTGAAGTGCAGCTTACACACGAACAACTGGCCAGTATTGTCGGAACCAACAGGGAAACAATCACCCGTTATCTGACGCAGCTTCGAGAAATCGCTGCATTGAGGTGTGAGAGTCAGAATATTGTCCTGCTGGACCGCGGTAAATTAAAACAATGGTTGTGAGTGGGAAAGTTAGAAAGTTGGAAAGTTTGGTGAGTTATTGTGAGGCGAGGTTGTTGGTGTAATGAAGCCAGAGAGTAGTCAGGGCAAGGGCGGCGGTTCCCGAGCGAAGAACGGCGTCGCCAAGTGAAACAGGCGTGGCATCATTTTTCTTGATAAACTCCTTCTCTTCTTCTGAAAAATCCCCCTCGGGTCCAACCAGAAAAGCCACGTTGGCGGGACTTTTTGAAAAGGCTACTTCCGGCGCCTGACCGGTAGGTTCTCCCCAGAAAAGTTTGTCTATTTCTTCAAAAGCCCCGGGGAAACGTTTAAACTCAAGCGGCTCAAAAATTTCAGGCGTCCAGTCGCGCCCGGTGATCCGGGTAGCATCAAGAGCGATGCGACGCCAGCGATCTCGTTGTTTAGAGGGATTGTTGGGACGCCGAACGGTGTGTTCGGAAATCAGGGGCAGGAAGTGAGTAATCCCAAGCTCGGCACCTCGCTTGATAGAATCCTCAATTTTTTTCTTACGGGTAAGCGACTGCAACAGCCAGAGTGAGTAGCAGGGTTTGTTTGCCGGGCGAGTTGACAAAATTTCAAACTGCAGAGCTGGTTCAAGAGCCGTCAATTCAGCCTCGGCCACCCGCTCGGGTCCTGCTATTTCCAGTTTTTCACCGGCTGACAAACGACGCACATTAGCAAGGTAATGGCTCCAGAACGGATCGTCAAGCCTGAGGAAACCTGTGTCGGGCAGAGAATCATCCAGGTAAATTTTCAAACAAAGCACTCCTTGTTGCAGCGGGGATAAAATTACTACCCGACAAAGGCGTCGCGTACTTTTTCAAAAATTGATCGATCACGGGGCTGTACTTCCTCGCCCCTAAGTTCAGCCAGCTCCTCAAAAACTTCTTTTTCCTCTTCGCTGAGATTTGTAGGTGTGATCACCTTTACCTGGACGTGAAGATCTCCGCGCCCACGTCGATTGAGATGATGAGCACCGCGGCCGTTAATAACGAAAACCTCACCGGTCTGTGTCCCCTGGTCTATTTCAAGTTCTTCAACCTCATCCTCGTCAAGCAGAGGCACCTCGACAACACCACCCAGGGCGGCCTGAACAAAACTAATAGGTATCTGGGTATAAAGGTCAGCACCGTCGCGCTTAAAGCGCGGGTGGGAGTTAACATTAATCTCAACGTAGAGGCTTCCCGGGCCGGCCTCGCCGGCTTCACCTTCGCCGTCTATTCGTATCCGATGTCCGGTTTCAACGCCGGCCGGCACATCAACCTCGAGAGTCTTTGTGCGCCTGATTCTACCGGCGCCATTACATTTATCACAGGGGTCAGTAATAACGTGGCCGCGACCTTTACAGCGTGAACAGGTCTCGGTCAGGGTGAAGAAACCACGTGAGGCGGAGACCTTACCCCGCCCCTCACAGTCGGGGCAGGTTTTCTTGTCGGCCGAATCCTTGGCCCCACTTCCCCCACAGACGTCACATTCTTCTCGTTTTCTCAATTCTACTTCTTTCTGACAGCCAAAAGCAGCCTCCACGAGGTCAAGGTCAAGACGCATACGAAGGTCACTACCACGCCGGGAACGGCGGCCGCCACGTCGACCGGCGCCGCCAAAAAATTGAGAAAAGAGATCACCAAAGCCCATTTCCTCAAAGATATCCCCGATATCGGCTGAGCGATAGGAGCGACCACGGGCGGCCGCGCCCTGTACTCCCTCCTTGCCGAAACGATCGTAGCGAGCGCGCTGCTCGGCATCGCTAAGAACCTCATAAGCCTCAGAGATTTTTTTAAACTTTTCCTCGGCTTCCGAGTCATCCGAGCGATCGGGATGATAATCGAGAGCCCTCTGTTTGAAGGCCTTCTTAATTTCCTCCTCGGAAGCGTCGCGGGAGACACCCAGAATTTCGTAGTAGTCGTCGGAGTCGGTCATGATACCTCTTTACTCTTCCTCGTCGACTACTTCGTAATCGGCTTCTTCAACATCCTCGGTGGTCCCGGCACCTTGACCGCCGGCAGCACCGGCGCCCGGTTGACCGGCAGCAGCTCCCGGTCCAGGCTGCCCCTGTTGAACCGCCTGCTCTTCATAGAGCTTCTGGCTGATAACCTGGGAGGCCTGGGTGAGCTGTTCCATGGCTTCTCTAATCTCGTCCGCTTCTTCAGCTTCTTCAGCCGTCTCCTCCAGCTTCTCGATTGCCTTCTCAACGTCCTCTTTTTCTTCGTCAGAAAGCTCATCACCATGTTTCTCAAGCAGTTCCTCGGTCTGATAGACAAGCTGATCAGCGTGGTTTCTGGCCTCAACAAGTTCACGAAAACGCTTGTCCTCTTCGGCGTGTTTTTCAGCTTCTTCCTGCATCCGCTCAATCTCATCCTCGGAAAGATTGGTAGAACCGGTAATTTCAATTTCCTGTTTTTCACCGGTTCCTTTGTCTTCGGCTGAGACGTTCAGTATACCGTTGGAATCAATATCAAATGTCACCTCAATCTGAGGAGTGCCTCGAGGTGCCGGTGGTATCCCGGTTAAATGGAAGCGACCGAGCGACTTATTATGGGCCGCCAGGTCACGTTCACCCTGGAGAACATGAATTTCCACCTGAGTTTGATTGTTTTCAGCGGTAGTGAAGATCTCAGACTTTTTGGCCGGAATAGTGGTGTTCTTCTCGATCAAGGGTTGGAAGACACCGCCCTGTGTTTCAACTCCGAGCGAAAGCGGAGTAACGTCAAGCAAGAGAATGTCGTCGACATCTCCGCCAAGAACCCCGGCCTGAATAGCGGCTCCGCGAGCCACAACTTCGTCGGGGTTTACAGTTTTGTTGGGTTCCCGGTTGAAAAATTCCGACACAGCTTCAGCCACTGCAGGAACCCTGGTCGAACCTCCAACCAATATAACTTCGTCAATATCGGAAACTGAAAGGTCTGCTTCACCCACGACCTCCCGACAGATATCAATTGTCTTATCTATGTAACCCTGGATCATGTGCTCGAAGTCAGCTCGGGTAAGTTCCAGCTCCAGATGCTTGGGGCCGGACTGGTCAGCAGTGATATAGGGCAAGTTAATATTGGTCTTTTTGGCTGAGGAGAGCTCGACTTTAGCCTCCTCTGCAGCATCGCGAAGACGCTGCAAAGCCATCGGATCATCCCGAAGATCAACCCCGTGTTTGCTTTTGAATTCGTCGGCCATCCAATCGATAATTTCATCGTCGAAATCATCGCCACCGAGTTTAGTATCGCCGTGAGTACTTTTGACCTCGATAACACCATCGCCTATATCAAGAACGGAAATATCAAAAGTTCCGCCACCGAGATCATAGACGGCGACATTCTGTTCCCGGTCATCGTTAAGCCCGTAAGCAAGAGCAGCGGCCGTGGGCTCGTTAATAATACGTTCGACGTGGAGGCCGGCGATCTGACCGGCATCTTTTGTTGCCTGGCGCTGACTGTCGTTGAAGTAAGCGGGAACAGTAATTACTGCTCTTTTAACTTCACGACCGAGATAATCCTCAGCTTCTTCTTTCAGCTTCTGAAGAATAAAGGCACTAATCTGCTCGGGACTATAGGTGTCACCGCGCAGTTCAACCTCGTAATCTTCGCCCATGTGGCGTTTTATTGAAGCCACGGTATTCTCGCTGTTAGTAACAGACTGACGTTTCGCTGGAGCGCCAACCAGCTTCTCGCCGTCATCATTAAAGGCCACGACCGAAGGCGTTGTCCGATTACCTTCTGAATTTTCAATCACCTTGTCATCGCCACCTTCAAAAATAGCGACAACACTGTTGGTCGTGCCAAGGTCAATACCGATGATTGGTCCTTCAACATCGGTTTCCTGTTGTTTGTCTCCTTTTTCAACCATTGTAAGATACCTCCGATTAAATTAGATTTTTGTCACTCAATATATTTCTGATAATTTAACACCAATATTCGCAGATTGTGATTTCAAAACTACAGCTGGCTGTGTCAAACCGTACGCTATTCACCTTCTTCGGTATCTTCGGTCGCTTTCTCCCCGGTCTCAGCGGGGACACCAACTTTCACTGAAGCGGGCCGTAAAATACGATCATAAAGCTTATATCCTTTTTGAAAAACTTCCAGCACAGTCTGTTCATCAAGGTCCTCACGATCTTCCCGCATCATACCTTCGTGTTTTTCGGGATCAAAAGTCTCCCCCTCAGCCTCGATGGGTTCGACATTGTATCGATCCAGTAAATCCTTTAGCTGATCGTAAATCATTTCAATACCACGAGCAACCTCGTCATTGTCAAAGTCAATAGAATCCAGAGCTCGCTCAAAGTTGTCAATGACCTCAAGCAGCTCGGACAGCAGATCAGCATTGGCGTATTTTTTAAATTTTTCCTCTTCGCGTTGAAATCGCTTACGCAGGTTGTCAAGGTCTGCCGTTCGACGGTAGTATTTTTCCCGAAATTCGGCGGCTTCCTCTTCTAATTCAACGAGCTTTTCCTTTTCTATTTGCAAGATTTCTTCACTCTCTTTTCCAGAATCTTTTTCTAACTCCGCGTCTTTCTCGACGTTAGAATCTTCTTTTACAGTTTGACTCTCCTGGGACATAGTTTTTCTGCCTCCTGTACATATTTCAGCTATTCAGCCTGAAAAGCTCTTTAACGAGCTACCCCCGTAAAGGGAAGACTTACTACGTGGTATAAAAGCTAATAATCTTATCAAATAAAAACCTTTATATCGAGCCTCTTGATTGATTCACCAAAATCTTACGAGTTCGCTATTGCCGGGCTTGACCCGCAATCCATTTTAAGTTCTCAGTTTCCAGTTTATAGTTTCCAGTTATAGGTTTTAACCCGTAATTCGCACCTCATAACCCGTAACAAGTTAAAATTCAAGATGGATTCCGGATCGCGCTCCCGAGCACTCAATCAAATTGTAAGAACAATCTCTTACTTCTTGGTGTTAATTATTCATAGCACTTGCGATTGAGCGCTCGGTCGCTTGTCCGGAATGACGTTGATAGGTTTTGTTGATTTCCAGTTATGCTCAATCATTACCTATAAGTAAACTAACCTGTCCGAAATTTATTCCAAAAAAATACCTGTTATCGCTGATACTTTTGCACCGCTTCGAGATGATCCTGGTGATTTTTGCTAAAGACATGGCTCCCGTCACCACGAGCAACAAAATAAAGTGCCTCAGTATCAGCGGGCTCAACAGCAGCAATAAGACTGGCAAGACCGGGACTACAAATAGGTCCGGGGGGCAGGCCACGGTTCTGGTAAGTATTATAGGGTGACTCCAGACGAAGCTGTGCATAGGTCAAATTAGCATTGTAATCGCCAAGCGCATAAAGAACGGTTGGGTCAGCCTGGAGTCGCATGTTAGCTTCCAGACGATTGTGAAAAACAGCGCTAATTTTACTCAATTCTTCGGGCAACCTTCCCTCACGTTCAATGATTGAAGCCATGGTTACTGCTTCGCGAAGACTCAATCCCAGTTCGGCGGCTCTTTCTTCCAGACGATGCAGTTCAGCTATTTCCCAAAAACGTTCTACCAGCCTTTTCAGTGCTTCACGCGGTTCTTTATCAACCGCCAGACGGTAAGTATCCGGAAAAAGATATCCCTCCAAAGTATCGGCCTCATCCAGACCAAGCTCTTTAATAAACTCCGCATCTTCCGATAATTGTTCCAACTCCTCAAGAGAAAAGTCCATCTCAGCGGCCAGACGAGAAAGTATTTGCCAGGAAGGCCAGCCCTCTCCCAGGCGAACCGTATTCAATATAGGAGCCCTGGAGCGCAGCTCATCAACCAGTTGCCAGCGGTTGATCGGCGGTTCAAGGCGCAAAGTCCCGGAGCGGAGATCCTGCTCCGCCTGCCGGAACCAGATCGCCCATCTAAATGCTTCCACCGAATCAATTACTCCGGCCTCTTTTAAGACATGACCTATCTGCTGGCCGGAAGAACCTGAACGAATGTGTATCCTGGTTTCTTCTTCTAAAGGCAAGGTGGTGGTAAACCAGAACCACATCCCAAAAAGACCCACTATGAGCAAAAATCCGGCCACTGCCAGGCCGCTGAAAATAATTTTTTTCCAACTCATTTTTCCGCTCCTTTTTTAGTAATGAAATGGTTAACAATTAAGGCCGCCGCATCAGCGTCTCGCCGGTCTTCTGAAGCCCCTCGTGATTGAGCAAGTCGGCGGGCTTGCTTTGACGTGTAACGTTCACTAACTCGTTCACAGGGGGTTGACAGCGGAGACAGGTAGACTTGAATAAACTCATCAACCTGACGGGTACGCTCGTTTTCTCCGCCGCCAAGTGGTTCCGGATATCCAATCAGCAAAAGCTCAACTTGATAATTATCAAGAACCTGCTGGAGTTCGGCCGACAAATCATCCGTCGCTCGATCGATGACTTTTAGAGGCCGGGCGATTACCTGACCGGGGTCCGAAATAGCCAGCCCGACGTAACGGAGCCCGGGATCAATACCCAGCAGGCGCGCCATACTTCTCCTGTAACAGTGCGTTAATTTCTTCCACAACCCGGGGGATGCCACTCGGGTCACTTCCCCCGGCCTGGGCGAAATCCGGCCGGCCGCCTCCACCGCCACCCACCAGCTTACCTAACTTGCCGACCAGCTCACCGGCCTTAACTTCAGCCGTGAGGTCATCGGTTACCCCGGCCAGGAGCTGTACGGAATCTTCGCGTTCATTTATCAGTAGGACAACACCAGTTTCCAATTCCTCCCGCAGGTTGTCGAGCAGTTTTTTCAATGTATCATCGTCCGCCGCTTCAAATTTTTCACAGATAAAGCTTACCCTACCAAACTGGCGTGCCTCACTTAACAACTGCTCAGCTCTGCCGGAAGCCTGTTTTTGACGATAACTTTCCAGTTCCTTCTCCTGGTCAGAAATTTTATTCTCCAGTTCCTGAAGCCGAGGAATGATCTCTTCTTCCCGCTGAACTCCGGCCGCGGAACGAACCTCTTCAAGAGCGCGCCGGCGTTTTGCGAGAAACTGATAGGCCGGCAACCCGGACCGGGCTTCAATCCGACGCACCCCGGCAGCGACAGAAGTTTCATCCGTAATAACAAAAGCTCCAATTAGACCGGTGTTTGCGACATGGGTTCCGCCACAGAGTTCCTTGCTGACAATCCCCTCCGGGGATTCGATCTTAACGACCCGGACTGTCTCTCCGTAATGTTCACCAAAGAAGGCAAGCGCCCCCTCGGATTCTGCCTGGCGACGGCTCATCTTCTGAGTTTGCAGGGGAAACTCGCCACTTACCATTTGATTCACCTTTGCCTCTATTCTTTCAAGCTGTTCTGCCGATACTTTTTGATTGTAGGTGAAATCAAAACGAAAATAATCGGGGCCAACAAAACTACCACTCTGCATGACTTGTTCGCCCAGTTCATCCCGCAGGGCAGCCTGGAGCAAATGTGTCGAGGTGTGATGACGCATTACGGCCCTGCGGCGGTCTTTATCAATAGAGGCCCAGAGTTGATCCCCAACAGAAATTTTTTCTCCAGCACGACCGTGATGGGTGTAAACATCACCGGCCGGTCGAGTGTCTTTGACTTTAAATTCACCTATCGTTCCCCGGTCCCCCACCTGGCCTCCCTGTTCAGCATAAAAAGGGGTGCGGTCCAGTATGACCACCCCTTCATCCCCTGCTGATAGCTCTTCAACCTGCTGACCTGCTTTAAACAGAGCGACTACCTGGCTCTCAGTTTCAAAATTTTGGTAGCCGATAAAATCAGTCGCCTGCAGACCGGCGACATCAAGCTCAGCCTCATCAGATGTTTCTCTGTTTCCTCTACTCTGCCTGCGATGCTCCTCACGAGCGGCCTCAATTTCATCAGAAGAGTAATCTATGCCTTCGTCTCGTAAGACTTCTGTCGTCATTTCAATCGGCAGCCCGTGGGTTTCATAAAGATCAAAAATTTCCTGTCCGGAAAACTGATTTTTATTCCCCTCCCTCACCCCTTCAAGCCGGGACTCCAGCTCGTCAAGACCACGATCAAGGGTGCGGTTGAACTGCTCTTCTTCCCTTCTTAGATTTTTTTCAATCACTTTACGCTTATCAGCAAGTAACTCGTAATGTTCGCCCATAACAGCAACCACAGTGGAAATAAGCTCATATAAAAAGGGCTCGCGGAAATTAATTTTTCTGCCCCATCGACCGGCGCGGCGAATCAAGCGGCGGAGAATATAACCGCGCCCTTCGTTCCCGGGAAGCAGTCCTTCGGCGAGTAAAAAGGCGGCGGCTCGAACATGATCGGCAATTACCCGCAACGCAATCTGTTCATCGCCATTCGCGTCAGCATCAACACCGGCCAGGTCTGCCGCCTCCGCAATCAGCGGTTTGAATAGATCTGTCTCAAAGTTTGTCTGAACTCCCTGTTTGACTACCGCCAGACGCTCCAGCCCCAGACCCGTGTCTATGTTTTGCCGGGGCAAAGGTGTAAGATCTCCCGACTTGTCTCTATTATATTGCATAAAGACCAGGTTCCATAGTTCAAGCATCCGATCTGCACCGGCCTTAACCAGCTGTCGGGCTTGCTCGGGAGCAGCAGAAGTAGATTCAAGATCATAGTGAACTTCGCTGCAGGGACCACAGGGGCCGGTTTCGCTCATTGCCCAGAAATTTTCAGACACATCAAATTCCAGTATGCGCTCTTCCGGCACTCCCGCCTCTTCAATCCAGAGCCGGCGAGCCTCTTCATCAGCGACAAGATTCTGGTCCGGGTCACCTCCAAAAATACCAACCCACATACGCTCCGGCTTCAGATCCATCTCCCCCGTTAAGAAATCCCAGGCGTAAAGAATTGCCTCGGATTTAAAGTAATCACCAAAACTAAAATTACCGAGCATCTCAAAGAAAGTGTGGTGACGGGCAGTATGCCCCACGTTCTCGATATCTGCCGTGCGGAGACACTTTTGAGCGGTAGTAACCCGGGAAGCGGGAGGACTCTCCTCGCCCAGAAAATACGGTTTAAAAGGCACCATACCGGCTATGTTAAAGAGAAGTTCGGGGTCGGAAGGAAGTAACGGAGCACTGTCCAGAACTTTGTGGCCCCGCTCCGCGAAAAAATTAAGGAAACTCGAACGTATTTCTGCTGATTCCAACAAAAAAACCTCCAGTGAAATATAATCGGTTAAAATTCAACATGGATTCCGGTCAAAACAACAGGGCAAAAAATAAATCGGGGACGCCAATAAAAAGAAGGAACATTGCAATAGCAAAAACAATCATAAATGTTGCCAGAAAATAAAGAATAAAATTAAGAGTTTTGTTTTCCTCCCCGGACGGCCGATGCAACTTCACCCGTGCCTGATCGGGTTGAACTCCGCGGCCGTAGACCCTCTGCTTGAATTTAGTCCAGAACTGGATCTCACCACGGTTTTCTCCCAATTTCAGAGCAGCCAGCTCTGCCGGTATTGGCCGGGAAACCAGGTAATCTTTTGAGGCTTCCTCGTCAATAAGAGAACTATTCAGCCGCTCAAGTGATTCACCGACCACACGCACCAGTATTTCATCTCCAAGACGAAGATCATTTAACTCCTGACCGGCGAGCGGATCGATACAGGTCTCAACATAAAGCAAGTGGGCTGCATTGGCTTCAATCTGTGAAACAACACCGTTTGATTCAGTTTTCTTTTCTTTTACCTGCTTATCAGAATGTTCTGTAACCTCAGGCCGCTTCCAGGGCAGAATTTTCAATTTAACGTCACAATCAGCAGCGCCAAGCAAACTATTTTTGATAAATTCACTCAATTGCTCTTTTACAGGCTCCAACTCGTTATCCCGCAAGTCATGGGCAATAGTGCGAAGAGAAATTGACGAATTAAAATAATCCTCCAGCCGATTTTTCACTCTTGAAGAATCCCGGCTAATTTTTTCGTTCGCCGCATCGCGAACAGCAATTTTTAAGTTCTGATAGAGCCTGTACGGTTGTTCGTCGAAATCAAAACTCTCCAGCCCCTCCGCCTCTTCTGATGCAAATACTACCAGATTCTCGACTCGCTCCATGTCCGGGTCAACTCGCAGAGAAACGACTGAAAGCACATTTAATTTGCGATGCTGCGATGAACAATAAATAACAATTGCTGCCAGCCGGCCGGCACTATAGGCCCAGCCCTTCTCTTCAGATAAATTTGATGGAGGACTGGATTCTTCAGCCAAATCAACCGGCCTCCTCAAAAAAGTCGGAAGAATCAAAAAGTTTTCTTTCCAGCTCCGCCTCAAGCTCGTCCAGGTCAGCATACCGATCTTGCTCACAGGAAAACTTCGATAGATCCGCATCGCTAACCCCAACAACCATGGCCAATTGCCGCAGAGAAATCAGAGTAACAAAGAAACCAGATAACACCAGAGCAAAAAAGACAAGCACGCCGTAATAACGAAGATACGTAAGTATTGACTCAATCAGTTGTGGATATCCGGCGAGCAAGCTGAAAAGGTTATTTAAGACGAACAAATAGAGCCCTGCCAGCAGAAGAAATGTAGTGCCCATGCTAACGATAATAAATAGCAAAATCCGCCGCCGGAGCTGACCATAAAACCAGACACGGGCGCGGGTAATGATTTCAGGAGTTTCGGACTCCGCCTCTGTTTCCATCTCTTTCAACCTTTGGAGCGGTGGCGCGAAAGCTTTTAAAGTTCGTATGCCAGAGAGCAGAATAGCAGCGCCGGTAATAATAACAACGAGGGCAACGGCGGCGGCTGGATAACCAACAAGTTCACCAACTGAATAGGCTGCTCCCGCAACTTCTGGCTGCACCCTTACAAAAAGGTTGAGACTTAACCAGTATAGAAAGGTGATTAAAAAAAGAACAACTAACATTCCGGCCAGGGGTGGTAGTATAAGATTCAACAATGTCTTCACATAGTGGCTTGTCTCTTCATCAGCGGGCACAGACATTCAACTCCGTTCCCCGTTAATTTGTTTGCGAATCAAACTAAGCATCTTATTGAGCGCAAGGGCCCGATGGCTGAGCCAGTTTTTTACCCGCGGCGGCAGCTCACCAAAGGTCTTCCAGTCGGCTTCTTTAACTTCAAAAATTGGGTCATAGCCAAAACCACGTTCCCCTCGCGGCTCCATGGAAATTCGTCCTTTACAGATTCCCCGGCTGTGAAACAACTGTTCGCCGTCATCAACAAGGACCATCTCACAGACATACCTTGCCGTCCGTTCTTCCGGTTCGAGTCCGGCCAGTTTTTCTAAAAGAAAGCGGTTACGATCAGCGGCGTCCGCATCTTCGCCCGCCCAACGGGAGGAGTGTATCCCCGGGGCACCACTCAGGGCTTCAACCTCCAGCCCGGAGTCGTCAGCCAGTGACGGCTGACCGGTTTTTTCGTAAGCTTCGTCCGCCTTAATGCGAGCGTTTTCCAGGTAGCTATTCCCGGATTCAGGTCGCTGCAACTCAAGGTCTATATCAAACAGAGAAATTAGTTCAAGATCATGTTTTTCAAATTCTTGCCGCATCTCCCGGTATTTGTGGCGATTACCGGTAGCCAGGACAATTTTATCCATTCGCTTCCTCCAGGGCTTCGTTCTGGATTTTTATCAGTCGCTGGGCACCTTCACGGGCCAGTTCATAGAAACTGTTGTATTCGGGCGGTGTAAAAAGAGCCTCTTCACCAGAGGCCTGTATTTCAGCTATCTGCCCGTCAGCGGTCAACGCAAAGTTTACATCAACTTCGGCCTTATTATCCTCCTCGTAGTTCAAATCAAGCATTATTTCATCATCAACGCGTCCAACGCTGACCGCTGCGAGCTGATTTTTTACCGGGTCTTCATCCAACCGGCTTTTGCGTAACAGATGGTTAACCGCCATACGCAGGGCGACAAACCCGCCGGTTATAGCAGCAGTTCGAGTGCCACCGTCGGCTTGAAGCACGTCACAGTCGACCCAGATTGTCCGCGGGCCTAACTTTTCAAGATCAACCACGGCCCGAAAAGTTCTCCCTACCAAACGCTGGATTTCATACGTGCGCCCTTTGCGGTGGCCGTGAACTACCTCTCTTACCTGGCGGTGCGGGGCTGAACGCGGCAGCATACTATATTCAGCCGTAACCCAGCCAGTATTGGTGTGCTGAAGGTGATAGGGCTGGCTTTCATCCACAGTCGCATTACAGAGCACCCGCGTTCTACCGGTGGAAATAAGCACCGAACCCTCGGGGTAAACTATGTAGTCGGTTTCAATGTCAACTTCGCGCAGTTCATCATTTTCTCGTCCATCAGGTCGCAAAAAAATCACCTACAGGTATAGATCAGTCACGCATGTATTCCAGATCATAGATGGGGGGCAAATCAATCTCCCGCCCACCGGGTAAAGCATTGGGGTCAGCAATAATTTCGGAGTTGTATTGATAAAGTAACTCCCAGTAATCGGAATCGTGATAAAACTGGTGAGCCAGCTTAGTCAGACTGTCGTCAGCCGTGATAGTTTTGACGAGATGACGCTGCAGGGGGCGGGCTAGAATCGGGTAAGCCCGGTGCGGACCGTATTCCCAGTAAAGTTCCGGACGTTCGCCGTGAATGTTCTGGAGAGTTCTTTCAACGCTCTCCACGGGTTCAGGAAGCGTATCATCGCGGTCGACGATATATTCCATCTCCGGTTGTTCAAGCTCTTCAACCTCTTCCGGCAGTGGCTCATCCACTTCCTCGGTATCAATATCCACAGCCGGTGGAGCTGGCGCCGGCGTTGAAGCTTCCAACTCGGCTTCAAGCTCCTCAATCTTCTGGCGTAGACGCTCTTTTTCCTCCGCCTGCTCTTCCAGGTCCTGTTCGAGTCTGCGGTTCTGCTGTTCAGCCTCTTCAAGGTCCAGCTCCAGACGTTCAATAATTTCATCCTGATCCGCCTCGACAGTTGATAAGGGAAACAGGAGAAACGCCAGTGCCAGAGAAAAAATGAGACAAAATTTTAAACTATCTTTGACCATAACTGTTTGAACACCTCCGGTAAATTTGATTCTACTTTAATCTTTTTGTCACTAAATGGATGCTTAAATTCGATCGACCGAGCATGTAACATCAAACGCTCAGCATCGGGTCCTCCGTATTTATCGTCACCAATTATGGGCAAATCGATATAACTGGCATGAATTCTTATTTGATGGGTCCGACCGGTTATCGGGCTACAATTCAGAGCTACCCTGCTACTATTCTCACCTCCCTTTTCAAAAATAGTCACCGCTCTTTTTCCTTCGGCATCGGGCTGCCAGAGCAATCGATTAACGGGGTCACGCGCCAGGGGCACTTCCACCCGAACCCTCTGGTCGCTCATAGAACCGGCCGAGATAGCCCGATATTCTTTTGAAACTTTTCTATTCTTAAATTGCTGCTGCAGACGCTGTAACGCCTCAGCAGTCCGAGCGACAAGAAGAACACCGCTTGTACCCCGATCAAGCCGGTGAA
Organism: bacterium; assembly: GCA_003554945.1. Classification (GTDB taxonomy): domain Bacteria; phylum T1Sed10-126; class T1Sed10-126; order T1Sed10-126; family T1Sed10-126; genus T1Sed10-126. The sequence continues at coordinate 33,508 of PWHN01000070.1, forward strand.
CAAGGCCGGCGCGCTCTCGGCCGCCGACTTTTTCCAGCTCGGGGTAGTGAAAAAGTAACCGGTTAACAAGAGTTTCAGCGACTAAATCAGCGCCTGCTTCAGCATGCCTGACCGGATGAACTATTATACCGGAAGGTTTGTCGACGGCCAACAGATATTCATCCTCATATAATATCGACAACGGTTTGTCCTCGGGAACGATTCTGCTATTCAGGGACTTTCCAGGGAGCTCCACCGTTACCCTGTCGCCGGGCTTTACAGCCCGGCTCTTGTCAACAACCGTTGAATTATTATGCATAACTCTTCCCGAGACAATTAATTTTTGGATACTGCTACGGGAGAGGCTCAACTGCGAGGCCAGATATTTATCTATTCTTTCCTGCCGTTCAACAGAAATTTCTTCAGTCACCGGTCTGGAACTCCGGCGAAAAAAGAATGATTTTAAGCAACCAGATAACAGCCAGGGTAAGAGCGGCATCGGCAACGTTAAAAGCCGGCCAGCGCCAGTTTTTTATTCCAAAGTCAAGAAAATCGACAACGCCGCCGGCTATAAAGATACGATCAATTAAATTCCCCAGTGCACCACCGAGAACCAGGGCGAGTGGGAAACGCAAACTATGGTCAGGGTAGTAATGGATCAAAGAAACGCAGACAATCGCTGCAATCAGGGCGGCGAGAATAAAAATATACCAGTGGCCCTCAAGAATACCCCAGGCGGCGCCGGGATTTTGAACGTAAACGATATTGAAAAAATCAAGAAAGGAGACGACCCGGATGCGATTGCCGGGGATTCGAAGCTGGTATTCAATCCAAAATTTTGTCAGTTGATCCAGAAAAAGAACGGCAAAAGCAAGCGTATATGCGGTTAAAATACTCGTTTTATGCTGATTTTTCCCGCGACTGGATAAACCCGACCAGGATGATTCAATCTTCATTCACTTTACCCTGTTCAGATATTACCTCGTAACAACGTTCGCAGAGCAAATCGCCGTCAACATCTTCGCGGACCTGCACATGATCACGATACCGCCAGCAGCGCTCACACTTATCGTGTTCTGTCGGTTTAACCTCAATCTCGCGGCTGGTGCTCCCCTTCACAACCGTCACATCAGCACAGATAAACCACTCGGGCAGGATTGATTCATAGTCTAACAACAATGACTCAACCTTGGGCCAGAAAATTGTCACTGAAGCTTCATCTGAAGCGCTTACATCCGGGTGGTCTTCAATTGCCCGGGTAACTTCTTCGCGCACGCGGCGTAGACGGTCAAAGTCAGCGACGAGGTCCTTGTCTTCCCAGTCGGAGTTAGCTTCAGGCCAATCGCTAAGATGAACTGACTCCTCGTTGAAATACTCCCAAACTTCGTCGGCGGTAAAAACCAGCACAGGAGCAATCAGACGTGTCAGCGTCCGCAGACCGTGATAAACGGCCGTCTGGGCGCTGCGGCGGCCTGACGAATTAGCACCGTCACAGTAGAGCCTGTCTTTCGTGATATCTAAAAAGAGCGCTGATGCCTCATTGGCGCAGAAATTATTGATTTCGTTCATCGCTGCGTGAAACTCGCGTTCTTCATAGGCACGTGTTACCCGGTGTATAAGACCATACAGTTCGCTAACAAACCAACGATCGACGGGATGTAAACTGGAGTGTTCAATAAGGTCCTCTTCCGGGATAAAACCGTCAAAATCCTGGAGATTTCCAAGAAAGAACTTACAGATGTTCCTGATTCGCCGGTATTTGGTGCGAACCTGTTCGAGCAGGTTCTCACCCATACGAACGTCTTCGCTGTAATCCTCGCTGGCCACCCAGAGACGCAGAATGTCAGCCCCATCTTCCTCGGCAACCTCGAGGGGTGAAACCACGTTGCCTCTTGATTTACTCATTTTTTTGCCCTTTTCATCAACAACAAAACCATTCGTAATTACTTCTCTGAAAGGGGGCTCCCCTTCGAGAGCCATGGACGGCAGCATGGAGAGTTGGAACCAACCGCGGTGTTGATCGCTGCCTTCAAGATAAACGTCTGCGGGCCAGCTCAGGTCCTCTCTATTTTTAAGAACAGCCAGGTGACTGACCCCGGAATCAAACCATACGTCCAGTATATCCTCAGACTTGGCAAAATCATCACCGCCACACTCCGGACACTCATAGGCAGCGGGAAGAAACCGGTCAACCGGTTTTTGAAACCATACATCACTCCCCTCTTTTTCAACAACTTCAATAAAAGATTCTATTAATTCGGGAACAAGCAGCGCTTCACCACAATCCTGGCACAATATGGCGGGGATTGGAACACCCCAGTCACGCTGTCGAGACAGACACCAGTCCGGCCGTCTCTCGACCATGGACTGAAAACGTTTCCGCGATCGCGGCGGGTACCAGCTAACATTATCCAGTGAATCCAGCACATTTTTGCGCAGTTCGTGATGATCAACGTCAAGAAACCACTGGGGAGTAGCCCTGAAAATAACAGGTTTGTCGCAGCGCCAGCAGAAAGGATAAGAGTGTTCTATTTTTTCCTGGTGAAATAATGTTCCTTTATCTGAAAGCTCCTGGTTTATATTATCCTGAGCCGTCAGAACGTGAACACCTGCCTGAGGCGGATATTCTTCAGTGAATTCACCACGATCGTTGACGGGGGAGACAACCGGCAGATCATACTCCTGCCCTAATTCAAAGTCTTCCTGACCATGTCCGGGGGCAATATGGACACACCCCGTGCCCTGATCAAGAGTTACGATTTTTGAGTTGACAACTCGCGAAGCCCGGTTTTCAATCAAGGGATGGGCACAGACTAAATCTTCCAGTTCACTTCCTTCATAGGAAGCAAGAACATCGACATCAGCCGTTGTCCAATCGCGACGGCTGACAGTAGGAGCCAGCAGACGTTCTGCCAGCAAATGAACTGTTCCCTCGGGATCGCGAAACTCAACGTAATTAACCTCCGGATGAACGGCAACGGCAACGTTGGCCGGCAGAGTCCAGGGAGTTGTCGTCCAGATCATCAGATTGACTTCATCAGTTTTAAGAACGTGGTTCGGGTCCTCTATCACTTTAAAATCCACATAGATAGAGGGGGATTTTATGGAATCATATTCTACTTCTGCTTCCGCCAGGGCGGTTTCACAGTCCCAGCACCAGTGAATGGGTTTAAGCTGGCGGTAAATAAAGTCTTGCTCAACCAGCCGCAAGAAAGAGCGCAAAATTTCAGCTTCATACTCCGAATCGAGAGTTAAATAAGGGTTTTCCCAATCGCCGGTAACTCCGAGACGATTAAACTGCTCCAGTTGATGTTCTACATATTTAAGCGAATAGGCTTCACAGGCGGAACGAACCGCCTCGGTTCCTTCTTCCTTCAATTCTGGAGTTTCGGTTGTTACCTCGTGCTCAATGGGAAGGCCGTGACAGTCCCACCCGGGCACGTAGGGAGCATAAAACCCCTGGAGCGTTTTGAATTTAACAAGTATGTCCTTAAGAATTTTATTCAACGCGTGTCCGATATGAATATTACCGTTGGCGTAGGGCGGACCGTCGTGAAGTATGAATCTCTCAGAGTCCTTACGATTTTCCAGCATCATCTGATAAAGATCGTCTGCCTGCCACTTTTCCAGCCGCCGCGGCTCATTCTGACTCAAACCGGCTTTCATAGAAAAATCTGTGCGGGGCAAATTAATAGTTTCAGAATAATTCATTTTTACACCTCATTTGAATTTTCAGGTTGCCTAATTACAGGATCGATGCAGAGAGAAAAGTAATTATACCTATTAAAATGAAATACGAGAAGGTGGGAGCAAAGAAAGAAGGGCAAAATAAAACCCCGGATAGAATCCTACCCGGGGCATATATTATAAGGGCCTTAGAGATAATTCGTCGTAACTCTACGGAAAATTACTGTTCGCCAAGAAAAACGGCTGCGATGTTATCGGCGACTTCGTCGATAACTTCGTCGGACTCATAAAAGCCTTCGTCGAGCCGTTCTTGAACTTCAGCCACGCGATCCTGCCGGACTTCAGGGGTATTGTCAATCCGTTCCTGAACCCGGGCAAGGGTGCGAGCGAAGCGGGCGTCACCGGAAATGTTGAGCTGGTCGCCACCGGCTGCCTTCGAGCGACCGGCGCCGTCAGATTCGGACGCCTGTTGAACACCTTTTAACCGGCGAATAATTTGTGCGCTTGTGACGCCTTCAATACTCATTGGTAACTACCTCCCTTGTTATAATAATCGGCCCTCCGTGACCGAGACTTTAGCATTTTTTTGCTGCAACGTCTACTTTTCTCCTGCAGAGAGAAATTTATCCAGCTCTGCAGCCAAGCCGTCGAGGGCGCTTACTGTGTCAACCTCTGATTTTGTCTCTTCTCGAAGCTCGTGCAGTGCTTCTTTTATCCAGTAAATTTGGTCACGCAAATCATCGACGTGACTTCTCAAACTTACCGTCCAATTGTCACCCGTCAGCTCTCTAAGACGGTTAATTTTATTATCGACAGCCGATAATTCGTCTTTAAGGTTTTTCCAGACAGAAGGCGGGGGAGTTGAAGAACTGGCCTGTCTTGAAAAAGCTTGCAAAGCAGTGTGTGAGTCGTTAAGGGTATTCACAAGCGATTTGTAGCCATCCTCGATTTTCTCCGCCAGCCGGTCCCAACGCTGTGTGTGCTGACGCAGAGTTTCTGCCTGTTCGGGCAGCGTCTCAGAAGGAAATTCACGGAAAAGCTCACTCATATCCAGCAGAAGCTGGTTGGCCTGTTCAATGCCCTCACGTATTTTTCCCGGCCCCTCGCCCCAGGGTAACACTACATTTTTAGCCTCTTTAACTCGCCTTTCTGCCTCCTGCAGAGTCTTCTCCAGATCCTGCTGAAAATCAATCATCCCCTCAAATTCTTCCATCTGTTCAAGCTCCAGCGGATCAAAATCAACCTGAGAGACCGGAAGTATCTCATCCTGAATCCAGGTCTGTATACTCTCAAGATCACGATCTACAGCCGCAACTTTATCCAGTTTTTCGTCAAGCAGCTCAAGATAACGCCTCAAAGGTGACATATCGCGACGACCTGCTTCTTCTATAACTCTTTTGGACTGATCGGATAGTTCGTTCAAACGATCCCGATATTCAGCAAGTTTTGAAACTTCATACTCAAATAACCCGTAGAAAGCACTGGCCTGGTCCGAAAGGTTTAAATCCTCGTCAATTCCGAAAGGCAGTTCACCTATAGCGGCAAGTTCTTCGCGTAAATCAGTTATATAATCGAAAAGGGCACGGCGGCAGGTAAGATAAGCAAGCAGAGCCATGACAAATCCTATGCCGGCTCCCAGCGGTGCGCCGGCATAAGGTTCAATAACTGGATAATCGAGGTGATCAAGTCCTATCTCGGCTAAATAGCCAACAATAAAACCGGCAATAACGCCCCAGAATATAAGTATTAAAAGAAACTTAAACCCGAACTTTTTTCCCGCACGCATAATAAAAACCACTCCCGAGTGGTAGTCTGGTCAAACCCGTTCCTGCAACATTTTCCTGGCCTGGCCCGGATCAGCCTGGCCTTGTGTTTTTTGCATCACCTGACCGATTAAGAAGCCAATCGCCTGGTCAGCACCGCTGCGAATATCCTCAACCGCATCCGGATTTTCGTTTATAACTTCATCAATTATAGCTTCTAATTCGCCAGCGTCGGAAATTTGTTTCAGGTCCCGTTCTTCAACTATCGCTTCAGGGTCACCACCCGATTCCACCAGTTCGGCTATCAGTTCGGAACAGACGTTACTGCTAATAACATCTTCCTCAAACATTCGGGCAAGAGCCGCCAGGTTCTCCGGCGTTATATTCACGTCATTTATCGTCCAGTCACGCTCATTCATTTCACGCTTCAGATCGGCAATTATAAGATTACTGACTGACCGGGGTGAAACGTCCCCGGTTAACGCCCGCTCAAAAAAATCGGCCAGCGGTCTACTGGCGGTTAACGTCTGCGTTGCTTCATCGGATAGATCATATTCGGCTTGAAACCGCTCATATTTTTCTTCGGGCATCTCGGGCAGACACTGTTTGACTTCACTTTGCCACTTACTGTCAATTTTTACGGGAACAAGATCTGGTTCGGGAAAATAGCGGTAGTCGTGAGCCTCTTCCTTAGATCGCATCTCACGTGTGATCTGCTCCGACTCGTCCCACAACCTTGTCTCCTGAACAACTTCTCCACCTGAGGAGAGTACCTTTTTCTGACGCTGGGCCTCATAAGCAAGAGCTTTTCTTACCCCTTTGAAACTGTTCATGTTTTTGACTTCCGTCTTTGTCCCCAGCTCGCCTTCAGGAGTGCGCACAGAGAGGTTAGCATCACAGCGCAGACTGCCTTCCTCCATGTTACAGTCGCTAACCTCAAGATATTCCATTCTCTGCTTGAGGGAACGCAAAAAGACTTCGGCCTGTTCGGGCGAGGTTATGTCCGGCTTGGTCACTATCTCGGCAAGCGGGACGGAAGTCCGATTATAGTCAACATAAGACTCAGCCCCGGCAGTGGAATGAACCAGCTTACCGGCGTCTTCCTCAAGATGTAGCCTTTCAATACCTACTACGGCCTTCTCACCGTCCAGCTCAACCTCAACCTGACCCTCCTCAGCCAGCGGCATGTCGTATTGACTGATCTGATATGCCTTTGGAAGGTCGGGATAAAAATAATTTTTGCGATCAAATTTAATATCTTGATTAATTTCACAGTTCAGGGATAGAGCGGCGAGCATACCAAATTCCACAGCTCGACGGTTGAGCACGGGCAGAGTACCCGGCCAGCCCATGCAGACGGGACATGTGTTGGCGTTTGGGTCAGCACCAAACTCGGTGCTGCAACCACAAAATAGCTTACTTTTCGTCTTCAACTGAACGTGAACTTCAAGACCAATTACAATTTCATTTTTCATAGCATAATCACCAATTCATTCTTTCAGGGGAGCAGAACAGGGCTCCCAGGGAGATAATTCCTGCAGCAAATATGCGATATCAAACAGCATTTGTTCAGAAAGCGACGGACCTATCAACTGGGCGGCGACCGGTAAACCGTCAGAATTAGCATCAACCGGCAGAGTTATGGCCGGCAGGCCGGCTAGGTTAGTAGGCGCGGTTAATACGTCGTTCATATACATCTGGACAGGATCGTCTACTCTTGAGCCGAGCTTAAAAGCGGCAGTTGGAGTGGTTGGAGTTAGTATTAAATCACACTTCTCGAAGGCGTTTTCAAAGTCCCGTTTGATAAGAGTTCGCACCTTCTGGGCCTTGCCGTAGTAGGCCTCGTAGTAGCCGCTGGAGAGGACAAAAGTACCCAGCATTATTCGACGCTTAACTTCGGCTCCAAAACCTTCAGCACGCGTCTGTGAATACATGTCAATCATATCCTCAAACTCCTGCGCCCGCGGGCCGTATCGAACACCGTCAAAACGAGCCAGGTTACTACTCGCCTCGGCGGTAGCAATCACGTAATAGGCGGAAATTGCCTGTTCGGTAGTGGATAGACTAACATCAACCAGCTCTGCTCCTTCGGCCTTCAGGTCAGAGGCTGCTTGACGCACAATCGTCTCTACCTCTTCGTCTACCCCTTCACCAAAATACTCGGCCGGGATTCCAACTGTAAGATTTTCCGGTTTTGGATTGATATTTCCGTGGTATTCAGGAACCGGCTGATCAAGTGAGGTGCTATCAGCCGGATCATGGCCGCTAATTATTTCAGTTAAAAGCGCCGCGTCCTCAACCGTTCGGGTAATCGGACCGATTTGGTCAAGCGAAGAGGCGAAGGCGATAAGTCCGTAACGGCTTACACGCCCATACGTTGGTTTAAAGCCCACAACACCGCTAAAGGCAGCCGGCTGGCGAATAGAACCACCGGTATCCGAACCAAGAGCAGCAGGAACAATCCCGGCAGCCACAGCAGCAGCGGAACCGCCGCTTGAACCACCGGGGACACGCTCCGTATCCCAGGGATTACGGGTTAGTCCGTAAGCACTGGTCTCCGTGGAAGAGCCCATGGCAAACTCGTCCATGTTGGCGTTTCCAACAATAATGGCTCCAGCCTCTTCGATTGCTTTCACGGCTGTGGCGGTGTAGGGCGGCCTATGGCCTTCCAATATGTTTGAACCACAGGTTGTAGCATACCCCGCCCGACAGAGGTTATCCTTTAAAGCCAGAGGAATTCCGGCCAGCGGGCCATTTTCCCGGGAAACATCAACTTCACGCGCTTTCTGAAGCGACTCTTTGGAGTTGAAAGAAACGAAAGAATTTATTTCCTTGTCAAAATTTTGATAACGGCTGATAGACGCTTCAACCAGTTCAACAGGACTTATCTCGCTGTTTTGAAGCTTATTTTGAAGTTCGTTTAACGAAAGATCAAGTAATTCGGTTTCCATTACTCCTCAATCACCCGGGGGACAACAAAATAACCGTCGACACTGTCGGCCGAATTTTCAAGCGCCGGCTTCGGGGAAGGGGACGGGCGAACCTCGTCCTCCCTAAAAACGTTATTTACCGGCAGGGCGTGATAGGTCGGTTCAATACCCTCGGTGTCAACTTCGTTAATTTTCTCCGCAAATTCCAGTATTTCATTCAGGTCCTCGCCCAGTTCTTCCTCTTCCTCCGGTGTCAGATTCAATCGAGACAGCCGGGCTAGATCTGAAATTTCTTGATCAACAACAGACATGGTCGCTCCTCCTAAAACTGTTCTTAATTTGTCTCTGTCTGGCGCGTTTTCTGTTCAATACCACTTATCTCGTCATTACGGGTTTGATTCGTAATTCAAGTTTAAAGTTTCCAGTTACCAGTTTAAAGTTACCAGTTTCCAGTTTAAAGTTACCAGTTTATAGTTACAGTTTTTAACCCGCAACTCGCAGCAGGCAACTCATTTTTCGCGCATTTGCTTTCTATAGGTTTAGTCTATCTCTGTTTTAGATTTTTTTCAAAGGATTTGTTAATTCAAAAAGAGGGCGGGGATTACTCAGAATTAAAAAACCAGGCCTGCAGGGAAGAAGGTGTTGAAGTCAGGTCTTGCTCGCCATGGAAATACCAGCGTAGGATCCAATCGAGTGCTTCTTTGCGAACCGGTTTGGTAAACAGCGCTTTAGCCCCGGATTTGCGAGCTTTTTTAAGAGTTACTTCGTCACCATAAGCAGTTATGTAGACAACTCCAATACGATCGCCATGTTCTTCTTTAATCTGCTTTACAGTCTCAATACCATCTATATCGCCAATCAACTTGATATCCATAAGTATGAGGTCAGGAAGTTCGCTGGCGGCAAGCTCCACCGCCTCGCGACCGTTATCAGTCACACCAACCACCTGATAACCCTGGTTTTCTACCAGCATTTTCAGATGTTCGGATATAACAACTGCATCTTCCACAATCAGCACAGATTTTTCTGACATTAAAAAATCACTTTTTTGCGAAACTGGGATAAACTTATTGTTCTTATCATTTATACTATTCTACCTTGCCAGTCTAAAATTGAAAGGACTTTTTGACATATAAAAATTTTTTTGGAAAAATCATTCATAGGCCGGAAGATGCTCCAGATCTAGGCCTATATACTTACGATAAAGTCGCACAATCGACAGATCACTCTGTAAGCTGAGAAAATCCACCACCGGCTGATCAGCCTCTATTTTCTCCAGAAAGGGCAATTCCTGATAAATCAACTGCTGGTTCTCTCGGAAAAATTTATAGAGTTCACTCATCACCCGGCGGGCCTCGTTATTGATTGGCGAATCACTTTTTGCCAGGTATAGATTTTCAAACAAAAAATCGCGTAAGTCATCGGTAGCTTTTCGAATCTGAGGATCCATCCGAAGCTCACCGCAGCTACTGCTGGCCTTAATAATGCTGGCAACTGAGCGGGAGATACGCTCGCCACTTTTATGCCCAAGTTTTCTTAGCAGATCCTCCGGCAGGTCCTTTTTATCCAAAACACCAAGCTTAATCGCATCTTCAATATCATGGTTTAAATAAGCAATACTATCACAGAGTCTGACAACCAGAGCCTCTTCGCTGATCGAAACGTCGGAGTTAACAGGATCACAGATAGAGCGTGAAGATTTTGAATGAGCGGCGATTCCATCTCTAACCTCCCCGGTCAGATTAAGTCCGCGCCCCTCTTTTTCAAGGGTTTCGACTATACGGACCGATTGATTGCTGTGATGGAATCCGGCGGGACTCTGTTCATCGAGAACAGATTCTCCGATGTGGGCAAACGGAGTGTGACCGAGGTCATGACCGAGTGCTATCGCTTCCGTGAGGTCTTCGTTCAGGGCCAGAGCCCGGGCGACAGTGCGGCTGATTTGCATTACCTCAAGGGTATGGGTCAACCTGGTTCGTGTATCGTCCCTCAGCGGTTCAATAAAAACCTGGGTTTTAAACTTCAAACGACGAAAGGAAGGCGAATGAATTATCCGGTCACGGTCAACCTGGAAAGGTGTTCTGAAAAGGTGGGGGGGTTCCGATCTATCACGACCGCGAGTCTGGCTGGAGGAAATGGCACTGGCCGCCAGATTTTCCTCCTCTTGGGCTAAAATCCTTGACTTAATTTTACGTAAGCTTCCCTTGCTCATGCTTTAGCCCACAATCCATCCAAAAAATCTTGTTTAAAACAAATAATGTTTTTACTTTGGATTAATTTTTTCCTGGTCAAGCTGCTCAGCGGCAAAACTTTTGGGGAGCAGTTCAGCAGCAGACATTTTTTCAGCTTCGCCGGCCGTATTGGCCATGATAACATCCATCGAGAGGTTAAATTCACTTAACACCTGGCGGCAGGAACCGCAGGGCGTGCCCAGACCGTCGGCCGATTCTACCACTATGGCCAGACTGTCGAACTCTCTTTCCCCATCGGAAACAGCTTTGAATATCGCCGTGCGCTCAGCACAGTTTGTCAGGCCGTAAGAAGAATTTTCTACATTACAACCGCGATAAACAGTTCCGCCGTCCGTTTTCACAGCGGCTCCTACTCTGAACTTACTGTAAGGAGCATAAGCGTTTTTTAACGCTTCGGATGCCTCTGCTATTAGTTCCTTGTCACTCTGATTCAAATCACCCATGACCATACACCTCTAATTAAATTAAAGTTTTATATTTTCTCACGCAGTTGTTTGCGGGTTGTTTCGTCGACAAAAGCTGCTTCAACTGAATTTTGTAAGATAGCTTTTAAATCATCAAGCTCAAGATCAAAACTCTCGGCCGCAAGGATAAACTCATCGTTGATATCGATACTACTTATGCGGGGATCGTCCGTATTGATCGTAACTTTTACACCCTGGTTGTAAAAATCCGGGAACGGATGCTCATCTATTTCTGAGACTGCCTGCGTCTGAAGGTTACTGGTCAGACACTGCTCCAGCGGTATTTCTTTATCAACCACTTCGGTCAGTAACTCCTGATCATCTTCGAGGCGAACTCCGTGTCCGATACGATCAGCGCCAAGATCTACCGCTTCCCTGATATTTTCCACTCCCCCGGCTTCACCGGCGTGAATTGTAAGTGGAAGATTGTATTTTCGGGCCAGTTTTAACGCCTCCATGTGCTCGCGGGCGTCATATTGACTTTCATCGCCGGCAAAATCAATTCCGGCTATACCCTCTTCCCTATATTTTTGAGCCAGCTCAACAACCTCTGCACTGGCCTCCGGGGGCGTGCCTCGATAGGCGCATAGAAGTAGTTTTACAGGCACTCCAAATTCACTCCGGCCGCGCTTCAAACCTTTCAGTGCCGCCAGTATCATTTCTTCCTGGCTGGCCCCCTCCTCAGTCAAAAGAACAGGAGCAAATCGGGTTTCTGCGTAAATTATATTCTGGTCCGCCAGGTCCTCGCATAATTCATAGGCTATTCGCTCAACCGCGTCCGGAAACTGGAGCACAGGATAAAAGACCTCAAAACAAGCCAAAAAATCGGTCAGACTTCGACAGGATGGCTGAACCTGCACGTGTTTGGAAAGCTCCTCAACATTGTCAGCAGGCAGGTCAACACTATGTTTTTCTCCTAATTCAAGTATTGTCCGGGTTCTTATCGCACCGTCAAGGTGAAGGTGTAGATCAATTTTTGGCAGGCTTCTTATCGCTTCTAATTTTGAGTCAGTCATCTTATATCATCCTTTTCGTGAATTGAAATAGCCACGGGAAAGTTTCAGTGAGCTTTTTTGCGGCGTATTAGTTTATCATAATTTGGCCGGCAGTGAAGTGAAATTTTTCACACAGCAAAACCTTCCATCAGTCCCCTCTCCCCTGGCGGGAGAGGGTTAGCCCGAATTATGCACGAAAACTTCGTTTTCGAACATAATTCGCCTCTACGAGGTAGCATTAAAGCTTTATTTGGCAAATAAAGCAAATTAAAATAAGCATGCCAATTTTACAGGGTGTTTTTTCCCTCCGCATGGCAACAGCTTGAGTGCTCGGTGCGCCCCTACGGGCGAATAATTCACGA
>PWHN01000082.1 GCA_003554945.1 bacterium
ATGAACAAAGGTATCAAAACAGTAGATATCCCGAAACCCGTAAAAGTTCCGAACATCGATGCGATGAAGGTACTGATTATCAGTAGGATCATTATCGTTTCCATGGACTTTTAAACTCCTTGATGGATCACTATTCAATTAATATAGATGACGTTTATAAATATTTTCAAAATTTGACGGGTTGAGTTCCTATGAACTTCGGCCTATACTTAGAGACCCAACGAACAATATTAAATATTAATAAACACTTAGCTCAGTTTGTTCTAATAGGAGGAATCATGCCCAACAAAGTATTCCAAACAGTTGTTGAAAACATGGATTTTGTAGGTGATATCCTTTCCAAGGGCATCACCAAAAAAGGCGTAGTCAATGAAGATGCTGATCCGGAAAACGTCACGGTACCTCAGATGAAGCGAGCCTTGAACAACCACATAGTACCCGCCCTTTATTCTTTCGTATCAGAAAAAAAAGCAAAAGAATGGAAACGAAAGATTTTCAACGAACTAAGTAGGTTGGAGGGAGAAAATTGAAGATAGAAGATATAACTATGGAAGATCTAAAGAAATCCAAAGAGTACGTTTTCATAATTTTAGCCATAGTTTTCTTGTTATCGTATCTTATGATACCTTTCATTGGTCACGGTGCCCTGATAGGGAGCTTCGTTGGGTTGACTTCCTTCGTAATAACCATAATCAGCTTTCTTTTACTTCTAAGACTCTATGGAATAAAGAGTAAAGAGGGATGGGTCTGGCTATTGTTCATTATCGGATTGATCCTCCTGGTTCTTTCAAGGATAGCCGACATATCGGGTCATACTTTGGCTTATTTCACTCTCCGTCTTTGGTCTAAACCCATGTTGATAACAGGTCTATCACTTAAACTGAACATCTCCGGTATAGATGTGAATCGTAATGAAAAAACCCTACTCGTTATAACTTTCATCGGTTGGTGGCTTTTGGTGATTTTGACTTCAGTCATACCCGTATTTTACCGGGGTTTCGATCTTCAACAGGACATGTTCATGGTATTCGCCTCCACAGAGGTTTTCGCTCTGATGCTTGCTTGTTTTATCATACTGTCCATCAAGGCTGACGGTTGGTTTTATTTTTCTGTAGGAGTGGTTATGATCTCTATGGGAGATATACTTCATCTACCCGCAGAAGAATATGGTCTTATCTACCCTGGTACTCCCATCACTTTGTTCTGGTATATAGGCCTCCTATTGACTGCCTACGGAGCGTATAATCTACGACAGGGGTATCTCAAGTTGATGGCACTTTGAGATCGTCTCCATCCTGAACCTCCGCTGTCGTTACAGATGCAAAGGTATTCCACTGGACTTTTCTCTAAAATTATGGTCGTAGGATGCTCACAAGAAACTTTCACTTCTCTATATCTAGTTCATCCAGCTTCCGACATATGTCTAGATCTCTCTCAAGCTCTTTGAAAAGTCTTCTGTTCTGTGTCTTCACCTTGAGCAGGTTAGGTTGATTACTGGTGTATCCTCTGTACTCACCGAAGATGATCACCGGTCCGAATTTTATGAACCCAAAGATCCTAGCCATGTCGAACAAGAGGTTCCTAAAACTTTTAAAATCACATATCGTGGAACTGACTTGATGTTCTAGATCACACTTGATGTACTCCATATTTTCTATCTTGCATAGATCTATCATAGCATCATCCGCTGTCATAACTACTAAAAATTGGCTTATGTTATCGTCTTGATCTTTGAGCCTTTCTACTATTATGCGATCAGCCCCACCTTCTTCGGAAGATGGATCGATATCCGTTTCTATCACTCTGGCATCATTATCTACCAGATATACCCAATCCATCATGGCTAAACTGGCGGTCCTAGATTTTTTGATACGCTTGTTCCATAGTTCATCGAACAGGTCTTCATTTCTGGGAGAAAGGATCTTCAGTGATCGGATATCATTCTTACCATATTTTTTATTGGCTTTATTCTTGATCTCCTCTTTAACCGTATCCACAAGTATGACATCTTGTGCATCGATGACTTCATGGTTTCTAACAAAATTATCGTACAGTAGATTAGTATCCAGTGCGAAACGAACTCCACTTTTAGATTTATTATATCGCTCTACCTCTTCTCTCACCTGTCCGATGTTCGCGATCTCCAATACACCACTACTCAGCATAGCACTTCTAAGGCCATTATAGCCCGGGACCTCTTTACGATACTCGTTAAATTTCGAAGTGAATTCGTCGAACCGGTCATCGTTTTTGATCTCCAACCTGTACCCTTTTGTGTGAGAGCACACTTTTATCATTTCGAAATCGTATAAAGGATAAGAGATCACCCATTTTCTTTCAGGTATCAAATTTATCAGCACGTTGAGTTCGTCGTAGTGAATTTTGCAGGAATCATGACTCATCGTGTCACCTCCTTGGAGAAGTCCCATAGTGTTTGTTTGGATAGAGGTATCTCAAGGTAAGGCCTTGCCATGTTTTTTAGGTCAGTGACTTCCAGGTAATATATGTGTTCAAGGTCCTGTTTAATGGCTGGTACGAGTGCGGCTGTGACCAACGGTTTCCTCCCGGGAGTTATATCGAGTGCTATCTCACTGCTATCCAAGTTATTTATGATCTCAGTAATCCTTTTACCGGCTGAGACAAAGTCCACATCTTCCACCACTATAACTTTAACCTCACAATCAACATCGTATCCCTGGTTCAATATTTCGAAGGCTCTTTTGCCTTTCTGAGCCCTAAACCTGTATCTCTCCTCTGAAACTATGTACACAGCATCGGGAAAATATTCCTCCTCCCGTAAAACTGCGTAGTAACTGTTGACCATGGCCCATACATATCGACCTAGAACGGTGATAAAAGCCCTTTCACAACTCATACGTTTTACCCCTATCTGGTACTAAAACTTCAACATCCTCAGGAACTATGTTTTCGAACTCTTCAGGATTCAGCGTGTGAACGGGGATCAACGTATCGGGTTCCAACTTCCCTATCAACTCCTTTAACTCAGGCCGTGAAGCGTGTCC
>PWHN01000047.1 GCA_003554945.1 bacterium
GATCAGCTTGAAAAAGATTTAAAGGAATTTAAAAAAGATACCGAAGAAATGTTCGAGCAAATCAGCGAAGAAATAGCACAAGGATTTAAAGAGGCAAATGACAGGTTAGATAACATGGGTGTATTTAACATGTAAGGAGGTTTGAGCATGGTCGATGAAAAAACAGCGAGAGATTTTTTCGATTCAGGTGACGGGTCTGAATGGAGCACCCCGGCTTATGAACCATTAAGCGCAGAAGAAAAGAAGAAAAAAGCAGAAACCTTCAGAGATATCTTCAAAAAGCCGCAGATGCAGGAGTTAGACCGTCAGCTTGATACCGCCAAAACAGACTACAAAAGTCAATTAGGCAGAACCCAGGCTAATTACCAAAGACAATACGATATGCTTGCCGACCAGGAAGCAAGACAGCGCAGGCAGGATTTAGAAAGCTCTATTGCCAGGGGTACCGGGCGTTCAGGTGTAGTTGACTATATGGACAGGGAAAGAGGTAGAGAATATTCACAGAGGTTTGCTGAATTAGGGCACCGGGAAGCAGCAGAAGCAGATGCTTTAGCTGCGGAATTAAACAGGATTAAACGCCAGGTGCCTGAGCAAAGACAGCAGTTAGCAGGGCAGGCAGCAAGGATTCAGGCCCAGGAACTGCAGAGGCTGAGAGATTTAGATTACCAGCGCAGGATGGAAGGCAGTCGTGATCAATTTGATCGCATGTTAGGTATCTTTGACAGGACACAGTTAACTCCAGTAGAACAACTGCAGCTATATACTCAGCTTGCCCTTGCCAAGGGTCAATTCCCCGGTGATGTGCCTGATATATTCGGCAGGTTTGGGGTGGGAACAGAGACAGCATCCACAGAAGAAGCAGCATCTGATCCTGCGACATTTGGTAGGGGGTTATATTAATGCCTAAAGCAGAAGAAGAACGTACCGCAAAAAGATCCCCTGCATGGCAGGATAAGCTAAATGCTTTAACCAGGCAAAGGCAAAAGATTCAAAGCGAGGGCAGCCCCCCGTTTGAGCCTGGTGCAAAGACCATGGATCATCAGCGAATGCAATCGCAAGAGCGTATGCATGCTGAAGATTTAGTTTTCAGGCGAGAGCAGTTAGCTTCACAGGAAAGACAGCACCAGGAGCAGCTAACCACGCAACAAAGAATGCAATCAGAACGGCTTGCATTTGATAGGGCAATTCAAGAGAGGCAATATGAATTGGCCTGGATGGAGTTTCAGGCAGCAGCAGCAGCTCAAGAAGAAACAACTGCGCTTGATTGGGCAAAACACGATCTTAATGTAAGGGCATTTGAGCACGAAAAACAAGCACAAGAAGATTTATATGGTGGCTTGTTCGATGGTTTTGATGAAGCTTTATATGGTGGCACCAGTGAAACACAGCCAACAACTGCAGAAGGTAGAGCAACGGCAATAGATCCTGGGTGGGGCAGACAACCGGGGCAAAGAGACGAAAGAAGCTTGTTAAGATAAATATGTTTATATAGGAGCATGATAATGGCCCTTAACACTAATTTTGCAAGCAGGTTGTTAAATAGAACCAGAGAACCTGAGCAGCAAACGACAACACAGTATGATGACTTTATGCATAAAGACCGGACTGTAGAGCAAAAACAGCCTACCAACCGGTGGCAAATGTACCGGGACTCTTTGAAACAAACCGCAGCCAGGAAAGCTGTAGATCACATGAAAAGAACCGGTATTCAGTATGACCCTGAAGAAATTGTCATTAATTCTATGCTATATACCAGGGACAGGCTGATGGAGAACCCGGAACGTGCGCAACTCGTGTTTGGTGTTGGCACAATAGACCACGAAAAAGAAAAAGAGCGCATCATTGATGATGTTTTGGAGTACGGCCAACTGCAACCAAGGGCAAAATATCAAACAGAACCAGAAGATGTTGACATACATGATTTTGATGACCATACCGAATACGAGAAGTATAAAGAGTCGATGCCGGGAATGGGCTATCTTGTTGCCGGCGAGGGCCATGAAACCTTAGAGCAGGCTATAGCTGCAGAAGAACAAAGATACGGACTTGATCCCTTCCAGGGTGATGTAAGTCAACTGGAAATGCAAGAGGCCGTGCAAAACCTTGATTCCCAGGCAAAGCAAATACTGGAGAAAGAAGATCCGTCTGAAGAAGAATATAAATACCTGATGGATTCTTTTGCAGAACAGGGAATTGATTTAGCAGCAACTACTCCTGCTCACGGTATCGGGGTTGACCCTTATGCTGAAGGGGTAGAGCCTGCTGAAGATGTATCTTTATGGGAGCAAATTGCTTATCCAGTTACATCAGCTCTTGGTGGCATACAGCAATCAATATATTCAATTATCGAGTACGGCATGGATGAAAACTCGCTTGTCAGACGTTTTACAGATAATATTATAGAGCCGGTAAAAGGGATTGTTGATACTACAGTAGATTTTCTTACTGCAGATGAATTCTCAATAGACGAAACATCCTGGGGCCAAAGAGCAGAAAAGAATTGGGATAGAATGGAAGAGATAGCGCAAAATCCACAAATGTGGCAGTATGCAGAATCTATCAGAATGCACAACCGGGAGAAGGTATTTGAAAACTACGGGCCGGTTGCCGGGATTGCCTTAGATACTGTATACATGGCTGAGGGTCTTGGGCACTTAATGGCTGAGATGGCTCTTATAACAAAATTAACTAAAGGCACAGGAACAAAAGCATCTGCAGTTAGAGGAGCAGGACAGCTTGCGCAGTATGGCAATAGAATGATGCAGGCATTGAATAGGGTTAATCAGAGTCAAAGAATACCGCAGTTTGCTAAAACCATGCTTAATGCTGCAGCCAGAAGTGGTGAGCAAGCAGTAGTAAATCCGCAGGTGCAGGCAAAGCTTGGAAGAACCCTTGCTCATCGTTATTTAACTACTCCCGGTGAGCTGGAAGATCGGGCGGAAGCTGCAGCTTATGGTATGCTTTACAACTTTACCCCGGTCATGGCAAGGAGTTTTGGTAAGTCTAATATACTGACAAAGCTAATTGATACAGGTTTAAACTTAATTATTTCAACGCAAAACGAATATTATGAGGCAATCCAAAAGCATGGTTGGACAGTAGAATCAGCAATGCAAATAATACCAGCTCTTGCTATGGATATTGGTATGTCTCTTAGCACAAAATCCGACAGGGATATAAGAAATTACCGACAGCAGTTAATCAATGATGGTGTGCCTGAAAAAGCAGCACAGGCAAGAGCACAGAATGTTGCTGAGCTAAGAGAAGAATTTGCGAAGCAAGGCATTCTTGATGAACAAGGAAGGCCGGCCAGTCCACAAGAAATTAAAGATTTATCGAATGAAGCAACAGCAGATGCCCGCAGGGTGGGCATGGAAATATTTGAACCGGGGACACGAGAAGGTGATCGTGTTGAGCCTAGTAGAGAACAAGAAGTTACAGCAGCAAGAACAGGGGAAGAACCTAGAGTTCAAAGAACTGAAGATATTCAGATTAACAGAAGGGATAAAGATTACCAGAGAATTAAGAAAGAAGTAAGGAATACCTTGAATAGAGATGATTATGAGTCTCAGGCTGCTTATGAGCGAGATGTAAAAGCTCAAGCAGATGAAAGATATAAGGCAGAAAAAGCAGGCCAAGAGCCTGTAGGAACGGAAGGAATCCCCGAAGCTGAAAGAACTCCTACTGCTGAAGCACAAAGAACGGGTGAACGTCCTGCTGCTGAAGATAAGCCTGCAGAAAGATTAGACAACAAAACATTACTTGAAATTGGAGATAACTTTAGGGATGTAGGTATCTTCGATAATGCAGAAAGGCACCTAAATAAACAAGCAATAGAACAAAATAGGCCGGATGAAGCCGTTCAAAGAATTAACGACTTCTTACATTCAGAAGCAAGAAAGTTTAGGGAGACAGCCTCTACATATGGAATAAGCAAAGAAGAAGGAAAGCGAATTGAAGCGCACGTTAAAAATATAGCAAAAACTTGGGATGGTAGGAGCGTAGAGCCAATAAATGATGCATTAAGAACAATGGGGCAATATCGTGATAAGTACAATAACATTATCATTCAAGCTCCTGATAGGGCAGAACTTGGTGAACGGACAGACACAACACGTGTTGAATTAGATAAACATGAAAATACTCAAATAGACAGCTTTACTGACCGTGCCGTCAAGGATCTTGAAAGGATCGGGGAAAAAGCAGACAGAGACAGCATCAGAAATGTTATAGAAGAAACTTACCGGGATATTAAAGAAGCCGAGGGTGGCAATAAGACCGAAGCTTTAAAGCGTATAAATGAAGTATTAACTGCACAAAAGAAAAAGCATGATGGCGAAGAGTTTAGTTTCACCAAAAGAGACCATACTGCAGAAGAAGCTTTACTTAATAAATTGACCGGTAAGACAGCTAAGCCTGAAGCTACTGAGGTAAAAGAGGCTGCCCCTAAAGATGATGTAAAGCCTAAAACTGATGACAAGAAACCGGCAAAAGATGTAAAAGAAGCTGGCAAGCCAGAAGCAACTGCCCCCAAAGCTGATACCAGGACACCCGGTAAGATGAATGAAGGCTTAAAAACTGAGGGCGATAACAAAGAAATACAAACAGATGATGGTAATACTATAGCCACAGGGTATAATCGTATTGTGCATGGCGACAGGGGGTCGTATATTGAATTTGAACGTAAGCATTTAAATACAGATGCTTTCGGCCCTATGGTCGATAGGAAGAAAAAAGTAGGTAAAGGTGCTTATTACGATGAAGCTAATTTAAAGGATAAACCACAAACAGATCAAACAAGATTGTATAAACAACATAGACCGGTTAATTATGCGGATTATCAGGTAGGTAAATATTATATTGCTGCAGATAATCCCTATATTAAGGTTAAAGGTTTTAAACCTGCAGCAGCCCCCAAGAAGCCTGCAGCTAAAAAAGAAGCTGATAAAAAAGAGCCTGAAGGTAAACAACAATTAGGTGAAGTTAGATATTCAGAAGATGGTAAGTCTGCAGAACTGTTAACCAAGGGCAAAGACTTAAGGGGTGTTCGTGGAGATCATAAAGCACAAAGAGGCAAACATCATGATGGCACTCATGCTCTAATATTACCTGGTGATAAAACACCGGTTGAAGCAGGTACTGCTTTAAGAATAACCCTTGATGAAGGCAGAGATCAGCTTAACACTAAGGTAACTAAGGTTGAGACTGTTAAAGGCAAAGATCTTCAGAAGCCTTACCATATACCCGGCCAGTATAAAGACATGAACAAGAAAAAGTTTAACGAGCAAACCTGGCAGAAAATTACTTATGACTTAATCGATGTTACTACCGGCGAGAAAACATCACAGTATATGGATGCAACTATCAGAGATACTGGTGCTGCAAGGAAGCAGACTCAACAGGAAACCAATAAATATCTTAATCCTTACCGTAAAAATATTAAGGGCGAATCAAAAGAACATAGTACTTATAAACAAATTCCAAAACGTGAATATAAAGAAGAAATAAATGAGCTGCCTGCTGATAAGCCGTGGATGAGCAGGGATGATGAAAGTGGCACAATAACCTTACGTTCAAGTGCAGGAACAAGAATAGAAGGCGAAAAAGAAGAGGCAAAACGTTTAGAGCTTGGGCAAAGACAAATATCAATAACAAAGTATAGCAAGAAAAAGACACCTGATCGTTACCCGCAACAGGAGCATACATTTAAAAACCTTGAAGCAGCAGCTCAGGCATCACGAATATTAGGATTTGGCAGAAGAATAGGTAAGGAAAAACAGAAAGAGTTTCTTGATAAATTACAGAAAGCATCTGGAGATGAAGCAAGAGTTATATCGAGAGAAATTGATGCTATTGCAAATAAATTAATAGATGATTTAAAAACACGCTTTCCAAAAGATGAAACATATCGCGATAGAGTAGAAAAAGCAATACACGAGATGACTCAACACTTCTTTAACGAGTTTTTCCACCTGGAACGTGCTGCATTAGCCAAGTTTAACAAAGAAAGAAACCCTGAACTAGCTAATAAGTTAATGGCAGAAACAAACAAACTATTTGATTTTGATGGTGCATTGGGCATAGTCTTAACAGATGTAAGGGAAAGGCTATATGGAATACAAAACTATCAAACCAGGCCGGAATTATATGACGGTAAAGTTGAAATACTTGTGCCCGGTGAAATAAAGCGTGATGGAATGCAGTATGTGTATGATTCACCAATAACAGATCGTTCTGATTTAATGCGTAAAGACTTAAATGTTGCTGTTGAAAAGCGTAAAGATAAGGGTAAGGTTGAATGGGATAGACGAAAAGCAAAGTGGTATATTGATGAAAAGATGGACTATGAAGATTACCAGCAATTAAAGAGTGCAGGCTTTACCGATACAGCTATTGAAAATTTACATAAAAGTAATAGAGTTAATGAAGCTTATGAACAAATAAAAGAATCAGCAAAAAGAACAATAGAAAATCCAAAAACAATAAAAAGAGAGTCGGACATATTACAAAAAGAATGGGATAAGTTAAATGTAGATGAACGTAAAGACTTATTAACTAAAATGATATATGCAAATAGAGAGGTAATGCCCAAGAAATTATCGGGCAACATCAAATCTTTTATTGATATGTGGGCAAGCTACAAAAACATAAAAGATATGCCTCCGGTAATATTTCGTTCTTTTTTAGACAATATGGGGCGCAAGGGAGTATTAACCGAAAGGGAAATTAAAGCAATTGAATCTAGACAACAACCGTCTGATATATTGTTTACCACCAGTGGCAGGTATGTCGGTGAAGATGGTGTTAGATATCATGATATTGGTATTGGTGGTAGAATTGATGAACAGGGTCGGCCGATAATTAATCCAGAATATAATGTAAAGCCTATCAGTGCTGACTTAGAAAGAATATCACAGCACACCAGAGGCTTAATTAAACCTGGTGACGTTGATAAAAAAGGCGATCCGGTACCTGTATACTTCCAAGAATATGATACTAGGACAGGTTTAACTCCCAAAAAATATTATGTCCAAGAAGTGGGTATAGGTGCTGAAAAACCATATCAAAGATTTAATAAGAGCTGGGAAGAGCTAAATGAATTAGAACGAACACTGTTATTAACCGAAGGCACATACAAAGTTTGGTTGAAAGATGAAGATGGCAATATATTAGATCATCCTGTAAGTGCGCGTGATCTACATTATGGCCGAGGGGTTGGCCGAAGCTTTCAGCCTTTAATTAGTAGAGAAGCCTTAGATGAGTTTGTTCAAAAAAGTCATGCTGATATAAGAGCAAAAAAAATAACAGATCCTAAAGAAATAGAATCTATACATGAAATAACCAGGGCATTACATAATTGGGAGAATGCTGTCCATGAACGGATGGATTATACCGGGCAAAGCAGGGATGATCTTAATAATATAATGGCATTAAATCTTTCTCGTGACCCGGCAACACATTCTTTTTATGCTACAAGCAGATATCCTCGCAAGCCTTTTGCGGAAAATATAGAAGAAACGGTTGGGCGATTTAGGCAAAATACTGAAAGCTACATTAAAGATTATGAAACAGCAAAGCAGGAAGTTAATTTTGAAAGAAGGATGAAAGGCGAAGAACCTTTAGAGGGCGATGCATTACACAGGGCTGCATTAAAATATAACCACGACAAAGCGCAATATCCATTTGAAGTGGTAAGGATGGGCGAAGAAGTAAAAGAACCATCTATGCGTGAAATCGTTATGGCCCGACAACAAATGGGCATGGATCGTGATGATGATACATCTGAAAAACCAGCGTTTCTTGATATTCACAGCTTTGATCGACCAGGCATATATCTTGCACGAACAGAAGCTGACGGATTAAAGTTCATAGAAGATAATGTACCTGAGGGCGAAAGGCATTTATATGAAGTGCAACCTCGTGAGGTTGACCATGTATTAAGATACGGGAGGGATAGTGATGGCAATAGAGCTGAAGAATGGGTTAAGACTACACTGCAACCCTATCTCGAAGCAATCTACGGAGGCACAGTCCCTGGAGTTCGTGGCCAAGAAGGCAAGGCTGTGGAGGGACATGAAGTTCGAGGGGACAGACGAGGAGAAACTCGCACACCTCGAAAGGAACCTGCACGGGATGACAGAGGATTAACTCCAGAACAGAGAAAAAATGAAAGTGCTGCTATGAGAATAGCGGAAGCTTTAGGGATGAGAATGGATCCCGAAGGCAAAGACAGCACGTTGCAGTTTACCTTGACCGGCAATCCTGAGTTTGCTGGTGCGGTGTTAGGTAGGCATATTCACTTAAATCTTGATACGCCTAGACCGCAGCATACTATTATTCACGAAGTAACTCACCGTTTAATGGAGCTTGATCCAGGGGAAAAAGGTGAAAAGAGACCTTATACCTTGATGAAAGAAAAGCTCTTGTCGGGTTGGAACGAAAAGAAAAGAGCTAAACCAAAGACTGATGCAGAGATTAAAGAATGGCTTGCTGACTATATGGCCGAGTTATCTTACACTAAAGGTTTTTGGCAGGCACCTGGAATCGGCGGTAAAACACATGGCATTATGCCAACAAAGTTCAGATCAACTCAATTTGAAACAGACCCTGATAAGCTACCTGATTCTTTAAAAGTAAGGCACCTGCTTTACGGTAAAGAACAGGCTGAGATGGACAAATTAATGTATCGCCTGATGAGGAAGCACTTGCAGGGGGACAAGGTATTTGATGACAGCCTTCCTTTCCCCGATAATAGGTTGCTTTACCAGACCGATGGCGGGGCACTGCTTAGCCATCTATCGCAAGGCCAGAGAGACACTATTAAGCGTGGTGTTGATAAGGTTCTTAGAAATATCAACAGTAACTTAGAGAGTCCTCATTTGCAAGCTTTTATTAATGCTAAAGATAAGCGTGGTTTTGTTAAGGGTTATCTTAACAACCCGGAATTTAAAGCGGAGCTGCCCTCTAATCTGCTTAAAGCATACCAGAATCTTGGCAACAAGAAAGTGCAGGAGATGACTTTCAGTGAAGCCAAGACCATGGTTGCGGTATATGATTGGGCCGTTAAGCATATGCTTTACCGCAACACCCCGAAGAAAGAAGAGATCAGCAAGAACATTAAGCTTGGCGAATACATATGGGGCGAAGAGGGCAACAGCAACCGGCTGACAATAGCAAGAGAGTTTTTGGACAAAAAAGACTTAAAAGATGTAAGAGGGTTATCTTATGAAGAGCTAAGAAAGCTCAATGAAAAATTAGTCAATGAATATGTCAGGGCTAGTAATGCAGGTTTCCAAAACATATTTGGCACTTCCCGCAGGGATGTTGTCACCAGTATTGTTGAAAAGAAACTGCTTAAACCCGGCAATATAAAGATGTTAAACAACTTGAATATTGTAGATTATTCTGAGCGATATGATCTTAATTATGATCTCTTAAGAAAATCTACAGAGCATATTACTGCCAGGGCAATGCATGAAATGATTCGTGGTGAAAAGGTAGACGATGAGCTGCTCAGGCAGTTAGAGAAGAATCCCGATGAAGTAATTGGAGTAATGATCGAAAATACTTTCCATCGTCTCCCCGGCAAGGGATATAACTTAAAAGCAGTAGATGATCATATTAACAAACATGGCGATATCGGGGCTGTCCGCACATCGTTGGATGTATTAATTTCCTTAATCCCCCACGGCCAGAAGATTAGAAGTAACCTGCAGATGGCAAAGAAGCGTGGGGAAGATTGGGCAAAACCTTTCTATCAAAGAACCAATGATGCCCTTAAGGGCTTAAAAGAAGAAAGCTTAATTAAAGTAGGTAAAATTGTCGATGGTAAGCGTGATGAAATTGAAGGCAAGATTACTAAAAGAGAAGAAAATGCAGCACAAGAAGTAAGGAAGATATTTGCTGACTTATTCGATCAAGGCGTTCAGTTTGGCCTGTTAAAGAAAGGCCAAAAGATAGATGATTACTTACCGCATTTATCTGTATTAGACAAAAGCAACAGGGAAATGGGCGAGCATGCCGATAAAATCCCGCATGAGTTTTTCTCTAAAGACAGGCACCGGGTCAGCAAGGGAAATATCAACTACAATGCTAAAGAAGCACTGCAGATATACATTAATGCTATGCAGAAAAATGCTTTTGTTAAACCTCACATCAAGAGCTTAATGCCTCAATACAGGAAAATGAAACAGCGAACACCGAATAAGGCAAAGTTCCTGGGAACGATGATGGATGTTGCTATGGGCAAAATGCCTGAAGCTGGCCTCAAAGAAGGCAGGCTAATGAAAGACACTATCAACCGGCTGAGGACAATGGTCGGCAAAGAGGAAATATCTGAAGAAGATGCAGCCAAGGCCCTGCAGCACTATTCCAGGCTGTATGTAATGGCTGAGGTAGGCAAGGCAATGGGCTTTTCTCCCTCAACCATGTTAAGGAACTTCACCCAGCAGGTGGGAATGATCTGGGATGTATCTACCAAAGAAGATCCTTTAAGAGGCTTCAGGTTAAAAGGCCAGCACCTTAAGATGATGATGTCTCCTGAAGGCAGGGACAGGTTAAATAAGATAGCGCAGTTTAATGAAGTCTTGGTGGACAGGCGACCGACAGAAGCTTTAAGGCAGGTTGAAGGTGCTCACAAGCACATGGAAGATAAATTCGATGATACCCCCAAGGGGCCGGTGGATAAATTCCAAGGCCTGGTAGATAAATCGATGTTTCTGTTCAGGCATGCTGACGTTTCTAACGTTAAAGCTTCTCACTTTATCAAGTTAATGGCATCTTTAGAGGATGGTATGCCAATGAGAGATGCTATCAGGGAAGCTAACGAAGGAACTTTCCGCACGCAGTTTGACTATGGTGCCGGCAGGCCGATGATATATCACAGTGCCCCCGGCAGGATGGCAGCCTTGTTTCATTCCTGGCCGACAAACTACTTTAATATGCTAAGGGACTGGTCTAATCAAGCAGGAGGTGTTGCTACTGAAGAGTTTGCCCGTAAGTTTGCCGGGCAGATGGCTACCTATTTAATTATAGCTGGCCTTTTAAGGCAGGTAGGCTTAAAGATGAACATAGGGCCGTTTTCTACCGGCGAAGGGCATATGGTCACTAAAGGTGCAAGGGCAATACAAAGCTGGATAGCCGGTGAAGATGCAACCAGGGAGCTGCCGGTCTTTTTCTCTACTTTAGATGATGCTACTGATACTATCGGCAATGTAATGCGGGGAGACGTTAATACTTTAGGAAAAATAGCGTATGAAGTTGGCTCGTTCACCCCCTTTAGAAATCCAATCAAAAGGTTAGTCCCGGCAACACAGGCAGTATTAAACGAAGGCCGGACATACGATCCAATTACCGGTGAGGAAAAGCACAAGATAGACGATCCCATGCATTACTTTGCCACCATAATGGGGATGAGCAAGTTTGCCGATGATCGCTATCATTTAGCACAACGGTACAGTTTTAGTCCTCGAATGACAGAAACGCACAACATGTTAGAGATTGCCATACACCAGCAGATAGATTCTGATTATCAGCCGTCCATCCAACTTAACCGTGACTTACTGTGGAAAATAGCCAGGGGGCAGGGAGCTGAGGTAACAGATTTATTGAGGAATCCTGCTGAATTAGAGCAAGCGGTAATGAAAAGAATCAAAAGGGCCGGCCTTGATGCTGATGAATTAAGGGATAATGCTTATGCAAACATCAGGCGGTACCATTCTAACTTAGCACGGCAACACGTGTTGTCCGGCGGGGGCAACTGGAAAAAAGACGTTAAGGGCAGGCTTAACATGATTCAACGCTCGCAGGGTAACTTGAATTACTACAAAAGAACCTATGAAGAAATCCTGGAAAACAACCAGTCTAAAGCGGTCAGGCAGCGGGCATTTGAAACGCTGCAGTTGATAGATAAAATGCAAAACTAAAAGAGGTGAAGAAAGTGGATTACGTAAAGCTTTATGATGCTGAAACTGAAGAAGAAATGTCACAGGCAGGTGAGTTTGAGAATACAGTTTCTTTGATTCTTAGGGCAGATCTTTATCCCGATCAGGGTAGTTATGATTCCAGGCGGTTATACTTGGAAGCTGAAGAAGATTACTACGTTGATGAGGTTAAGGTAAAGCCGGTTGGCGAACACAGTGAAAGATGGCAGCTAGCTCCCGATGTAAGCAACAACGAAGGTGCTTATGAAGCAGGTGGCGAAGAGTTGGAGCTTGGCATGGTCGGCCATGGCTCGAACAGGGTATATTTTTGGGCTAAAGCGCAAGCTTTGGATTCAGAACTACCTGAAAATGATGTAACAGTAACCTTAAAAGTCTCCGGCATTGCCGGAGTAGTATAGGAGGAGTAAAAATGTTAAAACTATATCGTGATGAAGCGTGTACTGAAGAGTTTACTTCCGGAGATCCTGATGTAGCTTCGGGAGCAGTAGAGGAAAACGAAACCTTTGTAGATGAAAAAGCAATATACCTTAAAAGTGATGATCCTAATTTAACCTATGAAAATATCAGCATTGAAAAGTTATCAGATGAAATAGCTCCAGGGGTTATTTTGGAGTATGCTCCCGATGTTGGCGGTAGTGCCGGAGGCTACAGCGAAACTTACGAGCCAAGTGATGGTGCTTATACCAATGCACATAAATTGTGGCGCAGGGTTACTTCGGAGAATGTTGCTGAGCCTTTTAAGCGTGAAGATGTTAAGCACAGGGTTAAATCTGATAACTACATAGCGTAACCGGGAGGTAATGATATGAGTGTAATCCCGAAGGGTAAAGAATTTAGCCCCCATACTACATTAAGCGAAGCATGCGATACCACAACAGCCGAGAGCTGTAAAGTAACAGATATTAATGCTTTTGCTGATTTAGAACCGGGGGAAGAAGGAATCATTGTTTTTTGTGTCAATGAATTTCACAGCAAAAACCCGGATGATTTTGAGATAATGACTTATTCAGGATATGATGCAGGGAACAATCAGCTTACAGGCTTAGTGCATCGTGACGGTGTGGCGAGAAACTGGCCTGAAGGCACATATGTTGCCAGCTATGGAACCTGGTACAGTTTTGAACAAATGAAACAGGCATTGTTTAATCACGAAAATCAACAGATAGAACAAGATGAAGTGCATGGTTTAAGGGTTGTTGAGGGATCATTAGATTATTATGATGGTGAAAACTGGGTAACAGTAGAAACTGACCTAAGTAGTGTTGCAATACCTGTGCATCCTGTGAGCGATTTTAGTGCTGACCCTGACGACGAGCAGGCAATTTTAACATGGCATAACCCTGACAACAGGGTGGTTGGCACGATGACTTCAAACAGCCACAAACGATTACAGAGGCGGGACTGTTTAACTCGGCAGATGACATGTTCATCAGAGGAACATTCGACGGCATACCGCTGGAAAATGGCGAC
>PWHN01000016.1 GCA_003554945.1 bacterium
GATGATGGCTATTTAAATCTAAAATATTTTGTTGATGTAACTTTCCAGGATAGGGCAATTTTATTTGACATTGAACAAGGAAAGCATTATCGTCAAAAATATTCAGTAGATAATAATGATGGAGTTCAATTAGGTGAAAGAGTAGAAATAGAACTTGTCGATTTTACTGCGGAAGAAAGAGCTCAATTAGATCAGATTAAATCAGAATATGAGAGATTGAAAAATATTGAAAAAGAATTTGAAGAATACAAAAAATCATTAGAGAGAGATGATACTGATAAAAATAGCCAAGAAGGAGATGATGACAAAATTACTCAAGAATATGTAGATAAATTAGAAAAGGAAAATGAAGAACTAAAGCAATTTAAATTGGAAAAAGAAAGAGAAGATAAAGAAAATGTTATTAAACAGTTTGAACATATCTTAGAAGAAGACGAGGTAAAACCGTTTAGAGATGAAATTGATAGTTATTCAGTAAGTAGTTTAAAAGAAAAATTAGCTGTATTAACTATTGATAAAGTTGAGATTGATAAGTTTACTCAATTAAATAATGCAGAGAACGCTGAAGAAACAGAAAATAAAGAAAAAACAGATGATAGTGAAGAAATTATAACCAATGTATATGAAGGAATTGATACAGATACAGGCGATGATATTGATAGTTATGTAAGTAAATTTTTAAAGTAAATTTTTTACTATAAAAAAAATTAAAGGAGGAATAAAGGATGACTAAATTATTGAGAGATTATAATGATGGAAAATATGCTGTTTTAGAAGGAAACTTTCTAAGTGCAAGAAAAACAGGACAAGTAAAAGCTCAATTACCTTTAAATGAAAGTGATTTTGAAAACGATCCTGCAGAAAATGGTATAATGTTAATTTATGATGAGGTAGATGGAAGTGTAAGAAAACCAGCTGATGATGAAGGTAGTTTAGGAAGTAGTGATAATAAAACTGATGAAAGAGTTATGCTACACTTTTCAGTAGAAAAACTTTATAATGTAGGGGAACAATCACTTGCTGATTTTGCTTTACCACTGGGAGAGTTTTATCCAAGACTTTATGAGTTAAATAAAGGAGATAAATTTACAACAGATGCAGTAGTTGTAGCAGATGTTGAAGCAGACTTAAAAGACACTTTGGACAGTTATGTAGGAAATATTGTTGGTGTACTTAATGATGGAGAGTTTGCAGGATTTATCGATGCTACTGAAGAAATTAGCAAAGATGATGCTGAAGTTGCATTTAAAGTAATTGCAGTAACTGATCTTCCTGCAGATGATTTTCAATCAAAAACTTATGCTTTGAAATTTGAAGTAGTATAAGAATAAGATAGAGAATATAAAATAATAAAGGAGGTTTACTAAATGAAAGACTTAGAAAAATTAAAAAGGCTAATGAAGCAAGTAGCCAATGGCGAAGCTACTGCTAATTATAGTAACAAAGATCTAGAGAAAGCATTGAGAGAAAGGTTTAGAGAACTAGCAAAGGATTACTACACTTATAAGCAAAATAGGTACTACATTTTTGAACTAATTTCAAGTACTCTTGATGAAGTAATGCCAAACAGAGTTATTGATAGCATAGGACAATTCTCTGATGTAAGAAGTTTTGCACAAGGACAAAGACCAGTATTTAAAATTAAGACAGGTAGACAAAGAGGTAAGAGGTTTATTACACAAGTTGGTTTAAGTGGTCTATATGAAGTGTTCAGATTAGATTCAAGAGAAATTGAAGTACCTGCTAAAGCTTATGGTGGAGCAGCTATAGTAGAATTAGAAGAATGGTTAGATGGTAGAGTTGACTTTACAGAATTGACACAGATTGTCATTGAAGAAGTAGCAGATAGTATTTACTATGAAACTATCGATGCTATTACAAGTGCTGTAAAGAAAATGCCTTCAACAAACCGTAAAATTGTTAATGGCTTTGATCACGCAGAAATGACAGAGCTAATTAATTTAGCAAGAGCTTATGGTACTGGAGTTAACTTATTCTGTTCTCCTGAATTTGCTGGCACTATTGAACCATCAGCACATTATGGTCCAGTTGCATTTAGTTCAGAGCAAGAAGCTTTAGAAATGCGCGAAAAAGGTTATTTAGGAATGTATAAAGGTGCTCCTGTTATAGCTCTTCCTCAGAGTTTTGAGGATAGAGAAAACAAAGTGAAAGTTATGAATCCTGGTTTAGGATTTGTTATTCCTACTGGTGGAGATGCAGATGAAAGAATAGCTAAGGTTAACTTAGAAGGTGAAAGCATCATAGATGAATATACCAACTATGATAAAAGTATGGAGATCCAAGTTTATAAGAAGTTTGGAGTTTCTGTATTAACTACCAACTATTTTGGCGTATATCAGAACTCTGATCTTTATACAGACGATGATGGATGGGTAGAAGATGCAAGCGGTGTTTATGTAAGAGGATAGTTGTTATTTATCAGATAAAAAAATAAGCCCCATTTATATTAAATGGGGCTTTTAACCTTAAAATTAGAGTAAAAGGGAGGAGTTATTTTATGTTATCTCATGAAAGAATTCAAGATGTGAAAGTTGAAGTAAAAAGCTTGGTAAATACTCATATAATTTATAGAAGTGAAGTAACTAATGCAAAAAGAAAATGGACAAAAGAAGGACAAACAAAAGTTGTTCCTTTAGAAGAAGTAAAAGAAGTTTGCCAAACCAATGGCGGATTAAGACTTTTTAAAAACTTTTTAGAAATTAGTAGGGTAGTTGACCCTAAAAATGAAGCAACTGTAGAGGATGTTCTAAGTCTTCTAGAGATTGCGGATGAAAAGCCTTTAAGTAATATAGAGGTTGTTAAAGCAATTAGAGGCAGTAAAGACAAGTTAGCGCAATTAATGAAGAAATCCAACCAAAGTACACGAGAAAGAATAGCATATAAAGCTGTAGAGCTAAAAATTACAGATCTAGATAA
>PWHN01000043.1 GCA_003554945.1 bacterium
AGCGCGGGACCCGAGGTGTGGCGACTGTCCGATCAAACAAATCTGTTGGGACAGGAGGGTGAGAAAGGAAGGAGAGGAACTAAAGCTTAAATTTCCAGGGTAAAATTTTGCAGTGTAGTCGAATCAGGTTCTTCATCCCCGCACCATTGAAATTCAAACTTCGCTTCGGGGAACTCGGTAAGCACCGACTCCACTTCTTTTTTGTCCCAATCGTCGAGATCAGCCCCCATAATCAAAAAACGATCCGCCTGAAGCTGAATAATATCAGTGTCGAAGTCTAAATTATTTAACGTATTAAGTAGCTGATCGTAAAAATCTTCACCATAGAAGATTCCCGCTTCCTTCCGATTTTCAACAAATTCAGGGATGGAAGCGAGCAGAAAGTCGGTGTAGCCAGCGCGCAATTTTTTCTTAAGTAAATCCTCCTGGGCTTTTACAAGCTGGCCCTGATACTCTTCAATTTTTTCGTCAAGAACCATGCCACGGACGGCCTGGCATACCTGGGTGCCCCAGATTGCCATCCAGTTGGCTTCCTGTTCTGAAATATCCTGATTTAATTTCATGTAAAGTGCCCCGTGGAGATCAATTCCGACTTTGAAGGGATAGGCTGTGTTTGTGTCCTGGAGAGCCTCCGGCCAGTCCTCACCGGGTTCGATGGAAGTATATTCACCCTTGGGAGCGTTGTCGAGTGGTTCAATAGGAGGCGAATGTGAAGGGATAAAGAGCGGGCTGTCAAGTTCCGGGCGAGTGTAGGGAGCCGTGTAGAGCTCACCATCCCAGAAGACCGGAATGAAGACCTCGATGTCGTAAAGCGTCTGAAGTGCTTCGTCCAGGGCGGGGAAGAAAACCTCTGGATCTGTGCTTTCGTTTAGCCGGCTGCCGACGTGCTGGATTGCCTCAAGTTGAGCAAGGGAACGCTCGCGCTCTTTTATACGTGCCTGGATACGCTCGGCCATGTTGTTAAAGACGTCACCAAGCTCTTCAATTTCGTCGCCGGTTTTTATGTCACTGCGGACGTCGAGATTACCTCGACCAAGTTCAACGGCAACTTTGTCGAGCTTTTCCAGTGGTTTGAGAAACCAGGAGGTGGAAAAGATTCCGACAATAATGGCGACAATCCAGAAAATTCCCGTAACAGCGGCATTGTTGATAAGAATGGTTCGCTGTCTCTCGGCGAGAGCCGTGGTGTCAAAGCCAATTCTAACAACTCCAAACTCATTACCGTGATAGCGGATGGGGACAAGGGCATCATAGAAGTTCTCTTCCTCAGCCCAGCGACCGAATACATCACGCTGGGAGCGAAGCAGGTTTTTAATTTGTTCCGGGGGAAAGGGAATGATATCGGTCTCTGTTTCGCGGACGTCTTCGGGCATGTAAAAAAAATCATTGCCCTCGACATCATAAGCGATTAAAAACTCAGCGCCGGGAGCGGTTTCCAGCCAGAGACGTGTGCTGGTCCTGTTGATTTCGTCCAGATCGGCACCGGTCAAAAGCGAATATGAGTAGTTAAGACCAAAAATTCTGCCAACCAGTGTAGCTTCCTGTTTCTTTTGTTCGACACTCTCCCGGACCTGCTGCCGCACATTAAAAAACGTAATAAGACCCATTACAACGGTCACCAGGAGAACCAGGACAAGAGTAACTTTTAGTTTAAGACTGAATTTCAATATAGATCGCTCCCGTTAATTTCTTCCAGGGTTCGTGAAACCTCGCGAACGCCGTCATAATCGGAATCTTCAGCCGGTACATATTTGTCGATATCGCCGCCAAGGGAGGTTAGAGCCTCCCGATCAGTTTCGTGCAAATTAAAAAAGTAGTCTTTGATTTTTTGGTAGAGTGCTTCATCTTCTGTAAGTTGTTTGGAAATTACAAACGGTTCGGCGGGGATGGGATCAGTTTTAGTTAAAACGGGCAACAGCTCGTCAGCTTCGTCGGGATCAACTACTTCCCGGCGCGCGTCATCATAAACAGCTCCAGCAGCGACCTCCCGGTTGAGAACAGCTCTTACTACAGCATCGTGACCACCAAGATAATTAGGAATAGTTGGAGCCACGGCAGGATCGAAGCCATAATTCATAACCAGGTGAGCGCGGGGGAAGAGGAAACCAGAGGCGGAGTCCGGATCGACAAATCCGATACTGCCCCCCTCAATTTGATCGGCCGACTCTATACCGCTTTCGCGGTGAGTAATAATGAGAGCTTTGTAGTGGGGTTCGCCATAGCGAACCGGTTTAGCCAGGGGCAGGTAATCAGTTTTTTCAGCAGCTTCCACGTAGGAAAGAGGACCAAGAACAGCCAAATCGTAACGACCCTCTTCCAAACGTCTAACAATTTCTTCATAAGAAGGCGCGAAACGATATTGAACGTCGCGGTCGAGATGTTCGCCCAGCGAATCCATAAACAGGCGCCGGTCTTCGATTATCTCAATGATAGAACGAGAGGGCACCTGGCCAATAAGGAAGGGCTCTTCTTCCACAGCCTCCAGTTCACCGAAGGGGAAGTTACGAAAATCGTTTTCGCCACAGCCGGTCAACAGGGTAAATGTAAGCCCCAACAAGAGAAAAAAACAAAGCAGAGGCTTATTTGAAGCTACCTTCATGTTGTTCTACTCCCATGGATAGGATGACGTTAACTACGATAGCTCTGAGAAATTAGTGCATAAACTATAGCTTAACTAAAGGGATTCGACAACTTACTCCTGTCGCGGACCAGAACCTACCGCCGTGATTCCGGGCGAAGTGACCGAGCACTCAATCGCAAGCACTATGGATAAGTAACACCAAAAAGGAAGAAATTGTTTTTAAAATTTGATTGAGTGTTCGGGAACGTAGACCCGAAATCTATGGTAACGTCAAAATGGATTGTCCGGTCAAGCCGGACAATGACGACCGAAAGCCACTGGATTGTCCGGTCAAGCCCGGCAATGACGGGGGGGGG
>PWHN01000049.1 GCA_003554945.1 bacterium
CTCCGTCAACGTCCGTTACCTCCGTATCTTCTACATCAATGCCGTCGAGATCGCCGTCATCATCTACTGAAATTGTCTCGCCTTCAACTTCATTACCGAATTCATCGTAGGCCGTAACTACGATCTCACCGTCTTCGCCAGCCGTTTCCGTCACATCTTCCGCCTCGATATAATCAACATCTCCTGCGTCTATGGTTACCGTAGCCGTATCCGTAACCGCTTCATTTTCAGCGGCGAATTCTACGACGTATTCTCCCGCCGTTTCCTCGTTGAAAGAGAAGGTTGCTACTCCATCAATGTCCGTTACTTCCGTCTCTTCTACATCAATACCGCCAAGCTCGCCGTCATCTATAACTGAAATTGTTTCACCTTCCATGGGGTTATCGTCTTGATCGTAAGCCGTAACTACTATTTCGCCGTCTTCGCCAGCCGTTGCCGTTGTATCTTCCGCCACTATGTAATAATCTTCTATGGTTACCGTGGCATTATCAGTTATAGTTTCATCTTCAGCTGAAAATTCTACTACGTATTCTCCCGCCTCGATTTCGTTGAACGTGAAGATGACCATTCCATCAACGTCCGTTACTTCCGTATCTCCCACATCAATACCGTCAAGATCATCGTCATCGTCTACCGAAATCGTTTCGCCTTCGACTTCGTTACCGAATTCATCGTAAGCCGTAACTACTATTTCACCGTCATCGCCAGCCGTTGCCGTTGTGTCTTCAGCCAAGATGTGATCAACGTCTCCTGCTTCAACCGTTACAACGGTTACAGGTGACTCCGTTCCTTCATACGTTGCCGTCACGTTATAGTCTCCAGGTTCGTACTCCACGAACACGCTCTGTTCGGCGTTCTGCCACTCGAAATCGCCTACATCTTCTGTTATAGTATTGTTATACTCGTCGTAGGCCCACGCATCGAATTCAAGA
Source organism: bacterium (assembly GCA_003554945.1). Taxonomy (GTDB): domain Bacteria; phylum T1Sed10-126; class T1Sed10-126; order T1Sed10-126; family T1Sed10-126; genus T1Sed10-126. The sequence goes on from PWHN01000049.1 coordinate 933, forward strand.
GGTTCTCCGGCCTCTACAGTCTGGTCTTCGCTGGGTTCTATCGCCACGCTGAACACATCTCCCGGATCTACGTTGATTTCTACCGTATCCGTTAGTGTCACTTCTGTTTCGTTTTCATATTCCGCAGTTATCTCCCAAGTACCAGCTTCGTAAACCGTTATTTCGTTAGCATCCCAATCCTGTCCTTCTTCAGGTATATCATCGGACCATTCTACATCTCCAGTCACATCTCCTATCTCGTTGTGGTATCTATCGTAAGCTTCAACGGTATAAATTTCGCTTCCACCAGCCTCTATGGTGGAACCATCGGGCTCAACCACTATGTAATCCGTATCTGCCGGTACCACGGTTACGGTCACCGTTACCGAAGGTGTGCCTTCATAACTCGCTGTAACTTCATACTCTCCTGTATCTTCCTCATAAAAAACACCGTTAGAAGCGTTTTCCCATACAAAGTGGTCGGGCTCGTCCGTTATCAAGTTACCCTGCTCGTCGTAAGCCTCCGCATCGAACAGGAATTCTTCTCCTGCACTCCATTCAAAATCATCTTCAGGGATTATTACTACATGATCGACTTCACCTACCAACGTGAACCCTTCGCTTACGTTTTCACCAGTCATATCTTCATCATCATGAACCGTTGCTCTGATCAAAGCCTCGCCACTCGGACTGGGATCGTTAGGTATGGTCCATTCATAATGGTCCTCTTCAATACCCGTATCTATTTCAGTCCAGGATGCCCCTTGGTCCGCTGAGTATTCAAGATCCACTCCAGTTATCTCACCGGTACCCGGCTCAGTGTTCCACTGGATCATTTCCTGGTCACCCGCGTGCCACTCTTCTCCACCAGAGGGAGTCGTTATCTCTATGGTCGGTGGGTCTTCATCTTCTTCCGTAGTTATGGGTCCTGAAGAAGGTCCCGAACCGTTGGTCGTGTAAAGATTGTCAACGATACCCCCGTCATATCCACCTTCTAAACCGCCGAAATCAAAGTTCGCACGCACCATGAATTCATATTCTTCACCGGGCTCTAAACCGTCGATAGTCAAGTTGTTTAAACCGGTGGTAACCTCACTAGGATCCGTATGTTGAGGATCCTGATGATCGGGTATGATGGGATCTTCGTAGTCACCGTCTACAGAGCTGGTTACATCCACATAGTCCCATGTAACTCCTCCATCCTCTGACATGAACACCGCATAGCTGTCGAACAAGTCATAGGTGCCGTAAACAGGCCCTAGAGGGACTAGATCATCATTATCATACTCATAAGCCATGTCCGTATAAGCAGGTGATTCCACGTTTATTTCGATATATTCTGATCCTACCTCAGCATCAAAGGGCTGTGCTATCTCTTCGTATTGAGGTATTAAATCCAGCTGAGGGTTCGCTAAATTTGGTCCGTCGGCCCCCCTTCTAGTAGCCCACATATAATTTCCATCGTGCGTTTCCGAAATGAAGTAAACGTTTTCACCGGTGTCGGGAGAGTCTGGTTCCCAGCCTATATCCGCTCGAGTTGCATCGTATGAGAATTGTCCGTAATTATCGTCTTGCTCTTCAAATCCTTCTCCATCAGGATTATACGATACCGCTCCGCCACTGGCAAGGGCTTTGAAGCTCACTTCTCCTTCGATCCCTTTAGCAGTTTCGTCGTAACTCTCTACCCAATAGCCACGTATACCCTCTGCATCCAGTGGTCCTATCTCGCCCATCAAAGGGGTACCAACAGCCACAATCATCATCGCTGCCACAATCGTCACCAAAATCATTTTCGTTTTTCCGATCATTTTATCTTTCTCCTATACTTCTTACTTCGTTACATATACCTACCGGTAAACTTATCTTTGAAAGATAAGAGGGTTTTATAGAATGGTTTTCTACTGCGCCGTTTTTTACGTGCAGACTATTTTCTTCGTTGTTCTCTTGTTCTTCGTCTTCGTTAGACGTTACAAGTTCCATATCCCAAGTGAAGTCCGCACCTTCGTTCAC
>PWHN01000115.1 GCA_003554945.1 bacterium
CCGGAACCCAGGTGGTAGCCCAGCTGGCTCGTGAAGGAGTTTAGGCAGTTATCGCCGGGAATTTTGGTCCCAAGGTTTTCCCCGTTTTTGAAGAAACAGGGGTTAAGCCATACGTGGCCGGTGATTTGGCGGCAGCAGAAGCAGCTAACGAGTATAAGGATGGAGAGCTGCGCAAAGCGGAGTCGACCAAGGATTCGCAGAGTTATCCCGGTTCCGGGCCGCCCGGCGGGGGGAGAGGAAGCGGTGGACCGGACCAGCGTGGTGGCGGTAGAGGCCGCGGCCAGGGCGGTCCTCCCGGAGAAAGAGGTAGCGGGGGGAAAAGGTTATGACGCCGCGCGAGCGTCGCCGGCGGCGGATTAATCACAGCCCGAACTGGGGAAAATTTGGCCCCCTGCTGGGGCCATCGACCGGGGAAATTTTCTTACGTCCTGATGAGCTTGAAGCCCTGCGCTTGTGCGACCACGAGGGTTTTTCGCAGAAAGAGGCGGCCCGGGAAATGGACGTATCCCAGCCCACTTTTCACCGAATACTGCGGGCCGGTCGTAAAAAGGTTAGTCAGGCTTTGACTGAGGGCAAAGTTTTATACTCAGATCAAGTTAAGGAGCAGAGAGGAGGCCCGCAATGAAGGTTGCAGTGCCAGTCACTAAATTAAAAGGCCCCCAGTCACAGGTGAGTTCTCATCTTGGCCGGGCGGCCGGTTTTATTCTGTTTGAGCCGGAAGAGGAAGAAGTTGAGGTAATCGAGAACACCAGTGAGCACATGGGCGGCAAAGGGAAGCCCCCCGGGTTGCTGGCGGAAGCTGGTGTCGATGTCCTGCTCTGTTTCAACCTGGGAGTGCGCGCAATCAAGCGTTTTGAAGAATACGACGTTGAAGTCTACGTTAACTGCCAGGGTACGGCGGAAGACGCCCTCATTGCCTGGCAGCAGGGTGAGCTAAAAGAAGCCTCGGCGGTCAATGCCTGTCGCCGCCATGGTAGATTCGAGTAAATACGGTGCAGATAGCGGTTGCCGGCGGTAAAGGAGGTGCGGGCAAGACCACGGTAGCCCTGGGTCTTGTTTTTTCTTTACCCGACGTCGTTCTGCTCGACTGTGATGTTGATGAACCCAACTGTGCTTTATTTCTGGACCGGGAGCCGGAGCCTCTGACCGTAGTGTCGAAAACAATTCCCCGCATCAACGCTGATCAGTGTACGCTTTGTGGAGAGTGCGTTAAATTATGTCAGTTTAATGCTCTCCTCGAGCTGCCTGCCAAGATCCTTGTTCGAGAGGAGTTTTGTCACTCGTGTGGACTCTGCAGCCGGGCCTGCCCGCAAGAAGCAATAGCCGAAGAAAAAAAGCGTCTTGGCCTGGTGAAGAGTGGCCGGGGAGAGGTTGAATTTTACCAGGGCGAACTGACTGTAGGACAGGCGCGTTCATCACCCGTAGTCAAGGCCGTTAAAGAGCAGGTGCAAGCCGGGGCAGTCAACGTAATAGATGCGCCGCCGGGTTGCAGTTGCGCCGTTCTTACCGCTCTTACCGGCGCGGATTATTGTATCCTTGTTACTAATCCGACACCTTTCGGACTATCAGATCTGGAAAAATTCCTTGATATAGTCGAAAACCTGGGCATTCCATACGGTGTAATCATAAATCAGAGCGAATCGGAAGCTGATGCAAGAATTGAACAGTTTTGCACCGACAGAGGTGTCTCCGTGCTGGCAAAAATCCCCTACAGTGAAGAAATAGCACAGAATTACTCCCGTGGAGTTTCTATTGTTGAAGGCCAGCCGGAGTACCGGCAGCAATTCCGCCAGATTTACTCCGAAATCCAGACAGTAACCGAGGGAAAAAAATGAAACAGGTAACTGTCCTGAGTGGCAAAGGAGGCACCGGGAAAACTTCGCTCACCGCCGCTCTTGCACAACTTTTCAATCGTAAACATCCGGTTGTGGTTGCTGATTGTGATGTCGGCAGCGGTAATTTACCGCTCCTTTTGAAGCCATACGGCAAGACGTGTATGGAGTTATTAAGTTCTTCCGTTGCTAAAAAAGTAACCTCTTGTTCGCGCTGTGGGGAGTGCGCCGAGGTCTGCCGGTTTTCGGCAATCAATTCACGCGGTGAGGTGGATGAAATACGCTGTGAAGGCTGCGGATCCTGTGTTTACGTTTGTCCTGAAGATGCTCTCCGTCTGAAAGGGGTCACATCCGGTAAAATTTTTCAGTCCCAAACTTTGATTGGCGATTTGTTTCATACGAAATTGCAGCCCGGCGAAGAGGCCACTGGACGGTTTGTCGCTAAAATAAAGGATAGCCTGCAAAAATTCTCCGGTTCAGTCGGTTACGCGATTATCGACGGTCCGCCCGGAATTGGCTGTCCGGTGGTTGCAGCCGCCCGCAACTCAGATTTAATTCTTGTAGTAACCGAGCCAACTCTATCGGCCTTCGCTGACCTGAAGCGATTGCTGGAGCTTACCGAACAACTTGATGTGGCGGCTGTCATCTGTTTAAACAAGCTTGATTTAAATCCAAAGATCGCCGCTAAAATACGTTCGTTTTGTGACCGAAAAGGGATTCTCCTGGCCTGTGAGTTGCCTTATGACAAACGGGTAGTGTCGGCCTTGAGAGCCGGAAAAACTATCGTTGAAAACGGGCCGGAAGAACTGGTTAAAAAACTGAAAGAACTCCAGGAATATGTAGAGGAGCAAATTTAATGAAAATTCAGCTACTTTATGACGACGAAGGTGTGGGCGGTTATGGAACGGGCTGGGGGGTGTCCTATTACCTGCCGGAGTTAAAACTGCTATTTGACACTGGTTGGGATTCTACAATACTGCTGAATAATATGGGGAAATTTGGTATTACTCCCGATAAGATAGAGAGAATATTTA
>PWHN01000007.1 GCA_003554945.1 bacterium
CCATGACCGATGTATTGAACCCGCCGCGCCACGATTCACGCTTATATTTTATGATTCCTTCCTCATAAGCAGGCACAAGGTATTGCTTGAGTAAATCCATCGGTATCAACGACATCCGAGGCTTACCTTCCTGCACGTTATTTTTTGGTGCGGTGACTGGCTCCCTCACGTCGCGCCGCATCCGCTCGATATAATCTTCTTCCATCCGCAGCCCCGGGTGTCGGCGAAGCCCACAGGCGGGATCACATTCCCTGCGATAATTCGGTTTTTCGGGGTTGTAGCAGAACCCGTGTTTATCGTTGTCGAGTGTACAAACCATCTTTTCCTCCTGTTATTATGTTTATTACAACCTATCATTTAACTTGTCATTTGTCAAGCTAAAAGTTACTTTCCGGTCAAATTTTTCCTGAGCGCTATGTATAGTGCTTCCATATCCTCGTAACTCAGTTCCCACGTGTTCCAGCGCACGCCGCATTTCCGGCACTCCCGCCGGCGCCAGATTGTCTCGTCAGCCGGGCGCGGGCGGGAATCTACAACGCGCAGGTCCATCTTACCGCATTCGGGGCATTTCATATCCACCCCTCGAACTGCTTGCGGCACCATGTTGACCGGGCGATTTTTGCCAGGGCGTTGTTTTCTATCTGCCGGACCCGCTCGCGGGTGACGCCAAGCTCGTCGGCTACTTCCTGCTGCGTCATCTCGTAGTGATGATCGTCGAGGGCATTTTTTGCTGATGTATCCCACCCCCGCATGTTATATGCCCTTTGTTCCTCGGATAACCTGCGGACATAATCGGCACGGCACAACCCGCATAACTGGGTCGTAGGGGTGTCCTGCTCACACAGCCCGAACGGGCAGGGTCTTACTAATCGTTTCATTTAAAACCTCCTATTCCGTTTTGCCGTAATTATTATAAATTCCGCCTTCACCGGCCACCGGCAGCCCCCCGGCCCATGGCGGGGCGGTGCCGAATGCCTCCAGCATCTCGGCCAGGGCTTGTTCCGCTCTGTCTTCCGGAACGCACAATATTGCTTCGTCGTGGATACTCAGCACGACCTTCCACCGGGGCCATAGCTGTGAGGTCTGCCACATCACGACATCGCGGGCGGTTGCCTGCACAACATTCTCACATAATAACCCGGGCCAAATTTTAATATCATCCCGAACGCCTTTACGTTGTTTACTGAATATTGTCGGCCGTTTATAATATATATCCCGGCCTTTTCTGAACATATCCGGGTAAATAAGTTTCCGGCCGGACGGGAGGGTAAGGGATTGATCCCGCCGCACCGCGTCCATTAACCGGTCCCAGTACACCGGCACCCGGCGGTATAACGAGCGGTAGCCATTAACCGCGTGTTCAGCCTGCGCGTCCGTCAATATCACGCCCATACCGGCGGCGTACGCCTTCAACCCCCGCCACCCCTGGCCGAAGCCGCAAGCCAGCACCGGGGGCTTGCTTACCCGGCGTTCTTCATTTGTAACATCACCAGGGTCTTTGCGATACATGACGTCGGCGGCGAAAGCTATGTAAGGATCTCTGCCGTCGATAAATATTTGCAAAAGCGTGGGGTCTTCCGCCAGCCAAGCCAGTACCCGCACCTCGATCTGCGACAGGTCGGTAATAACCAGTTTATAACCGGGCGGGGCTTTGACGGCCTGCCGAAGCGGGCCTTTGCGGTTGAGGTTCTGAAGGTTGAGTTTCTGCATCCCCGACGACCTACCGGTATGCGCACCGTAATAAAGCAGCGGCACCGGGAACGGATTGCCTACATCCAGGAAGCGTTTGGCGCGGGTCTGGACGATGTTGCTACCGGCCTCCGTCCGGAGTTCATGAAGCTTGCGAACGGCGGGGTGAGGGTGCTGCGAGAGTTCTTTCATGAATGTATCCGTCTTGGCGAAGGCCCAGGTGGGTTTACCGGTGCGCGGAGAGGTTTTTGTGGCCGGTTCAATACCGTAATGGCGTAACGCGGCGACAAACTTGTCGTTTTTGCGAAGGGCCACAGCCATGGGATGTTTTTCCTCGGCGACCACCTGCATCAAGAGTTCACGATCTATGTTTAATATCGGCTCCGTGGTCATTTTAATATGCAGGTTCATAAGGTCAAGCTCGAATGACGGTATATAAGGCCGGAACCGCCGAAAAATATCCATCATTATGAGCACGTCCCAGGCGGCATAATCCGCGAGTTCTTGACCGCCCGCATCCACGGCGGCCCGGGTGTCGCCTTTATTACCGAAATCTGCGATACTCGTGCCGTGGTCCGGCGGCAGCCAGCCTTGGCTGATGGCATAACGCGCCATCAATTTTGTATCATACCAGTAGGCAGGAGTCCATTTATAATGATGGGACGCGACCGCACCATCAAAGACCGCGTTATGCGCGACCGCATCCATCGGCGGCAGGGCATCGAAAAATTCCTGCACGCGCTCCGGCGGTATATAATCGACCGCATCCATCCGTGGCGTCCAGGCGGCCATACCCAGGCAGGCAAACCGGCTGTCGCGTATATAAGGCCACGTTTCGAGTTTTCCGAGTGAATATTCATCCGTATAATGGGTTTCAAAGTCGAGAAATAGCATACTGTTTCCTTTCTGCGCCTGCCGATTGGCAGGCGCCTTTTATAATTATCGGAATATAACTTCGCGGATTATTTTTAACGCTGTATCTTTAAAATCGACCGGCATTTCTTCCGGATTATCACCATACCATACCGGGAGTTCCTTTTCTAACCGCACGGCAAGTTCGCGGGCTTTTTTCATTGTGTCGATATCCTCGCAAGCTGTCAGACCGGAATAAATATGGGTAACAGTCCAGACGTAAGAGGGGCCCATAAAACCATCTACGAAACATCTGATGGTTTTA
>PWHN01000022.1 GCA_003554945.1 bacterium
GAAAAAACGGGATCTGGGCCAGGTACATACCATTTTCCACCTTGGTCTGGCAGGCCAGGCCCACTTTCAGTTCATAATCGCCGGCCATCCGGTAAACCGTGGCGCAGGCGCCGCAAAAACCGGCCCGGCAGCCGACGCCGCGCTTAAGCTGGTAGCCCGCGTACTCCATGGCATCCATGATCGTCAGGGTTTCCGGGACGTTATATTTTTTACCCATGATATAAATATCAACCATCTTTATGGTGTCCTGTGCTGGTTCGCTCATGATCTCCTCCTTGTATTTTGTTCTCTCAGCTTTGTCCTCTTGGGGACACCTTGCTCAGCCTCCCGCAATTCTCGCTTATTCTTGAGGCGGCTCCGGTATAAAGCCCTGATCCATAGCGGCTTTGGTCTGGTCCTGCGCTCTCTTAATGAAAGCTTCCGCTTTTTCGTAGCATTCATCGCGGCTGAGCTCAGTCCGGGCCAACCCCTCCTCGATCGCTTTCATGGCCGTGGCTGTTGCCACCCGGGGGAACACTTCCCACATGTCCATAGTGGGAAGGATTTTTTCAGGATCCATCCCCCCATCGGGAGCGCAGGCGGCCAGTTCTTCAGCAGCGGCTATACACATTGTATCGGAAATACCGCTGGCCTGCACATCCAGTACCCCGCGGAAAATGGCAGGGAAACCGAGTGAATTGTTAACCTGGTTTGGAAAATCGGACCGGCCGGTGGAGACTATTTTGGCTCCGGCTTCCTGGGCGTCCCAGGGCCAGATTTCGGGGATCGGGTTGGCGCAGGCAAAAACAATGGCGTCCCCGGCCATACTTTCCACCCATTCCTTCTTTATGGTATCCGGGCCGGGCCTGGAAAGCCCGATCAAAACATCGGCGTCTTTGCAGGCTTCGGCGGCGCCGCCGGTTACCCGGGCGCTATTCGTCTTCTGGGCCAGTTCCCATTTGTACGGTTCTTCTCTGAGGTCACTACGTCCGTCATGCAGGGCTCCCTTGCTGTCTATCATGATAATCCGTCCCGGTTCCATACCGGCTGAAATCAACAGCCTGGCCGTGCAAATATTGGCCGCACCGGCTCCAATCAACACCGTTTTAACCTGGCCGATTTTTTTGCCCACTATCTTGAGGGCATTAAACAGGCCGGCCAGGGTCACCAGGGCGGTACCCTGCTGGTCGTCGTGCCAGACCGGGATCTCACATTCTTCCTTTAGACGGTCCAGGACATAAAAACATTTGGGGCTGGCAATGTCCTCCAGGTTAACCCCTCCAAAGCTGGGTTGGAGCATCTTAACAAAATTTATCAGCTCGTCGGCGTCTTTGGTATCAACGCAGATAGGGAAAGCATCGACCCCGCCCAGGTACTTAAACAGCAAGGCCTTGCCTTCCATCACCGGCATGCTCGCTTCCGGTCCAATATCGCCCAGGCCCAGGACCCGGGTGCCGTCTGAAACGACGGCGCAGAAATTGGCCTTATTGGTATACTTGTAGACATCCTCTTTATTCTTAGCGATGGCCTTGCAGGGTTCGGCCACTCCAGGAGTGTACCAGATCGCAAAATCGCCGATATCGCGAACGCAGCTTTTCAGGTTAACCTCGATTTTACCCCTGTAAAACGGGTGCAGGCGCATAGCATCTTCGGCCGGCTTCTTGGCCTTGGCCAGCAGTTCATCTTTTTTATCACTCATTAAACATCCCTGCCTTTGCATAAATTTATAACCGGTATCAGCAGTGTCCCCGGTTTTAACGGGCGTAAGCTTTGGCTCCTTCAGCGTATAAATCACTGCCGTGGGCGTCATTGACAACGGTAGCCGGAAAATCTTCCACTTCCAGGCGGTGAATAGCCTCGGCTCCCAGTTCCGGGTAAGCCACCACTTCGCATTTTTTTATCTTCTTGGACAAAAGCGCCCCGGCTCCGCCTACGGCAGCCAAATAAAGACCCTTATATTTCTGCAGGGCGTCCCTGACCGCCTGGCTGCGCAGGCCCTTGCCGATACAGGCTTTCATCCCCTGTTCCAGCATTTTGGGAGTATAGGCATCCATCCTTCCGCTGGTGGTCGGACCGGCCGACCCGATCACCTGGCCCGGTTTGGCCGGCGTAGGGCCGACATAATAGATAATCTGGCCCTGCAGTTCGATCGGCAGGGGCTCGCCCCGGTCCATCAGCTCCCCCAGCTTTTTATGGGCGGCGGCCCTGGCGGTGTAAATAACGCCGTTAATCAATACATTGTCCCCCGCTTTCAAGGAAAGGACATCTTCTTCGCTTAAAGGAGCTTCAATTTTTATCAATTCCATACCGCTTTGCCTCCTCTCGTTTAAAAACCGCCGTTCATAACCGTCATCTTGAAACCGGGTCCCGGCTTCGTGCCTTTACTACGACCGGGCCGGGCCGGCAGCTGCATTATATAATGATTACTTATATGATTTTTTCCAGGTGCCGGCTGGCGTGACAGTTAATATTTACAGCCGCCGCCATGCTGGCTATATGGGAAGGGAAGGTCTCGATATGGACGGCTAAGGCAAAGACCCTGCCGCCAAAGCCCTGCGGGCCCACCCCGAGGTCGTTAACTTGATCAAGGATTTTCTTTTCCAGTTCTGCAAACCTGCTGTCCGGGTTAGGCTGTCCAACCGGCCGAAAAAGGGCTTTCTTGGCCAAAACCGCCACCCTGTCGAAAGTGCCCCCGATACCCACCCCTACAACAATAGGCGGGCAGGGGTTGGGCCCGGCCGCTTTGACATGGTTGACCACAAAATCGACCAGCCCTTCTTCGCCATCTGCCGGTTTGAGCATCTTAACGGCGCTCATATTTTCGCTGCCCCCGCC
>PWHN01000025.1 GCA_003554945.1 bacterium
GGAGAGAGATTTAGCAACTCCTTTGTTAGCATTTGACTATGAATTAAAAAGATGGCGCAGTTTAAAACATCCGTTGTTTAATTCAGTCGGGCTAAACCTTATAGCGGGTGACGACCCGTTCGAGCTGTTCGACCGTCTCCCGCAGGCTGCCGGCCTGGGCGGCTAGTTGATCGCTGGCCGAGGCGGTCTGATCGGCGTTCATGGTGTTTTCTTCGGTTACCGTTTCAAGCTCCGTCACCGCCTGATTTATTTCTTCAATGCCGTGGGCCTGTTCTTCAGCGGCGGCGGCAACGTCCTCAAAGCGTTCTGTGACCTCGGAGACCTTGTTGTTTATCTCTTCCAGCACTTCCCGGGATTTCTCAGCCTTACGAGTTCCTTCCTCGGTTAATTTAAGGCTCTGTTGGATAACGTCACTGATTTCGTCGGCGGCTTCGGCGCTGCGCTGGGCGAGCTGGCGGACCTCGTCGGCGACGACAGCGAAGCCGGCCCCGTGCTCACCGGCGTTGGCCGCTTCGACGGCGGCGTTCAAAGCGAGCAGGTTGGTCTGGAAGGCGATGTCGTCAATAACGTTAATAGCGTCGGCAATCTTGTCGCTATTATCATCGATTTGGACCATGGTATCGGCCATCTCGTCGATCTGCTGACGTCCCTGGCGTGCGATTTCGGCTGCTTCAGCGCTGAGTTTTTTCGATTCGTTAGCGTTTTGAGAGCTCTGTTGAACCATGGAGGCTATTTCTTCAACAGCGGAGGAGGTCTCCTGCAGGGAGGCTGACTGCTGTTCGGCGCCCGAGGAGAGGTCCTGGCTGGAGCGATTGAGATCGGCTGCGGCTTCGTCAATTTCGCCGCTGACCGCAGTAGTGGTATCGACGGCGCTGCGCACCTGGCCGATAAACTCCTGCAGGTTGTTAACCATGTCTTGAAAGGCATGGCCGAGGTCGCCCGCTATCTCGACGTCAAGTTCATCAGCTGCTAAATCGCCGTCGGCGATCAGGCGTGCCTGGTAGGCCAGCTTTGATAGAGCAGCGCTCATATTTTCGAAAGCGGCGATCATCTCGCCCTCAATTCCGGGTTTTCTGGCGACCTCTCGAGCCGCTTTTTCAAAGTCTTGACCGGAGTTGATCAGGCGCCTTATTTCGTTCAATCCCAGGTCACCGTGTTCAAGATCGCTAGCCTCATCCTGTAAGGAGTTGGCGGCCTGAATTAGCTGTTCTATTTCGGCCCGCTGCCAGGCAACGATATCCTTGCCCTCGACGTCTCCTTCCGGTGGCCAGGCGTCTATGCTATCCTGATCAACGAGCAGACGGATGGAAACCTGGTGAATGGGATCAAAAATATGAAAGAAAAACCAGGCGTAACCTAACGCGTAGGCGATGACAAAGCCGGGGATAAAGAAGTAAATTGCGGTTAACAGGCCGGCCCATCCGCCAGTGTAGCTAAGATAAGCAAAGATGGGTAAATAAGAGATCAGGAGCAGACCAGCGACGACAGACATCATTTTAAAAGTTATGTCGACGTAACGACCGGTAATTGCGTCAAGAAAATCAACCAGCATTTGCCGGAAGCCTTCCGGCGTTTCACATTTACTGGATTTTTTCATGCGGTTTGTGTGCGCCATAGAAATCACTTCCCGCTTTGTAGGATGGTTTGTTTAACAAACTAAACAACATTACAGTAACTATAGCTTAGCATTGGGATGGATACAATCTAATTATCGGTCATAGCCGTGTTTTAAAGTTCGTTTATAGTTTTCAGTTTCCAGTTTAAAGTTAAAACCTAACTTTAAAACAATAAATCGTGCTGCGGGTTGCGAGTTACGAGTTGCGGGTTAAAACTGAAAACTAGAAACTTGAAACTATAAACTGAAAACCGGAGACCATCCCCCCTTTCTTTTTCCCCCCCTTGAAGGGGGGAAAGACAAAGGGGGGTGAAAAAAAGATTGCGGGTCGTGGTCCGCAATGACGAGCGATATATCAAGCCCTCAATAATGAGCGAAAGTTCAAACTTGCAATAACGTCGCGGGTGCTATACGAATACGTTTACTCCTCATTATCCTGGTCTGGTAGTGCCGGTGGAAGCTGGGCGAGTTCGAACCAGAAGTTGTTGATTGACTGCATTACCTGGTTAAAATCTTCGAAGCCCAGCGGTTTTGTTATGCAGCAGTTAGCATCGTTTTTATAAGCGCGGGAAATATCCTCCTCGGCGTTGGACATTGTCAAGACAATCACAGGGAGCTGTTGAAATCTTTTCTTGCTCCTGATTTCACGGAGAAATTCAAAACCGTTCATTTTAGGTAGGTCGAGGTCGAGGAGCACAAGGTCGGGCGACGGGGCGTCTTCGTAGTCTCCCTGCCGGTGCAAAAAATCAAGCGCTTCTTTGCCGTTTGTAACGGCGTGTAATCCGATGTTGTGTTCAAATTCCGACAGAACTTCGCGGACGAGATCAATATCGGCGGGGCTGTCTTCGACAAGTAAAAGTTTGTTCTTGGTCATTGGAATCACCTTTCGTTAGTTAGTTTGCTAGTTGGTTAGTTAAAATTTTTTGATCTTGATCGATGACCGTTTAAATTCAAACTGGATTCCGGCTCGGAGGCCGGAATGACGTCAAATTCAACATGGATTCCGGGTCACGCTCCCTACGGTCGTTTGCCCGGAATGACGTCAAGTTCATGAACAAGATTATGCGCACGTAATGAATTTGAATTAGCTTTCAGCTTTTGGCTTTGAGCTTTAAGCTGAATCAATTCCCCCCTCACCCCGGATCGAGTCCGGGGCAGGCTCTGGCCATCTCCCTCGGGGGGAGAGGAGATAAATCGGCAGTTAATTGGTAGACTCAACTTTGGGTAACGTGAAATATATATCGGTTCCCATTCCCGGTTCGGATTCTGCCCAGATACGGCCGCCGTGGTGGTTGATAATACGGCGACAGATAGCCAGTCCGATACCGGTCCCGGGAATTTCATCGTCAGTGTGCAGCCGTTCAAAAATCTTGAATACGCGCTCCGTGTATTCCGGTTCCATGCCAATGCCGTTGTCGCTAACGCAGACCCACCAGCGGTTACCAGAGATTTCGGCGGTTATTGAAATCTCCGGCGGGTCGTCGCTCCGGTAGCTAATTGCGTTAGAAATTAAATTTTGAAACAACTGCCTTAACATAGCCCGATTACCCAGCACTTCAGGCAAGTCGTTGTAAATAATTTTGGCATTATGTTCTTTAATAGACTGACGTAAATTTGTCTGGACGTCCTCAAGAACTGCGTCGAGGCTGACCGGGTGCAGGCTTTTATCAACGTTGCGCAGCCTTGAGTATTCAAGCAGGTCGTCAAGCAGGTTTTTCATATTATAGGCTCCATTTACAGCAATATCTACATATTCCGCCGCCCGGGGGTCAAGTTCTTCGCCATAACGGCGTTCCAGCAGTTCCAGGTAGCTGGAAATAGTGCGCAGGGGCTGTTTTAAATCGTGGGCGGCGACGTTGGCAAACTCCTGCAGTTCACGGTTGGACTTTTGCAGCTCCTCCATTGTCCGGCGTCTTTCTTCCTCAACCTCCAGGGCTGAAGCGATGATTTGCAGCATAGTCTTCTTTTCGTCAGAAACTTCAGTTTTTTCGCTGTAGACAGCACATAGTGAACTTGTGGCCTCACCTCGGAGGAATATAACTTTGCCAATGTAAGTCTCCAGGTCGTATTCCTGCACGTGGCTGTCAGTGTTCGCATAGGAGGATTCAGATAGGTTGTGGATTAGTTCAATGTCAGACTTCTCGGCACGGATTAAATCGCCGCAGATGTGTCCTTCAGCCTCACACTCTTCAGCAAAGTCTTCAGGAAGCTGCCACCCGGCAACTGTTCGCAGTTTATCCCCATGCAGCCGGTTATAGAGGCAGCTATCGGCTTCAAGCAACTCACCGGCTGCAGCAGTAAGACGCTCAAAATTTTCTTCCGGTTTAGCGCTGAAGCTGAGGAAACAGTTGTTGAGCCGGAGCAGGTTTTGTCGGGCTTCGCGCTGACGTGTAATATCTTCACCTATTTTAATAAAATGGGTAACTTCACCATCTGAATTTTTGACCGGTGCGATAGAGGCGTCCTCCCAGTAAAGTTCACCGTCTTTCTTTTTGTTGCAAAACTCGCCCCGCCAGATTTCCCCGGCTTTGATGGTCGACCACATCTCCCAGAAAAAATTTTCGTCGTGATAGCCGGATTTCAACAGCCGCGGATTAGAGCCGATAACTTCTTCCGCTTTATAGCCGGTAACTTCTTCAAATCGTGGGTTAGCGTATTCTATAGCCCCGGAGGTGTCAGTAATTACAACGGTAGCCGGGCTATGTTCAATTGCCCGGGTAAGTTTTTTCAACTCTGCCTCTCGTTCCTTGCGCTCGGTAATGTCCTGGTAGGTGCCATGCACGGCAACTACCTCGCCGTCTTCAACTATTGCCTCACCCTGTGACACCCCCCACCGTTCTCGCTCTTCAGCGGTGAAAAGTCGGTGCTCGAGTTCATAGTGTTTCCTGTCTTCTATACATTTTTCAAGTTTTGCTTCAACTTTTTTTCGGTCTTCCGGCGGATAAAACTCCAGGGCCTCCTCCAAGCTCAACTCGGCCTCGGGGTGGAGGTCGAACAGACGTTTCAAATTGTCCGTCAGGTGCAGCTCACCAGTATCAAGTTCGTATTTCCAGCCGCCGATGTCAGTAATTTCGTTGATGGTTTTCAGGAAGTTACGAGTTTCACGTAATCTATCTTCAACCTTCTTCCGTTCTTCAACTTCACTCCGCAGTTGTTGTTCGGTTGCAAGCAGTTGCTGGTTTTGAGCGACAAGCTGTTGGTTTGCTGCGTCAAGCTGTTGAACGAGAGCGTCCAGCTCCTGATTTTTTGAGCGCAGCTTTTCAATCAGCATTTTACGCTCTGTGATGTCCATCACAGTGCCCAGCATAACGGAATTTTCGTAGCCGGGAAACTCGTGTATTCCCCCCCCGGCGTCCAGCCAGCGTAGCTCACCAGTTTCGCCGTCCCTGTATTGAAACTCTACGTGGTAGGGTTCGTTGGTTTCAACCGTATTTTCTATTGCTTCCTTAACCCGTTCGCGGTCAGAGTCTACTATACCGTCGAGAAAGTTTTGATAGCTTTCTTCTTTTCGACCCAGTAATTGTTTAACCTGGTCGTCCCAGTTTACTTTGTCCGTCCCGACTTCCCACTGCCAGACGCCAAGCCCGGTCGCCCGAGTAGCCAGTTCAAGCCTCTGTGTTGTCTCCTGTAGTTCATTTTCAAGTTGTTCTATTGTCTCCAGGTCGCGAGCCACGCAGATAATGTTGGTTTTGCCGGTTTGGCTTTCAAAACTTGTGGCGGCGATCAGTGCTGGAATGGGGTCCCCCTCTTTAGAGAACAGGTCAACCCGCTGGCTGTCAAAAGATATTTCTTCAGCTTGCTCGAATAATTTTTTAAACGATTCGGGGGCGATAATTTTATTGCCGGGCTCGTTGATTAACTCGGATCTTTCAAAACCGGTTTTATCTAACAGGGCAGAGTTGATAGTCTGTATGTTGAGATTTTCATCGAGAACGAAAAGCATTTCGTTCATGTTCTCCAGGAGGGCGGACATGTATTCACGCGAGACAGAGGTCCGC
Source organism: bacterium (assembly GCA_003554945.1). Lineage (GTDB taxonomy): Bacteria > T1Sed10-126 > T1Sed10-126 > T1Sed10-126 > T1Sed10-126 > T1Sed10-126. The sequence goes on from PWHN01000025.1 coordinate 5,614, forward strand.
CGCAGGCGTTCCAGCAGTTGATTAAAATTATCTGTTAATTCACCTATTTCGCCGCCAGAAATCGAAACGCGTTGTCCCAGGTCCTGGTCTTTCGTAATTTTTTTAACAGAGTTTTTGAAGAAAAGAAGCGGCGATACGGCCTGGTGGACGAAGACAAATCCGGTGGCGAGCCCAGCGAAAAGAACCAGCAGCATAATTCCCAAGGAAAAAGTAATAACTTGATCAAGCATCGCAAACCGCTGGCTGGCGTTGAAGCCCAGGAGGTATAAACCAAGCGGTCGTCCGGCGGCGTCGGCAACCGGAAAGGCTTTAAAGTAATAACTGACTCCCTCGTGTTCAGCCAGTCCCAGCTCGTGAATTTCAGTTTCGTCGTCCTGCCACTGAAAATGTTCGCCAAGCTGACAACAAAGTTCATCTTCGATGGCAAGCGATGTGTAGCGGCGGTAAAATTCGTTAACCGGCAGCCACCCTTCTGTTTCCTCCCCGGGCAGATGGTCAAGATCTATTTCAGCCAGATAGTCCTGATGGACGAGAAAAACAAGCTCCACATTATGGGCGCTGGTTATTTCTTCAATAGCGTGCTCATAGTCGGCGCCCAGCTCAAGATAACCCACGATTTCGCCGTCCAGGTGTAGAGGTGCGACCGAGCGCATAGTTATGCTTCCGTGGCGTCCGGCCTCCAGGCCCGATACCAGTTGTTCTTTTTCCTGGCTTAACTGAAGTATATGCCGTTCACTAATGTCGCCGTATCTGTCGGGCCTGTATCCCCGCAGGAAGACTGTGCTATCGGGAGTGTAGTAATAGAGGTGGGTTATATCGTTTTTATTGAGAGTTTCAAGAAGTGGAGCGGTCAATTCATGAAGCTTTTCCCGGTCTCCGTCTCTAAGCAGCCGGGCAAACTGTTCGTTTTTGGCGAGACTCTGTAAAGTTGATTCGATTTTTTCATATTCATGGGCCAGATGTTTCTGCCAGACTTCATTTACTGTTCGTATGTAGGTCTCTTTTTCGTATTCGCGGTAGTGGTTGCTGAAGTAATGGTAATTGACCAGCAGTAAAATAAACATCCCCAGGAGGAAGACAAGCATAATCGCCGGCCACCATTTCAGGGGAATATATATTCTGCTGTTATGCTCGGGGAAAAAAGAATTCAATTTAATGGTTCTGCGGCCTCCTGTATATAGCCGGCTTTACCCTTTCGAGTTGGTGATCAATCTCGTTTAAATTCTCCGTATGACCGATGAATAAGTATCCGCCCGGCTGCAGAGCTTTTGTCAAGTTGGCGATGACATGTTGAATCATAGGGCGGTCAAAGTATATCAAAACATTGCGGCAGAGCACGAGATGAAATTTATTCTGAAAAGGATAATCTTGATCACGCAGGTTGAAGTAACGAAATATTGTGTGTCGTCTGAGATCATTGTGAACCTGGTATTTACCGTTTTCTGTCTGAGAAAAATATTTTTGGGCAAGTTTGGATGAATATTCCCGAACGCGTTTGATTTCTGAACCGGAGTAAATTCCCCGGACCGCCTTGCCGAGGACAGGGCGGGAGAGGTCGGTGCCAAGGACACGAAACATGTCATTAAAACCACGTGCGTCGGTAAGCAGACAGGCGGCGGAGTAAACTTCCTGGCCGGTAGAACAGGCAGCCGACCAGACTCGCAGTTCCTGGATAGTTTTCCACTCGGGGAGAAGTTTATTTTCAAAAAAAGACCAGTGTTTTTGTTCGCGAAAGAAGAAGGTTTTATTGGTGGATACCTCGGCGAGCAAGGGGGAGATCTCAGCGTCATTTTGCTCAAGGTAATGCTTATATTCAATGAGATCGTTTAGTTCCAGCATTCGCATGCGGCGGCGGAGTTTGGCAAGCAGGGAGTAGCTGCGGTCAAGCTCAAAATTAATACCGTAGCGATTGTACAGCAGCTCGTCTATGTGTTCGAATGCTTTTTGTTCGGCCGTTGATAATTCTTCAATAGTGAGTCCGGTATTCAATTGAATCTATTCTCCGTAAATATAAATTGTTAGCAACTGTTTAGCGTTCGCCGGTATCAGTGATCAGTGTTCGGTTTGAGTTGATCGCAGGGCACAGGGAGCGGTGCGCGTGGCGTAATTTCGAAGATCGGAAACCCATCAATCCTCTCTCACGGGGAGAGAGGGCAAGGGGAGGTGGCCAAGTTTTGGATTTCAACGCCTTACGCCAAGCGCTACGCGCTCTGCGATTGATTACCTATTACTGCTTTACCAGATGGATTCCGGCTCGGAGGCCGGATTGACGTCAAGGTTATGAACAAGATTATGAGCACTTAATGAATTTGAATTAGCTTTCAGCTTTTGGCTTTGAGCTTTAAGCTGGTGTATTCCGGCTCGGAGGCCGGAATGACAGAATTCAAATATTTTTTTCGTTTGCCGATAAAACGACAGGCTAACCGAGCACTCAAAGCGTTGAGTGCTTTCCTACGAACAGATAAATCTGACGTAAATTGTTCGGGTTTATTCGGGTTAGAAAGCTCTGGCCCGTAATTTTTGGATCTCCGGACTTAAGGTTACATTGAGTTATGAGGAAATAGAAAACTCTGCGAGAAGACAAAAGTTTCAACAAGACAAACCTAGTATATCTATTATTTTAATCGGGGTCAACCGAAAATTAAAATCAGTCGAAACTTACTTTCGGCATTTTATCCAGCTATATCTCGGAAAAAGCCTTGAGCAAATCCCATCAGCGATTTGGGTAGGCGATCAGTGATGAGATTAGACAGGCGAGCGGGTTATGTCAGTTTTAAATATCTCCTTTATCCTCGGAAAGCGGCATTATCTCTTCGGCAGCAGTAGCTTTTTCAGTCTCATTTTGTCTTCTGTTGGTCGACGAAGCAGTTTGTGGTTGCGACGTTTTTTCCAGGGAAGAGGCTCGCGTTGGGGTTTCATTTGCGTCAACCTTGAATTGATCGGCAGCGTGGGTTAGTTCCTGAACAGTCTGCGCGAGATTTTTAGCCTGGGAGTCCAGCTCGTCGCTGGAAGCGGCGGTTTCCTCGGCGCTGGCCGTATTTTGCTGATTGACAGATTCTAACTCGGTAACCGCTTTGTTGATTTCGTCAATTCCTGAAGCCTGCTCGTCACTGGCGCGGGATATTTCCTGCATCCGCTGAGCTACAGTGGTGACAGAATCTTCAATATCTTCGAGTACGCTCAGGGCTTCGTCAGCCCGTTGGGTACCTTCCTCAACGCGGCGGGAGTTCTGCTCAATTATTTCACTAATTTCGTCTGCCGCTTCGGAGCTGCGCTGGGCAAGCTGGCGGACCTCGTCGGCGACAACTGCAAAACCGGCCCCGTGTTCACCGGCATTGGCCGCTTCAACGGCGGCGTTCAAAGCGAGCAGATTAGTCTGGAAGGCGATGTCGTCAATCATATCGACAGCGCGGGCAATATCATCGCTATTTTCATCAATTTTTTCTACTGACTCCGCCAATTGCTGAACTTTTTCACGCCCTTCACTTGCAGTTTGAGCGGCATTGTTGCTGAGTTCTTCACAGTTGTCGGCGTTTGATGCGCTCTGAGTTACCATTGAAGCCATTTCTTCGACAGAGGAGGAGGTTTCCTCTAAGGAAGCGGACTGTTGTTGGGCACCGGAGGATAGCTCCTGGCCGGCGCGATTGAGATCTTCGGATGCATTTGCTACTTCCCTCGAAACGACATCAACGTCTTCTGAAAGCTGGCGTATACGGCTGATGAATTCTTCCAATTTATCGGCCATGCTCTTAAATGCCCGGGCCAGGTCGCCCAACTCGTCACCGCGGTTGAGAAACTCTGTTGATATTTCCCGGGTGAAGTCGCCCTCGCTAAGAGTTTTTGCGTGTTGAATCAGGTAGTTCAGGGTTTTTGTTATAGAATTGCTCAAGAAATAGCCGAAGAGCAGAGCAATCAGAACCCCAACAACAATACCGGCGGGGATAAGCCAGTACATCCGGGTTGCCGTGGCGGCAGCTTGCTGATTAATTTGTTCGGCCTCTTCTTCGGCCACGTGAACCATTTCGTCAAGTAATTCCTGCACTTCTGCAAGATGCTGAAGTATGACCTCTTCGTAATAAATCAGCGCTTCCGTTCGCTCACCGGCCTGCAGAAGTTCCTCCAGTTCCATGGTTGAATGATGAAGGTCATCATGGTGCGGTTCTATCTCTTCGAGCAGTGGGGCCAGGTCGGGAATGAGCTGTTCCGCCTCTTCCCGTTCTTCGCTGTAATACCACTGTCCGAAAGCACATCGAGTAGGGTCAACTTCAACCTGTACTTCGTCAACCGTTTCGTCGTAAAGAAATTCTCCCAGCGCGATGGTCCAGTTCAGGTGGTCTATCTCCCGGTGCTGAATCATTTTAGTAATCTCAGCCACCTCGCCGGCCTCATTCATCTGTCCGCCGACGTTAATAGTTCCGTATAGTCCCAAAAAACCGGTTAGAGCTGCGATGATAGCCACAAAAATGAAGCCGCCGGTTAACTTCTTACCAATGCCTAATTTCATTTTCTTACCTCCGTTGATATTAAATGAGTATCTATTTTTCTGGGTAGATTTAATTTTTTTATAGCCAATATACGCTTAATTTCTGGCGAGAGCTGACAGATTCTGATTAATTTGCAAAATTAATACGAAGTCAAACTTCGTAAACATATATTAATCTATCAGTTAGTTTGATAATGTCAAGTAAATTTTTTGCGGAACAAAATCTTCCAACGTCATTCCGGGCAAGGGAACGTAGTGACCGCAGATCCGGAATCTATGGTACCTTCCAGATAGATTGTCGGGTCAAGTCCGGTAATGATGAGACCGGTGGAAGGAACTGTTGTGGAAAGGTATTGGGCATGAGTGACGATCTATATACTCTATTCGGTTTGAGACTCAAGCAGTTGCGAAAACAGGCCAATTTAACGCAGGAGGAGTTAGCAGCAAAAATAGAAACATCCTGTCGATTTGTTCAGCAGATGGAGGCCGGCGAGCATGCGCCCGGTTTTCAAACTATATCCTTATTGAGCCGCTGTTTCGACAGACCAGCAAAGGATTTATTTGATTTTGAAGAGATGAAAAATCTGAAAAGAGAAGCAGGGCCAGAGGAAGTGACAAGGTGACGAGGGTGGTGGTTGATTACGTTTGCCATGCGGGTAATTAATTGCTATATTTACTGGATAATTTAAGGGATAAGTTTTTAAGTTTGTATTTTTTTGCGGGGTGTGCTACAAGAATAGTTTGTGAGTAATCAAAGGAAGTGAATAGCAGTGGAAGAACAGGGAACCAAGTGGAGAATTTTACGATACCTGCGCGCCTGTGGTGAAGCAACGGCCGAGGAGATGCAAAAAGAGTTTGACCTGGGGTTGACCACCTTGAGAGAGCACGTGTATGATCTGTTGGAGCGTGAACTTATAAAATTGCGAAAAGAGCAGCGAGAAGGGCGTGGGAGACGGGCACATTATTACCGGTTGACGGAGAAGGCAGAAGCAACATTCCCGGACGCTGAAGACAGCCTGGGAACGATGTTTTTCCGGTTATTGCGGCGCTCCCTAGACGATGAAAAGCTCGACCAACTTCTGCAGGAAGTTATGATTGAATATCTGCAGGAGACCAACCGACAGATAGAATCTCTGCTCAGCGAGCACGGATATCAGTCCGGCGGTTAACCCGGATTAATAATCCTCCAGTCGTTCTCGCAGTTCAGCGAGGGATTCGATAATCTGCAGGCCTTTTTCATTGAAACCGTGTTCCTTGCCGCGAACCTGAAGTTCAATTAGCTCTGCAATCACGCGAGAGTTATTTTCCACCAGTTGGTGTATTTTATCCAGCAAGGTTTCTTTTTCAGTCAGTGTTTTCGCCAGTTTTTCTTTGGCTTTTTTGCGTTCGGTTATATCCTGGAAAGCGGCGACGACGCCTGTCTGTTTGCCCTGGTGATTGTAGCGGGGAGTGACGGTTTCCAGCAAATATCTCTTTTCCCCCCCGGCCACCTCCTTTTCGCACTCTTTTGCCAGCTCAGTTTCCTTTCCCATAACTATCTTCAGGGGGCAATTTTCAGTTTGGCAGCATTCCCCCGGGGCAATGTCGTAACAGTAGCGCTCCTCTACGTGCTTATCCATCGGTGAAAAAAGATCGAGGAAAGACTGGTTGACTCGTTTGAGTCGGTAGTCGGAGCCAATTACTGCGAGAGGGATAGTTGTGTTGAAAATATCCTTTAGCTCACCTATCAGCAGCTCGTTGGTATGAGCGAGGGCGGCGGCAGCCATTGGACAGAGGGCTTCCTCGAGTTCTGTGATCAACTCTTCGGAAAATGCGTTCTTTTGACTGTGATTGAGCTGCAGAAGACCACTTATTGTATTTCCATATTTAAGTGGGATTAAAGCCAGTGAGCTGTAACCGGCATCCAGGCAAGTATTGCGCAAGCGGTAGGGCTGAGCGGCATTTTTTGCGGATTCATGGAGGCCGGATAAGTCGCCTGTGCAGAGGCTGCCAAACTCGGTAACAGCTTCCAGCTTTTCGTCAAGGTCGCCAGCCAGAACGGCTCCGCACCAGCACTCGTATATCGGTGAGTCATCCGGCTTGCGCAGGGGTGATTTTTGACTGTGAACAAGCAGGTCTGTCTTGCGTTCTATAAATTCATCCGGATAGCTCCGGGAGACGCTAAAAGGGTAGCTGTCCTCCTCACGCAGCCGGATGCCGGCCGCTTCGGCGCCGGTGAAATCTATGATTAATTCAAGCGCCGTTTCAAACTGTTGTTCTGTCTCCGCCTCAGAAGTTCTAAAAATTCGAGCCAGTTGTTGAAAAAGTTCACCCAAGTTAGACATTAAAGCTACTCCTGTCGGCGGTAGGCTTCCACAAGGGCGGCGACGTCGAGTATCAGGCCAACGGTTCCGTCACCGAGTATGGCTCCACCGGAGATAATTGCAGCCTGTTCTATTTCACCTTTGCCAAGGTTTTTGATTACCACCTGTTCGTGCGAGTAAAGCTTGTCTACCCGGA
>PWHN01000109.1 GCA_003554945.1 bacterium
AAAATAATACTTCTTATGAAAGTCAGTCAAAAATTTTTGTTAACATTGTAGATATCGCCTACTTCTAAAATCTTCTGAGGAGGTTTTTTTCTGCGTCGATTAAATTTAATCCTGCCGGCTCTGTTTTTACTAATAATTCTGATGTTGACTGCTAATCCGGTGGGGGCAGGTCTGGTGCTGGGATTATGCGAGGATTACCAGGAAGCAGAAACTACCCGCCAGGACATACAGAAGGATATGGAGCATGCCCGGCGGGCAAATGTTGAGATGATCAGGTTTGCGCTGGCCTGGGACGGCAGTCATCTTGGACCTGGTAAATTCGACTGGAGTTTCTGGGACACTTTTTTTGAAGTGGCCGCCGGCGAATACGATATGAAGCTTGTCCCTTACCTGGGTTATACTCCCCGCTGGGCGTCGGCCAAGCCGGGGGATGACTACTGGCGACATCCACCGGCACTTATGGATTATTACCGCGAGTTCGTCGAAGAAGCTGTGCAGCGTTACGGCGATGATGTATACGCCTGGGAGCTGTGGAATGAGCCTGACAGTGATCATTACTGGCGGGGTAGCTCGGAACAATTTTCAGAACTGTTAAAAACTGGTCACAAAGCAATCAGGAAATACAACGAGTCGGTACCCATACTTTTGGGCGGATTGACTGACACTGGCGGGGAATTTCTGGAGCGACTGTTTCGGGAACATGAAGCTGATGAATATGTTGACGTGGTAAATTATCACAGCTACCTGGAAACCTGGAATCCCGACCCACTGGAAAATCTGCCGGATTATCTGGACTGGATTACGGGCATAATTGACGACCACGGTAGTGGCCAGGACCTCTGGATGCTTGAGGTTGGCTACAGTGACTATCGCGAAAACGCCACCGTTTCCGAAGTTTATCGAGCCCGCTGGGAGCACGAACATACGCCTGAATACCAGGCGGAACATTTTCTGCGAACGATGGCACTGTCCGCCGCCGACGGCCGGGTTAATAAGCTGGGTTGGTACAGGATTAATGATCTTCCATACGACGAGCCGGTTATCGGTGACTTCTACAATAATCGCCACTTAGGTATTGTTGACCGTGAAGGAGCGGCGAAGCCGGTAAAAAACCAAATTAAGCTCTGGCAGGATTTATTTGCAGCGGCGAAGCCTCATCAGCAAACCGGGGAAATAGAGGTTGAATTTTATCCTGAAAAGGAGCTGGAAGTGGTGAAGCGTGTGCTTGAGCTTCCTGAACAGCGGACAGCTATTTTTCTCTGGATTCCCAACCGCCGCCAGCCATCTACCGGCGGCGAAGAGCTGGACAGAGATAGCCGCCGAGCTGATGTTATGATAAAGCTTCCCCGGGGTCAGAAAGTAGTAAAGACCAGGGAGGAGCTGGAATTTATTGTATATCCCGAGGTGGGGGATAAAACTAAAATCAGCACGCACCTGAGCTCACCAACTACCGCCTGGTTTATACTGGAATAAGCGGGGCAATACTTTTTTGTAGATCTGGAAAATAATCTGTAAAGTATTGGAGTGCGAACGATATGGAAAATATTACAGTTTCGGAACTGGAAGGCATGCGAGTAGGTCATGCTCAAGATGAAGAGGCTGTGACGGGCTGCACTGTTTTTCTATTCCCTGAGGGTTGTGCCGGTGGGGTAGCGGTTCGCGGCGGCTCGCCGGGGACAAAGGATGCAGTGACGCTTGACTACTCCACGGCTGACTATCCTGTTCACGGTGTTGTGCTTACCGGCGGCAGTAGTTACGGCCTGGAGTCAATTTTTGGTGTGATGGAATTTTTGGAAGAACAGGGTATCGGACTGGATGTCGGTGGGCCGCTGGTTCCCATAGTTCCGGGAGCGGTAATCCTGGATCTTGGTATTGGCGCTGGTAAGATAAGGCCTGATAAAGAGATGGGCTATAAGGCGGCGCGGAAAACGAACACGAATCCGGCCACAGGTTCGGTGGGCGCCGGGATCGGAGCCACGGTTGGGAAACTGCTGGGGATGGATAAAGCGATGAAAGGTGGTTTTGGCTATCACCTTCTTCAGCACCGGGGTGTTAAGGTGGGAGCTTTTTCGGTGGTGAACGCTCTGGGGAACGTAATTGATCCACAAACCGGGGAGACTATTGCTAGCACACGCCGGGGAGGAGGGATCATAACTGATGAGGAGCTATTTTCTCTCGTCGGTCGCAAGTTAATTTCCGGTTCTCACACGACGCTGAGCCTGGTGGTAACTGACGCCGAGTTTGAGCGCAAACAACTCTGCCGGCTGGCTTCCGTTGCCCACGACGGTTTCGCCCGAACGATTAAACCGTCTCACCTGGAACCCGACGGCGACACAATATTTGCAGTTTCTACCGGCGAAGTGAAAGCAGCAGCGGATCTGGTCTCCAGCCTGGCTGTGAAGTCTGTTGAAAAATCGATAATCAGTGCTGTGAAAGGGGCCACAGGTATGGCCGGTGTCTCCGGCGTCAAAGAATTACAGTAGTGACTTAAGTGGTCCCGGGGGGGCAAGTTCGAAATATTGTTTTTCATAAGACTTTTATTTACTATTAAGTTTAACGACAAACAAAACAAAGGCGGGAAAATTATGACTAACAAAATTACCGAAGAAGACCTCAGCGACGAATGGTATTCCCAAAAAATTTCCATTGTCAAGGATGAGCTGAGAACAGACGAAGAGGGACTTTAGTATCCATGGTATCGTACTTTAAGTTTTTAAGTTATTGGGGTAGACCACACTTACTATGGGTTATGTAGTCAGAGAATACGTCGAGGGTTACTGGTATCATATTCACACTCGTGGGCAGCGTGGGGAACCGCTGTTTTTCTCGCCGGAGGACCGCATTCACTATCTCAACCTGCTGGACGATAGACTGGCTCGCCGGGGAGGAAATATAGGTTCTTTCTGTCTGATGACCAACCACGTTCATTTACTATTACGAATGGGCGAGACACCGCTGGGCGAAATATTGAAAGCTGCGCATTCAAAATATGCCAGGGATTTTAATGCCGCTCGGGGCACAGATGGGCACGTAACACAGGGGCGGCCCGGAGTAAAAGTTGTCCTGGATGAGGATTACTTGTGGCACCTGGTTGGATATATCCATAGTAATCCCGTGAAAGCGAAAATAGTGAAGGAACCCAGTAACTATCGGTGGAGTTCATGGTTCTGGTTTTTGGGGGAGGAGTGCAATTGGATAGAGCTTAAGAGCTGGCATTATCCTCCCCAATTTGACGGTGGGGATCGAGCGGAAGTTTTCCGGCGGGCCACTGGCACGAAGAAAAGTGAGTGGCCGGGAGAGCGAAAGTATATTGGAACAGTAGAGCAGTGGGATGAGTTTGAGTGTCGGCGCCAGGCGGGCAGGGAAGCCCAGGCATACAGGGAACGACGGGGCCGGCGAACTAAAAAAGAGATAGCAACTGAAGTTGCAGAAGAGGCGGACCTGGAGGTAGAAGAGCTGCAGGGGCCGAGCCGGGCCCGTAATGTAAGTGGCCCCCGCAGGGAGGCGATGGCGTTGATGTATGAGGAAGGTTACGGAACCAGTGAGATTGCACGATATTTCAATCGGACGCCGGCTTCTGTGAGTCAAGCGTATAAAAAATGGAAAGAAGACGAAGAATAACTTAAAAACTTAAAGTACGATACGGAGAAGAGAGGTTAGTTCGTTATTAAAACAGCTATTTTTTATATTTCACCGCATCATGGTAATACAAGGGAAGTGGCGGAAGTTATGGGGGAGGAGTTGGGGGCGAAAGTGTATGATCTTGCTTCTGTATCTATAGAAGACCCGGGGGAATTTGATCTGCTTGGATTTGGTTCGGGAATTTACTACCGGAAGCATCATCGGGCTCTGCTTGATTTTGTTAATGAGCTGCCGGAGATGTCTGACAAAAAAGCTTTTGTTTTTTCGACCAGTGGTTTTCGAAAGGTGCCGCTGCTCAATCCATTGCACAAGCATTTAAAAGAGAAGTTGAAGGAGAAAAAGGTTGAGTTGCTGGACGAGTTCAGTTGTCGGGGTTACGATACTTACGGCCCGCTCAAGTTAATCGGCGGGATGTGGGAAAGCCATCCCGACGAGTTGGACCTCGAGCAAGCTAAACAGTTCGCACAGAAGATCAAAAAACAGATTGAATATTCATGAACACCTTATTTTCCCTCCTCGAAGGGTGGAAACACAAAGGGGGGTAATGCTCTTTCCTCCGGGGGAGAGAGGGTGGTTGAGTGGTTAAGATAAAATAATACCAAGGGAAGTGTATCAGGGTGAATAAAAGTAATCTGAATGAAAAGGCCCGCCGCTACATAGAAACTTTAACCGGTGTTGAACCCAACCGGCGAACAGGCTCCGAAGGTAACCGCCAGGCCAGCCGCTTTTTTGCCGAGACAATTGATCCCTATGTCGACACCGTTGACCACAGGCCATTTGAGACGCTCGATTATAGCTGCGAGGAGGTAAGGCTTTCACACAACATCGATGAGTTTGACGTCCGGGGCAGTCCTTATTCACCACCCTGTGACGTCAGTGCTGAACTGCTTGCCGTTTCAAGCGTGGCGGAGCTTGAGAAAATCAGTTGCCGGGACAAGCTACTGCTAATGGAGGGAGAAATCTGTTCTCAACAGCTCATGCCAAAAAAATTTCCTTTCTATAACCCGGAGGAACATCAGAGGATAATTTCGCTTTTGGAAGAGAAAGAACCGGCGGGGCTGATTACGGCAACCGAAAAGATGCCCATGCAGGCTGGCGGGCTGGCTCCCTGTCCGCTGATTGTCGACGGAGATTTTAATATCCCCAGCGTCTACTGCAGTCGTTCAACAGGCCAGAAAATAAAGAACTGTGTTGGAAAAACTTTGGGGATGAGAGTAGATAGTGAGCGACGAGAAGCGATAGCGTCCAATGTAATTGCCCGAATTAACGAGCAGGCGGCTGAGAAAATTGTGATAACCGCCCATATCGACGCCTATGAAGACTCGCCCGGCGCCCTGGACAACGCCTCGGGGGAGGCGGTCTTATTGTTGCTGGCTGAAATTTTAAATGATCGCGATAGCGATGTTCCCGTTGAGATTGCAGCTTTAAATGGCGAGGACCACTACAGTGTTGGTGGACAGCTCGATTACCTTGAGCGCCGGGGCGACCAGTTAAACAGCACTAAGCTGGCGGTGAATATTGATTACGTCGGTTACAGGGGGAGCCGGATTGCTTACTCTTTTTACGAGTGTCCGGAAACATTGGAGGAAAAGATCAGGACCTCTTTCAACGGTGAGGAGGGGCTGGTGGCCGGCGAGCAGTGGATGGCCGGAGATCACATGATATTTGTTCAAAACGGTGTTCCAGCCCTGGCTTTTACGTCCGACAATCTGCGGGAGTTTATGGCAAATATCGCCCATACTGAGGCTGATACACCGGAGAATGTGGATGTGGAGGTGCTGGTAGACCTGGCCGAAATTATTGCTGATCTGGTTGGGAAATTTTAGGAGGTTAGGTAAATAATGCTGAATAAAATTGGTACGACTTTAGTAGTTCTTAATTTAGTAATGGCGATTGGATCGGGGCTGTTTTTTCTTTTTGTGGAAGGGCTGGGACCGGTGTCCTGGCTGGTGGTAAACACCTGTGCGTTGGCCGTGTTGTTTTTCGTGGTTGGTTTTTATTTGGGACGTTCTGAACTGCTTGCCTTTGCGCTGCCCTGGCTCTTTTTCTACGGCACGGGCGGGCTGTTTGTCTTCGAATGGGGAATGGAGGCGGAAATACTGATTCCCCAGGTGAGCCATCTGATTATGACAGTGACCGTTATCTACATTGTAGTTCACATTTTGCTTCGGGGAAGCTGGAAGTGGGGACTGGCCGGGTTAATTGTTGGAATTATAACAGTCAGTCTCTTCTTTCCCTGGCAGCAGCAGTACCAGATTGAGAATCCAGAGGTCCTGGAACGGCTGCATTTTCGTGAAGGTTTTGAACCTACCGACAATAAGTAGAGTATATTTTTCATTTTTTATTAAATAAAACTTGCTTTTTGCATCCGGGTGGATTATAGTAGGTGCGTCGGAAGAAATGTTTTATTTCAGAACGATTTTTTGAAGGGACGCGGCCGGCATGAAACTAACAAATAAAATCATCCGGAGGAGCAATTTTTTTGGTTTTATTGATAGAACTCACCTGGGTGAAATTGGAGCTGGTGGTAAGGCCCGTCTGAAATCTGAGAAAATATCAGGTAAATATAGTTTTATTGTTTCCAGCATATCTATTCTCATCTATTCCGTCCTTTTCCTTTTTTCCTCTCGTCAACTAAATACAAAAAAATAACAAACAGAGGAGCAGGTCTGCCTCACTGTCTTAAATTGCATTTTGTCAGCAATTTTTTATAAAAGAGAAAAAATTTGCAGGATCATCTTTTTAATAGGTCAATAAAAAAAGGAGGCGGCAATCATGCGTGTCAATCGAGTGACATTTTTTGTATTAGTAATTTTGCTTGTGGTGTTTGTTTTACCGTCAGATCTGTGGGCTTTTCCGGGTGGAGGCTCGGGAACTGCAGGTGATCCTTATCAAGTTACTAACTGGGAGAAACTACATGCGCTCAGGGATAATCTATCGGCCCACTATATACTGATGAATGATCTTGGTCCCGGGACAACGGGATACGATGATTATGCCAGTCCGACCGCCGACGGTGGACAGGGCTGGGAGCCAATCGGTGAGGTAATTGATCCGGATGCAGGATTATTTGACGGGTTCACCGGAGTTTTTGACGGTGATAATCATACGATTTATTCCCTGTATATTAACCGCCCAGAGGGGATCGGGGTTGGCTTATTTGCCGTTACCGAAGAGGATGCGCAGGTCAAAAACGTCGGGCTGGAAGACGTTGATATTACCTCATACATTGGTGTCGGGGGGTTAATTGGAGCGCACTTATCAAGTGGTGATGTTACAAACACCTATGTTACCGGTGAGATTTACGGCGTTAGCGGTTCTGAGGCTGTAGGAGGCTTGATTGGTGTTGCCGGAGACGTTTCGATTGTTTCAAACAGCCACGCCAATCAAATTAGTGTACGTGGCGACTCAGAGGTTGGAGGATTAATTGGAGTTGCCGAAGGAACTCTTACGGATCTGCATGTCACTGGAGAAGTTCAGGGGGATAAGAGGGTGGGGGGATTAATTGGTGAGTTAGAAGAAGCTTCTTTAGTCAATTCCTATGCAGATGTAACGGTTGATGGGAGAGAAAACGGCAGAGATATAGGAGGACTTGTCGGGGAGAGTTATCGTAGTAGCATAGATAATAGCCACGCGACAGGAGACGTTTCGGGTAAAAGTCAAGTTGGAGGACTTGTTGGAAGAAATTATGAAGGAGCTGGAATTACTCAATCATATGCAACCGGTAAGGTAACCGTTTCCTCGAACGACGGAGTTGCTGCTGGAGGTTTGGTCGGTCAAAATAACGGTCCGGTGATCAATTCATTCGCCCGTGGTAAAGTGACCATGGAAGGACTTCACGGGGGAGGATTGGCGGGAATCAATCTTGAGGATGGGTTGATTACTAACTCTTACTCTACCGGTGAAGTTACTGGTGGCGGAAGTTCGCTTGGGGGATTACTTGGAACAGCGGTTGGGGGGAGTGACGTTAGTAGTAGTTTTTGGGATATTCAAACCTCGGGAAAATCTAACAGCGCTGGAGGAACAGGCCGAACCACAGCGCAGATGAAGGAGTTTGCCGGGTTTGATAATGCCGGCTGGGAGATCGGTGAAAAACGGGGTTATGAGAATGATGGTTACCCCTACCTGTCCGGCAGCACACCAACCTGGTTAATCGCTGAATATACTGAGATTTCTTTGAAGACTACGGAAGAGAACAATATTTCCCTGTCTGTCTCGGTGGTTTCGATGGATTCCGCGCCCATTTCCTGGGTCTTTTACAACGCCGCCGAATCGGATTCCGTTACCTACAGGGATGTTAATTTTGTTTCACATGACTTCGAGGGAGAGCCAGATACTAAAACTTTCATTGTTATGGTCCCGGATACCGGTGCGATAAATTCTATAGTCTGGACGAGCAAAAAATTAGCCGGAGAAATTCCGGCCGAATTTGGCGAGTTGACGGAGTTGACGACACTCAATCTGTTGAGAAATAATTTCAGCGGATCTATACCGGCAGAGCTGGGAAACCTGACAAAGTTGGAACGGCTCAGCCTTCTGGAAAACAGCCTCAGCGGTGAAATCCCGTCGGAACTCGGGAATCTTACTAAGCTGACTCGCCTGGCGGTGTATGAGAATGATGATCTCACTGGATCGCTACCGGAGAGCCTGGGAAATCTGAGCGAGCTGGAAAGCTTTAATTTTTCTTCAACTGGAATTACGGGTGATATTCCCGCTTCATTCAGCAATTTAACCAAGCTTGAATACTTTAACGGGAATGCGACGCATATCAGCGGTTATGAACCAGGTGTATTTGCCACCCAGCCAAACCTCGAGAGTATATGGCTGACCTCTGGTGGGCCTCTGACTCCTTTATCGAGGGAAGCAATTGACAATATATTAACCGACCTCGTGACCAGCCTGGATCTTCCGAATAGAGTTATAGCGACGGTCGGACTACAGAATAATGAGCCCGGAGGTGTAGCAGCACGCCAGGCCTATGAGACCCTTTTGGATGCCGGCTGGTCAGTTAATGTGGAACTTGCCGAGCATACGGTTACCACAAGAATCAACGGGAAAGGTAGGGTTATTCTCGACGGGGTTACGGAACTGACCGACGGTGATGTTCAGACCATACTCGTGGGGGATACGCTTCATCTGGAGGCCGTCCCCGATGATTTCTGGTATTTTGCAGGTTGGGATACCGACCTCAGCGCCACCGACCCGCAGGCAAGTCTTTTTGTCGACGAGGACAAGGAGATCGGTGCCAATTTCGAGGCGTTTGACACCAGTATCATTGACGTGACCGTGAGCGGTGAGGGCACCGTCTACATAAACGGCGACACGGCCCTGGGGCCGACAACGGTGCTGACCGACGACACGGTTACGATCACTGCCGAACCCAAATTCACCTGGTATTTTGACACCTGGGGCGGCGACCTGAGCGGGTCCGATACCACGGTTGAACTGTTCGTTGATGCGGATAAATCAATCACGGCTACGTTCACCGAACATACCACTCATGAACTTACCGTTGATATTTTTGGCGAGGGTGATGTTTATGTAGGTGACGGTCAGGTCTCCGAAAAAGTTGTCGGGGACACCGTCAATGTGATTGCCGGTGATACGGCCTATATCGAGGCGTTGCCAGCGCAATACTGGTTCTTGAAAGAATGGGGAGGAGCTGTATCGGGAGCCGAGCTTCAAGTGAAGCTGTTCGTTGATTCGGACACTACGATTAGTGCTACCTTTGAGCGTATCGTTCATACGACAACCTTCACTGTTATTGGAGACGGCCAAATAGAAATTGAGGGCGATACTCTGGTTGTAGACGGGGATACATTTAGCTCTACTGCCGGTGAAACAATCGCCCTGGAGGCAAAACCTGGCGACCACTCCTACTTTGTTGAGTGGTCGTTTGACCTGGGCAGTGATACAGCGGTGGATCTGTTTGTAAACGCTGATCTGTTTATAACGGCAACTTTTGACACTTTCGGTATCACAAACATCAACAGACCGTTTCCCGGGGCACTCGTGGGCGATACGTTGACGATCAATTTTGATTACTACGGTCGCGCTGGAGATACACTGCAACTGGTTAAGAATGGAACCACTGTCCTGGGAACGGCTCCCGCAGAAGCCGGCGAACAAAACGCCGAACATAGTTTCCCAGAAGCATTTGGAACAGCGGGCCCCGCCACTCTAAGTTTTCAGTATTTAACCCATGGTGATCTTCTGCTCGATTCAAAGGAAGTCACCGTGAATGTCAGACTTACCGAACTTCACGAGGTAGATTCGGACAGCATGAGTTTCAAGGCGGGGCGGTTTCAGCTCCAATTCCCGGATACTACCGCTGTGACTGTGGATCTTAATCCACTGCTTGGGCCGAATGAATCAAAGATTAATAGCGCTAATACCAAAGCAGCCGGTCGGTATGTTGAAAACCAGATTGAAAGCACCATTTTTGAGGTAAAATCAGCAGCTCTAACTGATGCCGGCGGGACAATCACCATTAGCTATTCTGAGGTTGCTGCAAAGCTATCAGGACATGAGGAAAATCTTCGGATCTACCGTCTGGATATGCAAGAAGAAGAATGGTCGGATGCCGAAATAACTCATATAGACGTGGATACGGATGTGCACAGAGTTCGAGCCAATGTCCAGGAGTTCTCTATTTTTGCTGTTCTGAGTTCAGCTTCTGTCTCTACTGTGGCTGACGATCTTGGAGAAGTTTACTCGTGGCCAAATCCTTACCTTGGACCTGACCACGCCGAGATATTTTTTGCTATCCCAGATAGCTATGGAAACCGGGGTACTCTGGAGATCTATAATATCCGCGGCCATCGCGTCTATTCAAGAAGCTGGACTGACGCCGATATAGTTGATGGCGCAAACAACGCTATTCGCTGGGTTCCTCGGGTGGCCAGCGGGACCTATATTTATGTTCTAAGCGGTGGCGGACAAACTTCAAGCGAAACGCTAACGATTATTCGATAATTATGTGAAAGGATGATTACAATGTATAGTAAAACAGTGGTTGTCGCTCTTTCCCTGGTCTTTCTGATTTTTCTGGGAAGTCCAGCTGTTTTGAAAGGGTCAATTGGTGATGCGGGAGCTGATTTTCTGGGGCTGGAGACCTCACCACGAATTTCAGCAATGGGAGGAGCCGGGGTTGCTCTTCCGCATGGTGGCGTCTTTAACAATCCGGCAGCCA
Organism: bacterium; assembly: GCA_003554945.1. Classification (GTDB taxonomy): domain Bacteria; phylum T1Sed10-126; class T1Sed10-126; order T1Sed10-126; family T1Sed10-126; genus T1Sed10-126. The sequence goes on from PWHN01000109.1 coordinate 10,835, forward strand.
CCAGCTGGATGTCGCGTGGTACCAGGTTGAGCTATGAAAAAGGAATTGGTGATCTCAAAAGTTATACCGGGGATTACAACCAGCCTCTGTATAATGGAATGGTTGGTGTTGGAATCCGATATCATGGGATTGACGATAGGGAACGGAACCAACCGGTGGGAGGAGAACCCAATTTCGGAAGCAGTTTTACAAACTCAAGTTTTTCCGTGGGAGGTTACTACTCGGAGCGGAACGATAATTTTTCCTGGGGCGGCGGACTGAACATCATTAACGACTCACTTCACGACGAATCAGCCACCGCTGTTGCTCTGGACGCGGGAGTGCAATACGAATTGCGAGATTATCCGGCCAGGTTCGGGACAACGCTAAAGAACCTGGGGACTGATCTGGAATATCTTGATAAATCTGAGGATCTTCCCACAGAACTGAGGATTGGAGGGGGCTGGATGATTGATGAATACTATGGCATTGAAGCACCACTCACACTGGCTTTTGATCTTTATCAGAATCTTCCTGAAAGCTGGACCGGTTATAGCCTGGGTGCCGAAGTTGATATCGGTCACGGGGTTCATCTGCGTACCGGTTATAGCGATATTTTTGGAGAAACCGTTGATAGTTCGTTGTCATTTGGAATTGGTTTGAAGGTTGACCAATTAACAGTTGATTACGCGCATAGATCCGGAGATAAACTTGACAGCCAGAATATCTTTGCGATAGGTTATGAATTCTAATCGATTTTTTTTGTTAGATCAGTCAGTGCGATTTGGATAGCTGATACCATGCGGTTGAGCGGGAATATTTCGTCTTACTTGGATTTAATTGTCGCAGTTGAAAATCTGCTGTAATGTTGAAAAAAGTGATGTATAATAAAACAAATATTAACATTATTTCAGCAAGCTATGGCTGTCATTTCATGGCAGCAGTTATAAGCAGGAGGTTCGACGAGTGAATCCAACTGGTGATGGTTCGGCGAAAGGATGGGATTTTGTTAACCTGGCCGGCATATTGCTGGCCTGCTTAGCGGCCGGTTATGTGGGTTCGCTGGCCAACTCAGTTGGCATGGACTGGTATGATACACTGATCAAACCGCCCGGAACACCGCCCGGCTGGCTGTTTGGAGTGGCATGGACGATACTTTACTTTCTGATGGCATTCTCGGCCTGGCTTGTCAGTCGTAGTCTGCACGACAAGCGTTCTTTGCTTCTTACGATTTTTAGTCTGCAGTTAATCGCCAACCTAACTTTCAGTTTTTTCTTCTTTGCTCTGCGCTCGCCGCTCGCCGGTTTCGTCAATATAGTTGTTTTGACACTGCTGGTGGCTCTATATTTGGTGTTGAGCCGTCCGGTTTCTAAACTGGCCAGTTATCTCTTCCTGCCTTATCTCCTCTGGCTTTTCTACGCCGCTTATTTGAACCTCGGAGTTATATGGCTTAACTAACCCGGATAATTCCCGACAGCACAACTGTCGTGAATTATTCGCCCGTAGGGGCGCACCGAGCACTCAAGCTGTTGCCATGCGGGGGAAAAACACCCTGTAAAATTGGCATGCTTATTTTAATTTGCTTTATTTGCCAAATAAAGCTTGAGTGCTACCTCGTAGAGGCGAATTATGTTCGAAAACGAAGTTTTCGTGCATAATTCGGG
>PWHN01000018.1 GCA_003554945.1 bacterium
CTCGATAATCAAAACGTGACTGGGAGGGAACCAGATACTGGCTCCAGAAACTGTTTATCCGGTCCCACAGTTCAGCCAGGGAAAGCGGACGGGGGCCATAAATTCCAGCTGCCATTTCAACAAGTTCATCTAGCGCCGGTTTTGCCGCCTTCAATCCAGCCAGGCGGCGGGGATACAAATAAAAATCCCGCGGCTTTCTCTTGTCCTCTTCGTCCTCCTCAATTTCCCAGCGGTTAATCCGTTCTTCAAGTGTTTCAATATAGCGATTAAAATCATCCTGCCAGCTATCTATATCCCCCGACCGGGCCCTGCTGGCACCAACCATCCCCGCCTGATAGATCAAAGAACGCCAGTGGGATTGGTTAAGCGGATAAACATCTTCTTCATAATCAAGATTCAATTTTCCAAGCAGACGAACCATCTCTTCCTGCCGAAGCGCCTGCTCCAGTGTTTTTAGCAGGAGAATAATATCAGGTCCATAGGGAAGCTCTCCCAGGGGAAAACCCTCTCCTGGTTGAAGAGGTACTTCTACCGACGGTTCAAGAGTTTTGATTCTATGTTTGAACTGATCATATACAGGACGGGCCAGCTCAGATTCCGGAACTAAGATACCGATTTTATGGGGAGGAATACCTTCGTCTAAAGCCTCCAAAGCCCATTGTATCGCCTGCTCGCGTTCCTTTTCCGGGGAAGCATATTCTTCGAAACGAACGGAATCGTCACTGGCAGGGGGCGGTGTTGGGTTGTCCTGGCGCCGGTAAAAATATCTTTTTATATTATCCAGGGCCCGTGGCTCCTCCGGTGCCGGAGGGGAAGAAGAGAATTCAGAAGCCGTTTTCAGCTCCAGAACCGGCCAGCCCGCTCGGCTGGCAACTTCTTCAAGGATTCCCTTTTCCCAGTCTGCAGGATCATCCAGGATTACCAGTCCCGGGGGAACTGCTTCCGAAAGATTCTCTATTCCTGGGAGTTTATTCAATGCCCCGGCAGGTGATAATATTTTCCCACGTCCAAACCGGCTGCTCCAGCCCAAAAAATCTTCTGTTCTTTCCCATAATTTTCGTAAATCATTTGATCTGTCGTCCTTAACTTCTTTGAAGTTTTCAGGTCGAATGCCGGCTCTCTCACATTCGGAAAAAGCCTGCGCAAAGGCGCTTGCGTAGCCGTGTCCCCCTCGCAACTGGTGGGATTCAAAATAGGATAGTTGATCTTGTATGAATTGATCTGATCCCTGGATTAAAGCTTCCAGGGCCAGTTCCCGATGGCCGGGCTCGATCTTCAGTATTGATTTGTCCTGCCAGTTTAAAATCCGATGGGAAACATGGCGTGAAGTTATAATCTCCACTCCGGCAATCGCCTCGCTCTCGGCCAGCAGCAGTTCGCGAAGCCGACGCTTTAGTCCCCGGGCTTCCTGATTCAGCACAATCCACAGATTTGACAAAGGATCCTCCCTGAGCTCCTCTACCCTTTTATTTAATTTTTCATCAAGTTCGCTCAGAGAAACATATTCAGCCATTAGAAATCATCAGTCCCATGACAAATTGTGAAGCTACTGCTTCCAATCATAACCTACCGAAATAATTTTAAAACCGCATGGTGCCTGAGACGTAGAGCGTGAAGCTAAACGCAAAAAATCAAACCCTGAAAAAGGCGAAACAATAAAACCTGTTATGCCGGCCCTGCAGGCCTCAAAAAAAATCAAGCCCATTAACCCAGGGTTTACACCCTGGGCTGGTAATATGACGGCCTTTCAGGCCTTAACCCCAAAACCCGAATGACGATAAAAATACGGTCACATTTTCGACTATGACAGTGCACTAGGCCGCGAATTTGCAACCCAAAATAGATCTCTTGGATACTGTTTTTGATCGGTTTGCGTTAATTACTCTGACCGGGATGAAACTGTTATATTTGACAGTTTCTCTATATTTATCAATTAAACAGTGGTGAATCCTGGAGGAACGGGTAGGCGGTCATGAACATGTCGCCCAGCCAGCCGGCTGCACCCAGAAAATAGAGAATAACCTGGAAGATCAGCAAGCCAAAGTTTAAAACTGCGTAAACTATACCGGCCATCATCCAGGCGGGCTGGTCGTCTTCCTCCTCTTCTTCATCACCGGTTTCTTCGGCCTCCCCGGTCGATTCCTTCCCGGATATTACCAGGGCGTAGAGCCCGATGTAGAGCCCAAAAGATATAATCAAAGTGATAGCCCAGAACCAACCGGTCGTCATCCCCGCCCAGGCAAGCTGACGGAGGCCGTAGGCGATAGAAATACCGACGTTGAACAGCGCAAAAACGAAAGCCAAAAGAAGCAAAATAAGAACTACCAGCAGCTTGGCCATCGGATTGCCATCGTCGTTGGTTGCCAACTGGATCAACCTCCTATTGAGTGTGAAAGTTAGAAAGTTTGAAAGTTAAAAAGTTAGAAAATTGAAAACTCCAAAAGTTACCAAGGGAGAATATGGTAAAACCGTTTAGCATAGATAACTGAGGGCCCATTTTTTGACTCGTTTCCGCCATCGGGACCGGCAGTCAATATTTTCCGATATTTCAGTAATATTCGTTTCTTCTATCGTTAGCTCTTTAGTTTCATTTTTCTCTTCAAGAAAATAACCGGTCCGCTCAGCCTCGAGAGAGGTATACCCGCAAGGTGCAACATACCTGCCGCTACTCATCTTCACAAAAACATGTAAAATTTCTTTTTTGTCAGGTTCCTTAACCACCAACAACTCACGGCCGCAAGCGTCGTAGACGCCCAGTGCAATCTCAGCACAATTTAAGCTTGGAGCCTCTCTGATTTTTTGGAAAAAATGGCAGCTATCAGAAGTAGCCATTAACCTGACAACAGCTCCAGTTGTTCGGCGGTGTGTTCTTTTGTTTCTACCGGCGGCACGCCTTCCTCTTGTAGATTAGTTGCAAGTTCATTTGCCCAGTTTATGAAATAGCGGGCCTGTCCTTCCATTATTTCTGAGGGGATTTTTATAGTTTTATCGCCGGTTGAATCGGGAAACAGTTCCTGCAAACGGTCCAGATAATAGATTGTCCTGGGGATGGAAAGTCCGAATTTATTTATCTTGAAACCAAGATTTTTAATGATTGTAGCCCCGTTTTCTTCTATTCGGAAAAACTCAATCGCTTCTATTCCCGGGAGAAAATGGTATAGATCATAATACACTTTTTTTACTCCGACGGGAAAATAAAAAACATGCTCGCGCTGCACGAGAGGATCAATCCATTCGTAGAAAGGCAGGTGATTGAAATACAACTCTTGGGGGATATTTTTCATTTTTGGAGCTCCTGGTTCAATAGTTTTTTGATCCTTGCCACTACTATTTTAAATGGTGGTGGGTGAAATTTGTAAGGGGATTAACAAACTACATGTAGTTTGGGGGGAGATTAGGAGAAGAGCGAGCATGCGAGTAGGTGAGGATGCGAGCAGGCGAAAAACCGGCGATGGGGCGGTGGGGAGATGGGAGTTCGCGGGGCGCAGGGAGCGGGGAGCGGGGCGTAATGGCAGAACAGCGAGCTTGCGAGCATTCGAATAGGCGAACATTCGAACATTCGAGCAAGCGAAGATGCGAGCGAGCTAAATCAATCGGAAACGATCACGAAGCGGAAGGACTACAAAAGAAATCAAAAAAAGTGTTTGATTTGTCTGAAACAGTGCACGTTAAACTCCTCGGCTGGAATGATCTCGGAAAATTTTGAGGGCTTGCATTACGTCAAAATACTTTGACGTAATGAACAAACGCTTTGAACCTATTTTTGGTTGGTAGGTGGAATAAATTGTGGGGATAAATACCGGGGAGTTAGAGTTTAGTTATGGTTGGTTTTTATTTGATGGACCGACGATGCAGTTGCGGCCGCGGTCTTTTGCCTGGTAAAGCCGGCTGTCGGCCAGCTTCAGGGCGGCTTGCAGGTCATCTTTTATTTCAGCAACACCACCACTGACAGTGATTTGGAGAGATTGATCGTCAATCTCAAAAGTATAATCCGCAACTGTGGCACGCAGACGCTCCGCCATTCTCTGGGCCTCACGTCCACCAACTCCGGGAGCGAAAATGATAAATTCTTCGCCACCGTAACGAGCAAGATAATCCTCCTCTCGAACGCTGTCCTGCAATAGTTCAGCTAGGGCTTTGAGTACAGAATCGCCGACCGGATGTCCATAATTGTCGTTTATCTTTTTGAAGTGATCAATATCAAACAGAATAAGTGCGCCGTCATCCCCCGCCGGTCCCGACATTTCCTTCTCAAGAGCATTTAGAAAGCCGCGCCGGTTGATAACACCGGTCAAATCATCAAGCTGTGACAGAAAATAGTAACGCTCACGGCTGCTGGCAATCTGGTAAGTAAAAGAAGCAAGCAGCAGCACAATGACAGCCATGCTGAGAGCAAGATAAAGGGGATACTCCTCCTGGTAGTAACTGAGTAGTTCCTCGGAGAGATGAATTGATGAGATCGGCAGATCCAATTCTACGTCAAAGCTACGTGTCGGCTCAGCTGGTGGTTGATCTCCCCAACCGGTGACAACCGGTTCCTCCCCCGGCTCCTTAACCTCTATCCTCACGTAACTGTCTGCAGCCTCGGAACGCTCTACTTCCAACCAGATAACGCCGGGAAGATAAGGCAGACTGGTTTTGACAGCCAGCTCTAAAAAATCCGGGGCCGAATAGACTCCCAGCCGCTGAAATTCATCAACCCCCGAACGAAAAAGCTTTAGCAGGTGCTCCTCACCGGCCAAAACAAAATGATCAATCGAGGGAAGCTCAGGTTCAGTTTCGATTAGTTCCCAAATTTTGGGAGCTAATTTTTTGCAATCCCAGACTGCCGGATCCAGATGTGGTTTGTCGACCATCTCCAGCCGCTCGTCGCGTTCATAATACAAACACCGGGGTGATAGCAATAGACCCTCTTCCTCAAACCCGGGAGGTACTGGGTCAAATTCCCGTGTCCTAAAATACTGGGTATCCTTAAGGATCTGCAGGTAATCCTGAACTCCACGGCTAACCAGTAATGAAGTGAAACGGCCCTCTTCCAGAGCCCGCTCATAGGTGAGCTGATCAAGATATGTATAAATGCCAGCGGTTAACAAGCCACCAGCAATCAGGACAATTAAGAAAATTATCCAGGGCCGGACCCACCAATTTTTAGCAAACATCAGAAACGATAGCGAAAGCCGCCGGCGAGAAAGTTAGAGCCGCTGTCCTCGCTAATAAGACCAAATACACCCGAACGGTGATGTATTCGGACGAGGAACTCCCAACGGCTATCGACAGGGGGGGCAAAGGTAAACTCAGTCTGCATGAATAACAAAAACCGGTCGGCAGTATCATCGTCATTTTCCTCAACGGGTGGATGTTCGGCAGCAAAAGAGGGGCCAATACCGTGGGCCAGAGTGGTTTCCACCCAGTTGTCCCAGGGGAATGTCCACCAGCGAAAGGAAGCGGCAAAATTAGCCTCAAGATGGTCCTGTTCGCCAGAGTGGCGGGTAATATTCATTTCATTTTCCAGGCTGAGATGTCTGTTTATCCGGTAAAATTCATGGGAAAAACCGACCGTCCAGAGGTAAGAACGCTGCAAATTAGTCTGGCCACTAAGGGTGATATTTCCATAAGTGCTGTCCGCCCACTTGGCGCCATAGGCAAAAATTGAGCGAGGGATACCGTCCTCAAGCAGGGGCTGATGAGCGGCATTTGCTCTGAGCGGGCGAAATAGCCCCCCAAAACAAAGAGATAGTAAGATAAGGATAAAGTAAAGCCAACCTGATATTTTCATTGGATACACTCACAAATAATCGGTCAGTTGCTACTCCCGGATTTCCTCGGCAGGCAGGACTTCCCGTTCAATTCCCGGCGGATAAAAGACAATTTCTACCCGTCTATTCTTAGCGCGCTCCTCTTCGGTCTGGTTGGAAGCGACGGGACGAAACTCGCCGTACCCACCGGCGAAAAACTGTTCAGAATCCAGGTCGTGTTCCTCAGTAAGATATTCAACGACGCTGACGGCGCGGGCGGCCGACAGATGCCAGTTGGAGGGAAACTGAGATTCGGGCAAAACAGGGACCGTACAGGTGTGGCCTTCTACGGCAACCATCCTATCCCGGTGTTCTGCAATTATGCCCGCGAGATCTTCAAGCGTCTGCCGAGATTCTGAACGAAGGCGGTGGTCGCCAAAATCAAAGAGAATTTCGGAATCGAGGGTAACAATTACATTTTCGCCTTCCAGACGGGCCTCAGCATCTTTAACCTCGGCAAGGCTCTCCTCAAGTTCTTTATTCTGCTCGCGAAGTTCCTCAAGTTGCTGCTGCTTTTCTTCCAGCTCTTCAAGCTCCTGGCGGGCCTGTTCGCGGTCTGCTTCGGCCGCCTCAAGTTGTTCCTGTTTATCAGCGAGTTCAGATTCCAGGTCCTCAATTCGCTCCTTCAGCTCATCACGTTCGCGAACAACTTCCTCGGGGTCTTCGTCAATGGATGGTTCCGCTTCTGGGGCGATAAGTCCACAGCCAGCGACAAAAAGTATCAAAAAGCCAATTAAGCCGAAAAACATTAACTTTTCGTAAATTTTGCTCTTATACATCTTGACCACTCCTGTTAGTGTTGGATAAATGTTGATAGTAATTTTACTATTTTTTCCGACTCAGGGCAAATCCAATTTTCAGGGGGGGAAGCTTTTTCGAGCAGGAGTGGGGTGTAACGTCTCGAATTTATTCCGGTGGACGTTTCTGGCAAGGGGTTAAGAAATCAGAGAACATTTTGATATACTGTTAAAGTAGAACAATTTCCCCCCTAAAAATCTCCGGATGAAGTCTGCTGATGGACTCATTATCTACGGATATTTGGGGGGAAACCAAGAGGAGGGAATTATCATTGTAGCAAAAGAAGACGACACCCTGGAAAAGTTGGAGACTATTGGCTTGCATCCGTTTACAACACCATTTGACCCGATTGAAACGGTGATTGAAGGACTGTTTCACGTAGAAAATAAAATACGGGAGAGAGCCCTTGAACTGGCCGGGGTATTTAAAGCGCCTGAATTCATTGAGCCGCTGTTTCACCTGGCGGCGGGCGATACTGAGTTAGAGATAAGAGAGAGGGCGCTGGAAGCGCTAGGGCAGTTCATACACGAGGGAAAAATAAGTGACTTTCACCGGACGGACGACGGTTCCGAGGAAAAAGAGGATACAGGACGCACAAATAAAAACCAATTTCTGGCAATAAAAGAATTTATGCTGCGTTCAGCCGAAGCTGGCGACTGGCCGTCCGAACTACGAGTAAAAGCGTTAGTAGTGCTGGCGTCAGTAGAAGCGGAGGAAGCAAAGCGCTTAATTGATAAATTTTATTGCAGTGAGGACAACGTATTGACTGCCGGTGCAGTTGAAGCAATTTCCAGGCTTAGTGACGGCGACTGGCAGCAGATAGTCCTAAAGGAACTAAGCAGTTCATACGGTCCGGCAAGAAAAAGGGCGGCGGTGAACGCTGCGGGGTTACACGGGATAACCGAGGCTGGTCCTGAACTGATCAGATTATTAGAAAACTCAGATGATGAGGTTCTTAGACGTGCGGCGGCCGAAGCGATCGGACGGCTAAACTGGCCAGAAGGAGTAGAGCATTTAAAAAAATTCCAGGATGACAGAGACGATAAGGTGCAGAAGAAAGTGACGGAGAGTCTTGTGCGTATGGCCGGTGTGGAAGAGTAGCAGCCGGAGCGTCTAATCAGTCAAATGGCGACGACGGGACCGTTCGAGGAGAATTTTGTGAAGTTCTTCCTCATCTTCTGCCTGTTTCCACTGTTCAAGAAAATCATCTTCGCGAACCATCGTAGCCAGCGCAGCCATTGAGCGGAGATAAAAGTGCCACTGATCCTGAGTTCCAACAAGGACAAAAATAGCGTGGACATGCGATTGTTCTTCTGAAAACCTAACCCCTTCTCTGGCGCGAACAACCAGCATTTCAAACATGTTTTGCCCCTCGACTATTACATGTGGGAAGGCCACTTCGGGGGCCAGAGCTGTGGTAGCCTCATTTTCCCGCTCAAGCAACATCCGTTCAAGTTCCCGCGGCCGCATCTTCAGTCGGGGGGCAAGCACCTTGGAAACCCGTTCAAGCAACTCTTCGTCGTCTATCGGCTCTTCGATTTCAAAGATCGGACAGGTTTCAAGGGTATGGTCAAAACGATCCTTTTTAAATTTTTCCCCTACTCGCACGACATCGAGGAGCTCGTATTCAATCGTCCTGCCAATCAATCCTTCGGCAGTAATTCTTTCAACTCTTATCCCGGAGCTGTGGGCCCCACGTGCAATTGCATGAGCAGCAGTAGGGGCTGATACAAAAATAAACAAAATTGTTAACAAAGACTGAGCGGCAACCGAAAACATACCGGTAAAGACTGCTATCCCGATAAGAACCAGCGAGGAACCCATAGTCACAGCTTTAGTTGAAGACTGCAGTCGTGTGTAGACGTCAGGCAGGCGGACCAAGCCAAGACAGGAGACCAGATTAAAAAGTATGCCGATATTGATCAATATAATGCCAATGTATTCATTCATCAAACTCTTTGCCCTCCAATTTTTTAGCCAGGGCGATACTACCTATAAAACTAAGTAACGCCCAGGCGAGCGCCACTGACATGTAAAAATCCTCACGAGTAATTACCGTTAACATAGCGCAGACATTGACCAGAATAAAACCAAGGATATCAATCGCAACGATGCGGTCGGGAGCAGTAGGTCCTTTGATAACTCGAATCAAAGCCATAAAACTGGCTACTATCAAGAAGAAAAGTGAGAAAAATATTGCGATCTCCATTTTTATCCGTCAACCATCCTCAAAAATACGTTTTAAAAACCACTCAAATTTGCTGGATATTTGCTGCGTGGCCACTTCTTCGTCAATACTTTTCATCGACAGCCAGTGGACATAGAGCACCCCGTCTTCCGTCGCTTCAACGGTAAGTGTTCCCGGGGTCAGGGTGATACAGTTGGCTAAAATAGTAAGCGCTGTTTCACTTTTTAAATCTGATTGTACCTTGACTATTCCCGGTTTAATGGGCAGGTGGGGGCTAATAACATAATACATGACCTCGAAGTTGGCTTTGGCACAGTAAAAAATAAAGACGGGGATAAACAGAATAAGATAAAAAATACGACGAGGTTGAAAAAACATTACCGGTTTTTCGCTAAAATCTGAGGCGAAAAGAAGGGAAACTCCAAGTGAGACTACAGCACCAAGCAAGACGCTCTGATAATCCCACCCCGGCTGCGGGCCGGGAAAGACGCCCACAAAAAGACTCCAGACCAAAAAGACAAGCAAAAAAAGCACTAACCTTTTTCTCACTGTTCTATGCCCCCGGTTTTCCGGTCGGAGTCACCGGCATCTTTGATTATTTTCTCCCACTCATTGATTTTTTCTTCATAGGGCCGTTCTTCAAGTAAACTAACGGCAGCCGAATCAAGATAAGCGGAGCGAAGCGGGGGCAAAATTAAAAAAGAGGCACTGACAACGAGAACAACAAGGAAGATCAACGACCCTTTCATCAGGAGAGTAACCGGACGCCGGGAGACCGGCGACTGCCCCTGAAGGGCACGGCTAATATAGCGGTAAAAGACAGGGAGAGCGCCCAGGGTAGAAAAGACCAGCAATAAAGCAATGAAAGGAAAGCCGGCAGCCCAGGTTGCAGCGATAATTATAAATTTACTTATAAAACCAGCGAAGGGTGGAATACCGGCTGCTGATGCGGATGCAATAGCAGAGACGCACCCAACCAGTGGCAGGTCAACAAAAATTCCCTGGCCGGCGTCACAGCAGTCCACATCAACAGTATTAAATTCAGCAGAACCCAGGGCAAGAAATAGCGAAGACATAAAAAAGGCGTGATTTAGCAGATGGAACAGACCGCCGACCAGCAACCAGATAGAAAGATTTAAGCTCTCCCCGCTACTGTAAACAATACCGCCAAGACCGACGGCCAGAAGCACGTAACCAACCTGGGAGATACTCTGATAGGAAAGAACACGACGAGGACGATCAGTTTTAGCTGAATAATATAGACCCAAAAATACGGAACAGAGACCGAGAAAAACCATGAGCCAGCAGAGCAGAGCGACAACACCAAAGGCAGTAAAAACGGTTCGAGACATAGCATAAATACCAACAATAACTACCAGGGCAGAAGACATCATGGCAGAGACGCTGGCCGGCGCAGCGGAGAAAGCGTCAGGCTGCCAGACGTGCAGAGGAGCCTGAGCCGATTTATAGCCAAAACCAAGGACCAGTAAGAAACCTGCAAAGAAAGCCGGCGAACCAATAAAAACCGGTTCAGTGAAATTTGAAAACCGGGCGGCAAGTTGAGCTATGTTGACAGTGCCCGTGATTGAATAGACAACAGCTATGCCGAGCAGAGTAAAGGCTGAGGCGACAGCACCAAGAACAGCATATTTAAGGGCAGCTTTTAACTCGTGCGGTGCACAGCCAAAGCCAACAAGAATATAAGAGGCTATTACTGCGATTTCAACGTATACGTAGCGATTAAAAATATCGCCGCTTAAAACGGTGCCGTTCAGTCCCGCCCACAAAAGCAGAAAAAGAGCGTAAAAACGAATCCGGCTGGTGTATAGATCCATGTAAGATGCGGAATAAACAGAAACTGCAAAGCCAACGAGAGCAATCATCAGGAGCAACAAACGGCTCAGTCCGTCAAGAGAAAAATTAATACCGAGGGGAAATATCCAGCCGCCTATTTCATAATAACCGGTGCCGGGAAGTAGAAGTATCGACGACAACAGAATAGAAATTGCTACGAGAACGAAAAAGAAGCTGGAAAATTTCAAAAAGCGGCCGGGCAGCAGGGCCAGTAAAAATCCACCGCCCAGGGGAAGGGCTACAACCAGCGGCAGCAGAAAATTCATTCTTCGTCACTCTCCCTGGCAAAAAATATCTTATTGATATCATAAGTTCCATAGACATGGTGCAGTCGCAGTGAGATAACGACAAGCAGTGCGGTAAGACTGACGCCTATAACGATAGAAGTTAAAACCATCGCCTGAGGCAGGGGGTCAACGGCCTGATCAGCAAATTCAGAAATTTCCGCCATACGAGCCGTAAAAATTGGAGCAATTCCACCACTTCTATATCCGACGAGAATTAAAAAGAGATTGACAGCTGACTCGATAATCGAAATAGAAATAATAATCTTGATCAAATTCTTTCTTGTGAAAATACCAAATACCCCCACGAGAAGAAGAACCAGGGCTAAAATATAAGGCAGCATTATTTTTCCTCCAGGGATGAAAAGCCAACTTCACCTTCGCCAGATATGCGCAAAACACTGAGAAAGTAGAGAACAAGAAAAATTGAGCCGGCCACTTTCATGGCTATAGCCACGTTATTGATGATAATTGTGCCACCGCTGAACCACTCAAGAGGCTGTCCCGGCAGAAATTCCTGGATAAAATTAGCGAAGAAGACCCCGGAAACTCCAATCCCGGCGAGCCCAACCCCAAGAAATAAAAGAGCCCCCAGGGCATCCAGCTCTTTTGCCACAGCATAAGGAATTTTGGAGAGCGCAGCCGGTTCGCCGCGGGCAAGCAAAATAAGAATAAAAGCAGCGGCGACCACTACCCCGCCAGGGAAACCGCCACCGGGAGAAAGATGGCCATAAAGGGCAAGATAAACCCCATATAGAAAAATAAAGGGAGCCATCCAGCGGGAAACCCTTTTGATTATTAAACTCCGATTATCCTCCATCCAACTGTTTCCTCCCTCGCATACGCAAAAGTGTCAATGCTCCAAGCACAGCGGTAAAAATTACCGTAGCTTCACCGAGAGTATCGTAAATTCTGAAGTCAAGCAGAACGCTCATCACCTGGTTGGCGGAGCCGGTGAGATCCAGACCGCGCAATAAATAATATATTGAAGGGGCGTCCTCAAACCTTTCCATAACAGGGGTCCCGAATTGTGGCATTTCAGCAAAGGAAAAGAAAACAAAAGTTGTAAGAAAAAGAACAGCGAGAAGTGCCAGAAAATAAGGTAGATAGCGCTGACGACCTTCGGTTTTAATCGAGCCAACGACCATAGTTGCCCGAATCAGGAGGACAAGGGTAATAACTTCAACGACGACCTGGGTAATCGCCAGGTCGGGAGCCCGTAGAAGCAAGAAAGTACCGCTGCTGCCAAAACCGACCGCTCCCAGAGCAATAACGGCCGAGAGAAGCTCCTCAGTATAAAGAGCAACGACGGCGGCAATTATCATGAAACAGATGACTAATAATATTAAAATTTCCAGAGTTAGTCCTCCTCCATCAGCCGGTAAAACTCATCACGATACTGTTCAGCAAGCTGAGGTTCACTACTAATTCGCTGCATTTGTTCAGTAAATTCCTGCTGGGAGAGGTCGTGCTGTTTTAGTATCTGCTCAGAATCGCCGGGATTTTGCTGGAGCTGGTATCCAATTTGAGCCAACCGCTCGGGGTCAGGGGTATCCGGCCCCGAACGCAAAACTGCACAACCACCAAGAAATAGAGCTATAATAAAAAGGACAAACAACAGATAGGAATATTTTTTCAAAATGTCTCACCAAAATTGAAAAGAATCAAAGTGAAGCAAGCGCCACCTCGGCCGCCTTGCGCCCAGAGAGCAGGCAGCCGTTAACCAGGTCCTGATCGGTTGGCGAATCCAGGACAGTCAAAGCTTGACGACCGGCCTGTATCCAGCCTTCACTGCGACGCCCGGTGTTTAAAACCATTTTTTCAGAAAGATTTTCTGCTGGCCCGCGCAATTCTTCAGGTGCGGCGACGGGTTCAGTAATTATAGCGTCAACCGATTCAAAAAAAAGCGATCGACGGTCAAAAAGCAATTCAAGTCTCATACGATCAACAGAGGAAGATATTTTTTCAAAGATTATTCCGGAAAGCAACTCTCCTCCCGCCTGAAAGTAAATATTGGTCAAATGTGTCACCAATTTTAGACGGGGTAACCAGAGGGAATTATCGGCCTGAACTTGATAGCCCGATTCAGCAAGCAACTCAAGGGCAGGATAAGATATGGATACGGGACCACTTTTCCAGGCCAGGCGCCCGCCGGGTGTATCGGATTCAGTCAATATGACAGTCTGAACACCCTGTTTCTGTAGAAAAAAACCGGCGGTCAAAGCAGCCACACCAGCTCCAAGCAGATAGACATCAGCGGTGGAAATTTGATCAAGCCAGGCGCCAAGCCGCTCGGATTCTTCAGCCGTAAGATCTTCGCTCTCAAATTCAAACATTAATTATCGCCAACCAAATCAGTGTTTTGTCTATTCAGACGTCGTAATTACTCATCTATTCCTCTCCCTTTTTCACCCCCCTTTGTATTTCCCCCCGTCAAGGGGGGAAAGATAGGGTGAGTAGTTGCCAGACATCAATGACGGCGGAATACTTCGGCGCAGAAGTGCAGATACGACTCAGGTGTTCCGGTGTCAAAAATTTCGCCGTCAAGCCTGTAACCGCGGGCAGGTTTTTCAGCCAGCAAACGCCGGTATATTGGAACGTCATCAATCTCTCCCTCGGAAATTTCTTCCCTACTTTGCCGGGCAATTTCAAAAAATCTTTCCGGCAGAAGTACCCGGGGCAGAACCCGCCAGACGGGCCAGTCCTCAGCAGCGTTTTCAAACTGCCCGGTTCCCTTCGCCTGTAGCCCGGTGATTCTAACAGAACCACTACCTTCTGGAGGAAGAGGGTCTACTGTTTCAAAACGACCCGAATTACCAAAATACTGTGCTTCTTCAAAAGTTACCTTTTTAATTGCAAAACTCAACTGCTTCTGGTTCTTATTTCTTAAAAGTACCTTCACCCCGGAGCCGTCAAGAACAACGTTATCCGGTATGAGCAGAGCAACCTGGGGCGGACAACCGGCGGCCTCGTAACCGTAAAGGAGCGCATCGGCCAGCCCCCGCGGTCGCGGCTGATCGACCGCTTGAATTTCAAGACTGCGGTCAAAACGAGTTAGATAATCTTTAAGTGCCGAATCGTCTGGATTAACAATTACAAATACATTTTTTAAGCCTGCCGCTTCAACCTCGTCAAGAACAAAATGTATTAACGGTCTGTTACCAACGGGCAGCATCGATTTGGATACGTAACGTGTTATCGGACGCAGGCGCGTACCCAGCCCTGCCGCGGGGATGAGCGCGGGAATGGTGTCAGTCACTTTGTTTCTGTTCTTCGAGTTCGTATTCAAGCTGGTCTATGCGTTCTTCCAGTTTATGAATAGTGTCATATATTGGATCAGTTAGATCGCTGTGATCTAACGAAACAGTCGCCACCCGCTCCCCTTCCCGACGGACAACGTGTCCGGGAACACCAACAACAGTTGAGTTTTCGGGCACCGAATCAACTACAACCGAGCCGGAACCAACCCGACTATTTTTCCCCACGGTAATGTTCCCCAGGACATTGGCGCCAGCGCCTACAACAGCACCTGACTCGACAGTCGGATGCCTTTTACCTCGCTCTTTACCTGTCCCCCCCAGAGTTACTCCCTGATATAAAGTTACGTTATCGCCAATAATAGCAGTTTCCCCGATAACCACACCCATCCCGTGGTCAATAAAAAAACCGCTACCTATTTGAGCGCCGGGATGAATTTCAATTCCAGTAAAAAAGCGTGCACAATGAGAAATAATCCGAGCAAGCAGACGAAGTTTTAACGTCGAATGCAAACAATGAGCAAGCCTGTGCATAAGCAGAGCATGCAGACCAGGATATGTGAGAAGGACCTCCAGTAAATTGCGGGCGGCAGGGTCCCGATCAAAAACTGCCCTGATGTCCTTGCAAATAGTTTTAAACATTAGCTGTTTTCCTCACCTTCAAACAGATCACGTAAATTAATAATGAAATTGTTTAATGAGCGAACCAACTGCTGATGGTAATCACCCCGGCGAGTATAAATAAGGTCAAGGGAATCATTCTGACGCATGGCATTTAAATCTTCCTTGATCCGATAAATGGGTCCAACAACCTGGTTTGAAAATCGCAAAGCAACCAGCAAAGACAGACACAACAACGCCATTACCCCAAGAAAAGCTAACAGAGAAATACGAAGCAATGAATTTGTAATTTCTGGCTGCATACTCAACTGTTCGAGTATTCCGGCAGTATCCAAAAGATAAAACGCATACCAGCCGACACTACCAGCTAATATAAGCGTCAGTAGCACGGGAATCAGCACAAGAAGTAACATTCGTCCCTGGATTTGCCAGTCCACCACAAGTTTTTTTCGTCGATTTTTCATTGTTCAACCGCCTCCAGTTAGAGGTGAATAAAGATTCAACTGCAACTCTAAGCTTTCCCCCGGCAAAAAGGGGATTTTTTTAAATAACCTCAATTTTTTACAAAGTTTACCGAGTTTAGCGTCATAGAGCAAGAGTTTCTGTTACTTTACAGATCATACCGGTGAGTTTTAAGTGTGAAAGTGTGAAAGTGTGAAAGTGTGAAAGTTAAAACCGTTGTTGCGGGTTGGAATCTAAGAGCGAAAACCTGGAAACCGTAGTCTGTGAACATGAATTTCGGTTCGGGGGCCGGGGGGAGCGATGGGGCGAGTGGGTGATGGGGGGAGAGAAATTGAAGCTGGGATGCGATTTGGAGAAGGCCGGGAAAAGATAAAGCGAGTAATATTGACTGACAGAGCGAATGGTGATTCTATGAATTTTATAGAGGCAGAATAATTTTTGAGAAAGTTGAGAATAATACGCGGGTTTTATATAACAGGGGCGGTTGTATTAAGGAGAGCAAGATACAACAATTTACTGATATTCGCCGGCGAACTGTTTATATATTTCCTCAGAAATTCCAAAATTAGAGCTCTCGCTTATCAGTTCAGAATATTTCTGGTCAAGTTGTTCCCGGAAAACTTCTCCGCCGTGTCCCCCCTGGGTGAGTTCGTTTTCAGGAATAGTTTCCCGCATCTGTTTAATCAGCTCATGGATGAGCAACCCTTCCATCTGGTTGGCGGCTTTCTTAAGTTCTTCGTCACGATTGCTCGAACCGCTCTCACCAGTAGCCTCGTCAAAAGAGCGCTCGGCCTCTTCAGCGAATGAACGCAGTTGTCTTTCGGTCTGTTGCAATTCTTCCTGATTTTGAGCCGTCACACCACTTTCCATGGCCCCCAGTTCAGGAGCTGAAGTGAGCACTTCACATCACCTCTAAGGGGGCGTTCAGAGCGCCGGCACGATTGAGTGCATCAAGGATAGAAATGACGTCATCGGTTGAGGCGCCAACAGCGTTTAGAGCGTCGACTATCTGATCGACGGTCGTAATTTCCGGCAGCACAACGGTTTCGCCGTCCTCGGCTACATCGTCGTTATCAATTCGCAGCGAGATATTTCGATGGGTTATTGCAACGGGACGCACGGCAATATTATCGCCCATAACAACGGTACCAGTGCGTTCATTAATCACAATGCGGCTTTCACGCGGAGGCTCCACCTCAAGGTTTTGGATCTGGGAAATAAAGCCAACCACGTCGTCAGTAAACTCCGCGGGTATCTGAACATTAATTGTATTAGCATTTTCAGCGTTAGCCGTCTGTGGTGAAAACTCCTCGTTTATAGCAGCAACTGCACGAGAGGCGGTGGTAAAGTTACCGTCGCGAAGCTGCACCTGGATTTGCCCGTCTTCGCCGACAAATTCAAACGGGACCTCCTGTTCGACAAGCGCCCCGTCGGGAACAGTAACCGTAGTGGGGTGAAGGTCATCGTCAGTTCCGCCTTTAGTAACCGCCCCCTGAGCCACCGCATAAACTTCGCCGTTAGGAGCCATCATTGGCGTCTCAATCAAAACGCCACCGCTTAAATCGTCAGCGTCTCCGAGTGAGCTAACAGTTACGTCCAGCTTATCGCCTGACTGTTTAAAAGCAGGCAGGGTCGCGGTGACCATAACGGCGGCAACATTATCCAGCCGCTCCGCCTCGGGGTCCTGAACGCTAATTCCGTGTTGTTCAAGCGCATTAGCTATTGAACGGTTAACAAAATCTATCCCGCCGTCACCTGTTCCGTCCAGACCAACCACAATGCCATAACCACGCAGTTGATTTTCCCGCACGCCACCAATTCTGGAGATACTCTCCAGCGGCACACTGATCTGGGCAAGAAGCGGTTGAAATGTAAATATGGTAAGAATAATAACCGAAATTAACGTCGTTACTTTTTTAGAAATTTGCACCAGGAAATACCTCCCCTTACTTGATTACCAGAAGAGAACATTTTTAACAAAAGTCCAGGAGCGGCCGAGCAACCCTTCCGGCTCACCGGACTGAAGGCCTAACTCGCCTTCGTAGGACATCTGAGCGTTAGCGATTCTATTCGATGGTATGGTGTTGTCGGGTTCAACGTCCTGCTGCCGGGCCTGGCCGGTAAAATTCAGAGTAGTTATTTCATCTTCGATTTTTACCTCGCGTGAGCCTTCCAGGTCAAGGGTACCGTTGTCGGAAACCGAAACAACTTCTACCGACATTTCTGCATTCAGAGTCCGCGAGACGTCAGCAGCTCGCCGGGAGTCATATTCAGAGCCGCCGGAAAACTCAGCACCAAAGAAAGGTAGCCATGAGACCATGTTGTTAACAAAGGTGGCGTCGTCTTCATCTTCGCCGGAAGAACCACCTATGCCTATGTTTTTTGCCCGGTCACGGCTGGAACCCGACTGAGCCATGGCATCTTCAGTTATGGCAATTTTTACGAGGTCCCCTTCTGTCACAGCTATATCATCACCATATGGTGTATGCGCACGTGGACTATCCTCCCAGAGCGATGTAGCGTTCAATTCAACTGTTATTAGGCCAGTTATTAGAAAAGTTGTGATAATGAGCACCAGGTTTACTTTTAAAATTGATTTATTCAACTACACGCACCTCCCTTTCACCTATAACTTCGGCATAAACCTTGTCACCACTTGAGTCATTTTTAACGACAATCTTTTCTCCTTTGTAACCATCACTTTCAGCAGTTCCCCGGGCAGAGAGTGTCAAGCCGTTGATTTGGTAGCGAATAGTAACCCTGGAACGTCTCTCAACCAGCGATGGACGATCAAGATGAGCGCCTCGAAGAACGGTTCCCTCAGAGAGACTACGATTTAATTCCAGACCGATGGCTTCATCAACTTTCCTGATTAAATCGCCCCGTGAGCGCCTTATTTCTTTTTCTTTTACTTTAAGATTTTCCTCAGTAAGTTCCTCCCCGGACCGGATACGTTCAGCAGTGACAACCACCTCCGCAAAATCAGCTACCCGGGCACGAACGTTAAAGGTTTTTGTGACGTTACCCTCCTGTTCGACTATAATTGTGTGACGGGTCGATGAATGAATATCGTGATAAGGGTTAGAGCGATCGAGACGGAATTGATAATCACCGGGCAATATTTCGATTGAGCCGGGCAAGTGCTCGATATTAACCTCGCCGTCGCCGTCGAGAGATACGCCTTCCTGGAGGATAGTTTTCACAGCTTCTCGGATTTCCTCACGTTCAATTGTTTGTGAGGGACGGCGAACTTCAGTTCTAATTTCACGTCCCGTAAAATCAGGGGGATCTTCTCCTGCCTGGCGGGCTCGCATCATCACTTGAGCACGGTTATAGAAGTCACTGTCACCGGGGTCGGGGGCCTCCCCCAGAGTAAAATTGGACATTCCTTCGGGCAACTCTCCCTTAACGATGTCAGATATAGTGACAAGCGGCTGATCAACAGTGACCTCAGACTTGAGCTCAATGGCGGCTGTTTCAGAATTGTAAGCGCCGGCCGGGGCAGGAACCCGGCCGGCGCATAGGATTAGTGCAAGTAACACTAAACCGATGGATGGTCTATAGTAGTTACTCATTAGCATTACTGCAGTAGTGTGGTCGCCCTTTCGAGCATACGATCGGACGTCCTGATAGTACGGTGGTTAAACTCATAACCACGCTGCTGGGCGATCAGATCGGTTAAAGCTTCAATAACATCAACATTTGATTTTTCTAACGTACCCTGTTCAATCTGGCCAATCCCATCACGTCCCGCAGTTCCAACGAATGGGTCACCAGAAGCAGGGGTCTCAGTAAACAAATTGGAGCCTTCTGCTTTCAAACCGGCCGGATTTACAAACCGTGCCAGCTCGATCTGACCTACGTTTTCAGGTTCTTCCTGCCCCGGCATATCCGCAGAAACGGTTCCATCACTACGAATAGTAACTTCAGTTGCCTCTTCCGGGATTTGTATCTGTGGTTCTAAATAATTACCTTCCGAGGTGACAATTTGTCCCTCACCGTCGACTTTGAACGAGCCGTCACGGGTGTAAGCAGTGGTGCCGTCAGGTTTCAGGACCTGAAAAAAGCCGTCACCTTTAATTGCCATGTCCATTGGGTTCTCAGTTGTCTCCATGTTTCCCTGTGTATAGACTTTTGCTGTTGAACCTGTGCCCACCCCCATACCTACGGAAATACCTGTCGGATGGTCGGTCGCTTCAGTAGAAGGAGCCCCCGGACTCTTCATGTAGTGATAATAGAGGTCCTCGAAATTAACCAGGTCCTTCTTAAAGCCGTTCGTGTTAACGTTAGCAAGATTGTTTGCTGTAACGTCAACATTTTTTTGCTGCGCCTTCATACCGGCGCCGCCAGTATATAAACTTCTAATCATAATTACATCACCTCTTTATAAATTATCGTAATAAGTGCGGAAAAAATTTAACCCGCTTTGTCAGTTATAAAATAAATCAACTTAAGATCCAGCCACACGCTGAAACGATTGTCCCAGGGCCTCATTCTGTTGGCTTATCATCTGGCTGTTCATTTCATACAGTCGCTGGATTTCTATAGTGTTAATCAATTCTCTTATCGGATCAGTGTTGGATATTTCTTGAAACCCCTGCTGAATAGTAAAATCTGCACCAAGATCAGTATCTGTAATCGGCTGGGCTTCCCCATCGTCAACAAAAAAGTTCTCGCCCCGGTTTTGGAGCCTCTGAGGGTTTTCGAAACTGGTAATTTGAAGTCGATCCACAACCTCCCCGTCACCGTTAGTTATCGTCCCGTCACCGGCGACAGAAATACCTTCAACTTCGTCATCGACAGTAATTCTCCCCTCTTCGCCCAGCACGTAACGACCGTTACCGGTCACCAGGCTCCCCTCCTCGTTCATGGTGAAAATACCGTCACGGGTGTAGTATTCTTCACCATCGTCACCTTCGACGGTGAAAAACCCATCGCCTGTTATTGCAAGATCCAGGGGATTCTCGGTTCTTTTAAGTTTTCCCTCTTCGAAATTGGTATAGGTCCCGTCACTGGCGACGCCGGTGTTAAGGTCTCCCACCTGCGGACGCTGATCAATTGAACCCCGGGGGAGCTGAGTAACGTTGTCGTCCGTGCGAACGACCTCGTTTTCAGGGTAGGATTTTGAAACATAGATCTGTTCCCGAAAGCCGGGAGTATTAATATTGGCCAGATTATTGGTGGCGACGTCCATTCTCTCCTGGCTTACCACCATGCCGCTGGCCGAAGTGTATAAACCTCTAATCATTTACGGTCCCTCCGCTTCTTGTCTCTCAAGTTTAGCGCCAAGATTTTTTAGCTTTTCTTCCAGTTTTTCATATCCACGATCAAGATGATATATTCTTCTAACTTCGGTCTCCCCTTCAGCAGCCAGTCCGGCAAGGACAAGTGCGGCCGAGGCTCTCAAATCAGTCGCCATAACCGGCGCTCCCTCAAGTTTTTCCACCCCATGAATAGTTACCCAGTTGCCATCTATTTTAATATCGGCACCAAGCCGCTCAAGCTCAAGAACATGCATGAACCGATCTTCAAAGATTGTCTCTTTAACCGTCGACGTGCCACTGGACCGTGCAAGCATGGCTGTAAACTGAGCCTGCATATCGGTAGGGAAACCCGGGTAAGGCATAGTCACTATGTCTACCGGCCGGGGGGGGAAGTTAGCTTTAAGATCTATCCAATTTTCTCCCACTTCTACTTCCATCCCGGATTGCTTTAATTTTTTTAATACCGAATGAAGCAACCCCGGATCAGTTTTTACTGTCTTTACCTTCCCAACGGATATGGCTCCGGCCGTCAAATAGGTTCCCGTCTCTATACGGTCGGGAAGTATAGAATGAGTAAGACTATGTAACTTCTCCACCCCTTCAACCAGAATTCTATCCGTCCCCGCCCCTTCCACCCGCCCCCCCATTTTATTTATTGCCCGGGCCAGGTCTGCTATTTCAGGTTCCCGGGCAGCATTTTCTATGACCGTCTCTCCCGACGCTAGGGAGGCAGCCATTAGAATATTTTCGGTCGCCCCCACTGACGGGAAATCGAGGGTAATCTCGGCTCCTTCAAGTCCCGAGGCGCAAGCATATATGGTCCCCTCTTGCAGTTTAATCTCTGCTCCCAGCGCCTCTAACCCCTCAAGGTGTAAGTTTATTGGGCGGGTCCCAATAGCACAGCCCCCGGGAAGCGATACCCTGGCCTCGCCCAGACGGGCTACAAGAGGACCTAAAACAAGAACCGAAGCACGCATCTTTTTAACCAAATCGTAAGGTGCCTCGTTCTGGGTCAGTTCAGAAGTGTCTACTTCAACGGTGCCGTTGGTGTATTTTAACTGCGCCCCCAGCTCTTCAATCAAACTGCACATCGTCACGACATCGCGGAGGCGGGGGACGTTATCTAAACGACAGTTGTCAGCGGCGAGCAGCGTCGCCGCCATTATCGGAAGGGCGGCATTTTTTGAGCCGCTTATTGGGACTTCGCCTTCTAACGGATAACCGCCTTCGATAACCAGTTTTTCCATCGTGGAACTCCTTTGTTTGTTAGTTAGCTAGTTTGTTAGTTTGTTAGTTTGCTGGTTTGCTGGTTTGTTAGTTAATCATCAGGCTATTTTTGTAAACGCTGTTATTTCGCCTTCAATGCGGTCATTGCGGGCTTGGCCCGGAATAAAGAATACTGGCAACGAATATACTGTCGGTACAGTTTTTAGCCTGAGCTGGAAAATTAAAGGCGTGTGGTTTGTATGGCTGGCTCGTCCTTGTAGTATGTCTGATAATCCCTGATTGCCTTCAATCATATGTGTCGGGAGGTAAGGACAAAAAGTTAAGAAAGAAGTGTAAAAAAAGTTACAAAAACAAGCGCATGAAACGGTCGCGATCCGACAGGTCGGTTAATATCTCATAGTTTTTCCAGTTCTGATTGTTGACGGTGGGCAATAATTTTTTGAAGAGGTCACCGGTGCCCTCCAGCCAGAGCTCACCACCAGTTTTTAATTTGATCCGCGCCTGTTTTAAAAGCCGTCGATATAACCGGTGAGGTGATGCCGGCGGCACAAGAGACTGGCGGGGTTCGAAGTTTCTGACTGAATCTTCAAGGTCCTGTTTTTGCTTCACATAAGGCAGGTTGGCAAGAACAGCGGCTGGGCGGCAGGAGAGAGAACCAAGCAAATCACCGGCCAGCAGACTAAAATTTGAGCTGTTAATAGAACGATTATCAAGGGCAACCCGTATAGCGGGCAGAGAGTTGTCCACAGCGATAACAAAGCGATTAATTTTTTTTGATAGCCAGGTAGCAATAAAACCAGAACCGGTCCCACAATCAATAATTGGTCCCGGAGGAAGCGCGGAAATATGTTCAGAAAAGAGTCTCACCATGGTTTCGGTCTCCTGCCGCGGAATAAGAACGTCGGGAGTTATTTTAATCGTTATATCATCGACGTGACAGTGACCAAGGATATATTCAAGGGGTTCGCCGGCCTGCCGACGACTAAAAATATCATCAGGTTTTAAGGGAGAGGGGATAAAACTGGTTTTAACAACCCCCCGGGAGGAGTCGTAATGACGTTTTAATTCAGCACGTTCCCAGGCGGGAAAGTCACTGAACCAGCTGGGAAATATCAGCTTCTTCTTCAATTTGCCGCAACTTTTCAAGCCGATCAGCTTCCTTAAGAGCTCCGATTAACTCGTCCAGTTGACCGTCCATAATCTCATCTAGTTTATGAAGGGTAAAGTTTATCCGATGATCGGTAACTCGAGATTGGGGATAATTGTAGGTACGAATTTTTTCGCTGCGATCACCACTGCCCACCTGCCGGCGACGGTTTTTCCGACGTTCAGCCTGTTGACGCGCCTTTTTTTCCTCGTAAACTCGAGAACGAAGAATTTTCATGGCACGAGCGCGGTTTTTATGTTGGGAACGTTCATCCTGACACTGAACGACAGTGCCGGTAGGTAGATGGGTAATACGAACGGCAGAATCGGTCATATTAACGTGCTGACCGCCAGCACCACTGGCCCGAAATGTATCAATTTTTAGATCTTCTTCGGATATTTTGATATCAATTTCCCGTGCTTCCGGAAGCACGGCCACAGTAGCGGCACTGGTATGTATGCGACCGCCGGATTCAGTCTCCGGCACCCTCTGAACGCGATGAATCCCACTTTCAAACTGTAGGCGGCCGTAGGCGCCATTGCCCTCAATCATGGCGATAAGCTCTTTATAACCGCCGTGATCTGCTTCACTAACACTAACCACTTCAGTGGTCCACCCCCTGTCGGAAGCGTAGCGTTTATACATACGAAACAGATCGGCGGCAAACAGAGCAGCTTCTTCGCCACCGGTTCCGGCACGTATCTCCAACACGAGGTTACGCTCAGCATCGGGGTCTTCGGGGATAAGCTGTTCTTTAAGGCGGGCGGTTAGCTCCTGCAGTTCTGTTTCAAGAATATCCGCTTCCTGCCGGGCCAGTTCAGCCATTTCGCCGGTCTCGGCCTCAACCAGCTCACGGCTTTCCTGCAGTTCTTCACGACACTGCTTGTAGTCGCGATAAGTTTTGACTATCGGTTTTATCTGCGAGTATTCCTGAGACAGTTCCTGAAAGCGACTCCCCGGGATATCCCCCGGATTGTTTAGCTGTTCTTCAAGCTGATGAAGCCGCAGCTCCAGCTCCTCGAGTTGATTTTCAAAAGAAAGGGCTCCAATTACTCTTCGTCCTCGTCGCTTTCATCACTGCTCCCGGTCATGCTTCCATATTTACGTTCAAACCGCTCCACACGGCCTTCAGTATCAACCAGCTTCTGCTCGCCGGTATAGAAGGGATGACTTGAAGAGGATATTTCCACTTCGTAAAGCGGATACTCTTCGCCGTCGATAGTTGTGGTTTTGCTGGTCTCAACAGTGGATGAAATTAAAAACTTCTCGCCGGACGTCTGGTCTACAAATACTACGTCACGATGTTTATCCTCAAGTTCAGTAACCATTTCTCACACCTCTTTTAAAATTTAGCTTTTATGCTTATAGATTCTTTGAAGTTTTTTTGCAATAATTCACTTATAAAGCGCTTTTACCCGAACTAATTAGAGCTTCTCCAAAAAGTTCCCTCTCCCCTGGCGAGAGAGGACCCGTCCCCCCTTTGTATTCCCCCCTTCAAGGGGGGAAAGCTTTTCGGTGAGGGTTTGATTAGGGATAAATATTATACAGTAAAAAAAGGCTCCAGTCCAGCTAAAACGCAAGAACAATCAAAATCTTCCAGAAAATGCCCCCGCGGCAAGCCTGAATTATTTATGACCAGATAATAAGCACTCTATTTTTACAATCTAATTGGAAATCTTTTGAAACTCAAGATGGATTCCGGCTCAGGGGCCGGAATGACGTCAAATTCAAAATTAATCCTAACCCGCACCGGATACACTCGTTTGACCGATATGACAACCTTACATGCCAAAATAATTGTAAAAACTCAACGTAGAACAATCGACAGAAGGCCAACAAAGACAATAGTGGCAGATAAGAAACGACGTTTTAAATCTTCCTCCGCAAAAATTAGACCACCACCCAGGACACTAAACAACATACCGGCCCGTTTTACGGCAATTACATAGGAAACCTGGACATCAGTTATTGCCATCATCTGAGCACCGGAGAGCAAAGCTTCAAGGAAACCGACGGCCAATATACCAAAAATGATCCACTTCCATACGGCAGTTTTTGCGGTAGTTTCACGGAGCCGGGGCCGTCGATAGAGAACAAAAGGAAGCAGAAGCAGAGCAAAAAGGACATGAAACCAGAAGGAATAAACAACGGGATCGGTGGCCCGGACGGCGAATTTATCGATATTGGCCTGAACACTCCAGACGAGTGCGGTCATCAGGGCGTAGCGACAACCCCGGTCCTCAAGCAGAGCATAGAGAGGGCGCAGGCCGCTCATACCCGGCTTGCGGCTAAGAAAATAAGTACCTATAACGACAGCAACTATGCCAATCAAACCCTGCAGATCGGGAAGTTCGGCCAGCATCAGCCAACTGGTTAAAATCATGAAAAATGGAGTCAACGAAATAAGTGGCATAGCCAAAGATACATCGGTCAGTTCAATCGCTCTCACATAACCATAAAAGCCAAGTAAGTTTCCGGCGACAGCAAGGAAGAGGACAAGCGGGAAATGGCTTTCAAAGCTGTGGGGAGCCGTCATCCGTGAGAAAAAGAAAAGGAAGGGAACAGCCCCGGCCATCATCAACCAGAGTAGAAAAAGCGGATTTACTTTCCGACGGGTCAGGTCCTTAATAAACAAGTTTTGAAAGGCATAGGATAAACTGGTTACAAGGGATAAAAACTGCCAGATGATAAGGACCTCGCTTTCTACTTATCCCCCCCGATTTGAATACGGTCACCGGGGTCGACATTTTCATTGTAAGTTTCTATCACTGCTTCACGGATTCTCCCCCGGCAATCGTTGTTGAGCGGGTGAGCGACATCGCGCAGCTCACCACGATACTCCTCGTTGGGCATCGCAACGATAATACCACTTCGTGCCTGAACAAGACGAACGTTATGAACCACAAATTCGTCGTCAAAAACAATTGAGGCAAAGGCCAGAACCCTGTCCGCGTCCTCCCCCATCGGCTTGATGTCAACAGACGTTACTTCCATTTTCAGCGCCTCCAGTCCTGCTGTGATATCGGTATCTGTAATAAGGCTCTTCAGTCAGGTTCTTCCTCTGTCTCTATTTTAACACCTCCAGCAAAATTTACTCGAAAAATTTCTGCCGTTTCAAGTTTATTTTTTAATTCTTGTTCTGCCGGGCGGGCGATCTTCTCGTTTTCAAACAGAGCATAAATACCGCTGCCACTACCGGTTAACCCAACCTGTCCAGAAAAATTTTCAAGCTCTTCACGTATAAACACAAGTTCCTCGTTCTCGGGGCCAATCAGAGGCCAGAAATCATTGGTCAGCGGCCAGCTTTTCCAGGCCATCTCCTCCCCCGGGTTAGCAGTGGTTAAATAAGACCGGTAATTTTTCCCCCTCTTCGTCAGCTTTGAGTATGCCATTTCCGTAGAAACCGCTGTTTGAGGGACAACAATCAATGCCGCCCCTCGTTGTGACGTAAGGGGAATAAGCTGTTCACCAATTCCAGCCGCTTTGGCGGTCCCTCCCCGCAGAAAAAAAGGAACGTCAGCACCAAGTTCACGAGCAAGACGCCACTCAAACAGTTCCTCGTTAATATCAGCCCCCCAGAGTTTAACAGCCAGCATGATTATGCCAGCGGCATTTGCACTGCCACCGCCGAGCCCGGCCCCGGTTGGAATCTGCTTGTATAATTTTATCTTCAAAGGAGGTATTTTTACAACCTTCGACCGGAGAAAATCAAGCGCCTGCAGAACAAGATTGCTGGAATTTTCGGGCACAGCTACCGGGCCAGAGACTTCCAGTAAATCATCGCGCTCTCGGCCCGGACAGACCTCGATTCTGTCATAGAGGGAGACAGCCTGAAAGATAGTCTCCAGCCCGTGATAACCGCACTCCAGCTTTCGGCCCACTCTAAGGCCAAGATTAAGCTTGGCCGGAGTCTTTAGCGTCGCTCGGAAAGCCACCTTTTAACTCTTACACCGTGCCAAAGAGGCGATCGCCGGCGTCACCGAGGCCGGGAAGAATATAACCGTCCTCGTTTAGCTTTTCATCTACGGATGCGGCATATATCGAAACGTCCGGATGGGCCTCCTTGACCGTTTCAACCCCTTCAGGGGCAGCGACCAGACAGAGAAATCTAAGATCGTCGGTGAAGCCTTTCTGCTTAAGCAGACTGATTGCTTTGGCCGCTGAGCCGCCGGTGGCGAGCATCGGATCCAGCAGCAGGACAATACAGTTGTCGAGATTTTCCGGAACCTTAAGATAATACTCAACCGGTTCGAGACTATCTTCGTCCCGGTAGAGACCAATATGTCCGACTTTTGCGGTTGGGACCAACTTTAAAATAGGATCAACCATGCCAAGGCCGGCCCTCAAAATTGGAACAAGCAGAATTCGTTGCAGCATTTCACGCCCATGAGCCTCTGTCAGCGGCGTCTCTACCACCTGAGTATCGGTTGGACAGCTTCTTGTCGCCTCGTAAAACATCAGTCCGGTAAGTTCTCCGATCAGCTCCCGAAACTCTTTTTTGGTAGTGTTTTTATCCCGCAGTTGAGTCAGTTTGGTTTGCACCAGGGGGTGCTTTATCACCTGAATCCCGGGTTGGTCAATTTTATCTACCCTCTTTCTGTGCCGGCCTTCATCAAACTCCGTCTTCAGGAAAAGATCAACCATTTCTCGGGCTTCCTCAAACGTATTTTCACGTTCGCCCAGACAGAGACAGTTAATATTGTTGTGGCGGCGAGCGCTCTGGACATCCTGCATACGCACGCAGCGGGCGGCACGCACTCCCCGGGATCGATTGGCGACGATTGCCATGCCAATTCCACTGCCGCAAACAAGTATACCCCGTTTATCATCGGCCAGGGCCAGCTCCTGAACGACCTTCTGAGCAAAATCTGGATAGTCACTCGGATCAGATGAGCTGGCGCCAACATCAGTCACTTTATAACCTTTCGAGTCCAGGTATTGCTTCAGTTTATTTTTATACTCATATCCGGCGTGATCGGCTCCGATTACGATTTCCATAATTTCACCTCAAAAATCATGTTGGAATTAAATTTTATAAGTTCCTACTCATCCTGCAACAAATTCTTCAACTCTTCCAGCGCTGGTTTTAATTGCTGGTAAAGACGGCGGTATGTCTCAATATCACTACCAAAAGGATCGCTGAGATCAACCCGGCTGTCCAGAAATTCATTCAAGGTGGAAACCTCTACCTGAGGGGGGACTTTACCGGTGAGAAAAGCCCGGTGTTTGTCAGTCATGCCCAGCAATAAATCGCCGGGTGAAAGGTTCAACTCGCCGACATGCTGCGCCCGGTGAGAACTTATTGACTCAATACCGGCTTCACGCAGAACCTGCTCCGTCTCCGGAGTGGGAGGACTACCTGACCCGGCCATGATGCCCGCCGACTCCACCTCGATGTCAAGCTCCTCTTCTGAAAGTAAATCCCGCAAAAGATGCTCCGCCATCGGACTGCGACAGGTATTACCTGTACAGACAAAAATAACTTTCATACTATATCTTCCACACTTTCTACCAGTTGTTCTTCAGCAAGTTCTCCCTCGCGATAAATTTCCCATTTTTTTTCGGAGGCATTCCAGCCGGCAACGGTTGAAGGTTTCCCCAAGCCACGACTTTCACCGAGAACCAGGTCAACTTCACTCAGCAGGTGCGCGGAGACGTCTTCCAGACCGGCCGCTGCAGGAGAGCCGCTAAAATTTGCGCTGGTTCCAACAACTGGGCCCGTCTCTTCCAGCAATTCAAGAAGCGGCGCTAAATCTGGGACACGAAGGGCCACCTGTTCATCCCGAATAAGCCGGCTATCCAGTTCCCCCTGTTCTTTTAATTTCAGAACCATAGTCAGGTTTCCCGGCCAGTGGTCACGGGCTGCCGCTTGTTCAGCATGACCTAAATCCGTTAATTCCCGCACCTGGTCAGCAGTGGCCAGGATTGGAAAAGATTTATTTTCCGAGCGACCTTTAATCTTAAATATACGATCTACAGCCTCACTGTTATAAACAGTGCAACCAATCCCATAGACAGTATCGGTGGGATAAATGAACACCGCACCTGCGCGAATTTTTTTAACTATCTGCTCTTGTTTCCATTTTTCCAGTTTTTCCATTAAATTAATCACTCCTAAAAAACTGAAACCTGTTCTATTCCCCCCCTTTGTCTTTCCCTCCTTCAAGGGGGGAAAAGCTCGAAGAGGCGAGCTTGCGAGCAGGCGAAGAGGCGCAAGACCGAAAATCAAGATCAAGTTTAAGATGGATTCCGGATCGCGCTCCCTTCGGTCGCTTGTCCGGAATGACGTCAAGTTCAAACTGAGTTCCAAGGCACCTGGTCGAATCTTTGCAAACCTGCTATTTTTTTAGTTCCAGCCCAAGTTTATATAACTCGCTTTTTGGTTTTGACGAAAACTTAGCCGCTATTCTTGCGGCGTCACTCAT
Organism: bacterium; assembly: GCA_003554945.1. Lineage (GTDB taxonomy): Bacteria > T1Sed10-126 > T1Sed10-126 > T1Sed10-126 > T1Sed10-126 > T1Sed10-126. The sequence goes on from PWHN01000018.1 coordinate 29,323, forward strand.
ACTTAACCCGCGCTCAAGTAACTCGGCCAGGTATTCCTCGGGATTGACGTCATCAACTTCACCAGGATGAATAAGGGCAGTAAATTCACCCGGTGGTTGTGAAGCCTCCAGCTCTGCCAGTATTTCTTCCAGCGGGCCGCGCAGATACTGTTCAAATTTTTTTGTCATTTCCCGACCAACAAATATAGTTCTATTGCCGAATAAATTCAACAATAATCTGAGCGTATCACAGATACGTTGAGGACTTTCAAAAAATATCACTGTGCCCTGATAATACTTTACTTCGAGCAGGCGGTCTCGTTTTCCTTTTGATTTTTTAGGCAAAAAACCAAGCGAAATAAATTCATCGCTGGGAAAACCGCTAACACTGAGAGCAGCGATGGGAGCACTCGGTCCGGGAACGGGTCTTACTTCGATGTCCGCCCGATGAGCCGCTCGCACCAGGTTATATCCGGGGTCGGCTATCAACGGTGTTCCCGAGTCGCTGAGCAGTGCCAGGTCAAGACCCCGCTTTAGCTTTTTGATCAGCTCGTCAGTTCTGGTCTCTTCAACCTCATCGTAATAGCTGTTCAAAGGACGGCGGGGAAGATCCAGCAGCTCCCGCAACCGACCGGCTCGTCGGGTGTCTTCAACCACCCACTCATCAACGGCTTCTAAAACATCAAGAGCACGCAGTGTTACGTCCCGGCTGTTACCCAGCGGTGTCGCAACCACGTAAAGAATGCCAGCCACTTTTATAGCTTTTCAAGCCGCTTCAGACGGGCGGCAGCGTCACGAAACTCAACATCACCGGCCACAATCGTCTGGTAATGAGATTTGGCCTCAGCAGTCTGGCCCGCCCCCTCCGCCGCCCGGGCAAGCCAGTAGCGCAGGTTGCGGCGCTGATTGGAAGAAAGCTCTCGCGCATCGTATTCGAACTCCTCAATTCGTTTGTAGGCGGCTTCATGCATCTCCATTTTAACAAGACAACGAGCAACGTAACTCAATACCCGCGCCTGAAAATCTAAGCGGGTGTGCTTTATTTTTTGGAAAGTACTCAGAGCTTCCTCCAGCTTATCCTGACGATATTGCGCAACTCCAACACGAAATTGAACGTCGGGCTCAGCGCTGCGGCTGTTTTCTAATACTGTGCGATAAGTTGACTCCGCCTTTTCATACTCTTCGTCCGCCTCATAATCCCGCCCTATCTGCTTCAAACCGCTGATTGCACTGACATTGTCCTTTTGATAATTAAAGATTTTTTGATAACAATCCACGGCCTCGGCTCGCATATCCAACTGCTGGTATATTCTGCCCAGTTTTTCCAACAAATCAAACTCATCACCCGCAAGCTCGCGTAATTTTTCATAATAAGGGAGAGCCTGCTCAAACTGACCCCTCTCAGCCAGTATATCAGCCAGACGACGGAGAAATTTACGTTGTTCTTCTTCGCTGAGCTGTCTCTCTATAATTTCCTTTAGAACATCCACTGTCCGCTCCCATCCACCGGGGATTTCTTCTGTCAACTCACATACAAACCGGAGACGATTTAAAGGCTGTTCGCTGAGATCACTCACCTTCTGCTCGTAAACTTCAAGCAAAAATTCAGCAATTGACTCTGGGTCCTGAAGCCCTCCCTCCTCCCGGGCGGTTGAGATAGTTGCCCGGTGGCGGTCCTGAATGTAACCGCTTTTCACTTGCTTCATCCACTGCCGTCCATATTTAGTCCATAAATTCCACTTCTCGCTCTCGGCGGCCAGCTTGATCACCTGCTGGTAGAGACGATTGTTCCGAGGCTGTAGTTTTAACAAGCGACCAAAGAGCTCCAGCGCTTCCTCTGTTTTTCCCTGTTCCAACTTTAATGCGGAGAGGAGTCGGGCCAGAACTGCTTTATCTTTTTGTTTGAGTTTTTCCCAGGCATTGTAAACTCCGGTCAGGATTTCTGACGCCCGGTCATTTTCTCCGGCATTGCGATATATTTGCGCCAGTTTTATTTTCTGCGACCGGGATAGCCCTTTTGCATTCTTAAAAGTTTCCAGTGCCTCTCTTATTTTGTTATCCTCCCCGGTCTGTTCAAGCGCAGTAATATATTTTTTGAAAGCATCATTTTCTAAAAATTCGACCTGACAGAGCCGGTCAAACACCAGAGCAGCCGCAGCGGTTTGATTAATACGCATCAGCAGTGATGTCAGCTTGACACCAACCGACGTAATCAGCCGAGAGCCAAACAAAGGTCCAAACAAGAAAATTGTGCCAAGCACCAGGCCGAGAAGTAGAAAAACAGTAATAAAAATATCCAGGTTAAGACGGAACCAATTTTTCCAGGCCAGCCAGCTATCGGCATCAAACTCAGGAAATTGTCGTTCCAACAGTTTCAGGTTCTCATCTGTTTGCTCATAATTACCGAGGCGATAGTTACTTCGCGCCAGTTCCTGGAAATACTCCGGATATGCTTCAAGAGAAAAAGCAAGGGCGTTTTCAAACCTGTCTTTTGCTTCTGAAAATTGATCGTCCAGATAATGTTGAATTCCCCTGATATAGAAAAGTCGTCCCATATAATTTCTGGTCGTTTCTTCATACCGCTCTACGTCAAAAAATTCGCTTCGTCCCTCATCTATTAGCTGATCAATTTCATTACTCGGAGTTTCCAGTGAAACTTCTTCAACCTGCTCCATCCAATTAAAAAACCGCTGCTCTCGCTGCAGATCAGCCAGCAGAGTTTCAAGTTCGGCATAATTCTCAAACTCATCCTGCTGTGCTTTAAGCAGCTCAATCGCTTCCCCCACCTTCCCCTCAGAGGCCAATCTGGCGGCTTCGTTACGCAGGGCGCTGAGCTCGGCTTCACGATCCAGCCGCACCCGCCGCAGGTAAGCAGACCGCGAGCGGTCTCGCCAGGTCCTCAGGCTTTCCTCTTTGTTCTCGTCTTCTACCTCTTCCAGAGCCTTTTCAAAAAATTCGAGTGCACGACGGTATTCTGCAATTTCGTAGGCAAGCAATCCAGCCGCCTGATAGACAGCCCGAGGAGATAATATTTCAAGTTCATCAGGAGAACGTTCCGCCAGTTGAGCAAGGTAATAAAAGGTTTCTTCGGGAGTTCCGGTCTCCTCTTCCAGGAGATACAGGTGATATAAAACCCCTTCATCGGCCGGGTCGGCCTCATACAGCTCTTCTAAAAGGTCACGTGCCGCGCCATATTCACCGGCTTCATAAAGCTCAACAGCCGTGTCGTAGGTCGCCGCCAAAACAGCCGCCGGGAATAGACTCGTAACAGCAAATAATAAAATTACTATTAACTCAATTTTCCAGGATTTCAATTTCACCGGGGACCTCCTGAAGATTTTTGTGATAATTTTCTATATCTGCGACAATTACGTCAAGTTCGACGGCAATAGACAACACTGGACTAGTCAAAGCGACGTCAGCCAGGGCCTGGCCCAAAGCGAACTCAAATAGTTCCGGTTCATCGGTCGGTGTTGTAAACTCATGACTGCGAACCAGTTGTTTGTCCCCACTAAAGCGTAACCCCATGTAAAACCGGTAAGCGAGGCTGGCCGAATCCTTTAACCTTTCACTAAACTGGCTCATTACTGGCGCCAAACGGCGGCAAATCGCCTCCTGATCTCGGGCATCGTCCGGAGGAATTGAGATTTCACGACTGAGAGAACGGGGCCGTGAAAAGACGCTCATGGGCCGTGGATCCATCCGACTGAACAACTTGTGCAAAAGCCGACTTCTACTACCCAGTAGTTTACGTCTCTCCGTTTCTTGCAAGTAATAAAGCTCCCCCATATTTTTTATTCCATGCTCCTCCAAAATGTCAATAAATTTTGAACCCAACCCCCACATTTCCTCGCGGCTGACAGAGTGGATGGTTTCCTCAAAATCATTTTCTGAAATTATCTTAATATCCCCGGGTTTAAGCCGGTGTGAAACTATATAAGCAAGCCAGCCGTTCGGCGCCGCTCCGCCAATAAGAGGCAGACCGGACAAAATTTCACCGTCAAACCAGTCTTCCAAACGCTCCGGCGACTCTATTTCAACAAAAAAATCTCCCAGCTGCAGGTTTTCTATTAAGGGACTAAGTCGCTGAATTTCTTGTCGCAACTGCTGGTTTGTTTCAACCAGACTTTCGAGATCAAACCTGATCATATCGACAGCATCGGGTATATCTATTTCAGAAAGAAGCGCACCTGCTTTCACTCCCAATTCACGAGCAGCTGTGTTTGCTGAAATTATTCTGCCTTCGTCCCTCACCACAGCCGGCACCGACCGAGAACCTCCGGTCTGCAAAACCCGAACAATAAAGTTGGGCACGCGCAAGTTAACAATCAATCTTTTCACCTGCTTAAAACTGGAATGAAAAGCAGTCTTGAGCATCCTCCAGAAAGCCCTCTCCCCTGGCGGTAGAGGGTTGGTCTGTATTCCCCCTGTTAATAGGGAACATTTTTTGGAGTGAACTCAGTGATAGTATAACAAATCTGCCAGTCTCTTGTTCAGAACTTCCACCAATTTCAACATTGCCGGTACCGGATCAAGTCCGACATGACGTTGCATGACCCGCAATCTCCCCCCCTTGTCTTTCCCCCCTCCAAGGGGGAAAAGCTCGAAGAGGCGTGCTTGCGAGCTGGCGAAGAGGCGCAAGACCGAAAATCAAGATCAAGTTCAAGAACATATACAAGATTATGAGCACTTAATGAATTTGAATTAGCTTTCAGCTTTTGGCTTTGAGCTTTATGCTGGTGTTTCCCAGCCCCCTTGCCCGGAATGGCGTTGAAAAGTTTTGCGTCTTGATTAACCACCCGGGCGTCATAATGGAGCCTACCGCCGGATTCTGCCCTCCATAACTGTGGTTGGTTTGGCGTAAAGTTTTTCCGGGATTCTTCCGGCGAGATAGGATTGGCGGCCTGCTCTGACGGCGTCGCGCAGCGCCGCCGCCATTAAGGGCGGCTGCTCCGCCCTGGCTATTGCACTGCTGACAAGTATAGCGTCCGCCCCCAACTCCATAGCTTCAGCAGCGTCGGACGCCGAACCAATACCGGCGTCAACGATCATCGGCACATCTATCGCCTCACGGATAATTCGCAGGTTGTCCGGGTTACTCAACCCACGACCGGAACCAATTGGCGACCCCAGCGGCATCACGGCGGGGCAGCCGACTTCAACTAACTTTTTGGCGGTTATTGGGTCGTCACTGGTATAAGGTAAAACAACAAAGCCCAGCCCCACAAGTTCTCGGGCCGCTTCCACCAGCTCGGTCGTATCGGGAAACATCGTCTCGTCGTCGCCAATCACCTCCAGTTTTACCCAGTTGGTATCCAGCGCCTCGCGACCCATCTTTGCCGTTATCACAGCTTCCTCAGCCGTGTAACAACCGGCGGTGTTAGGAAGCACTCGGACTTCCAGACGCTCAAGCAAGCTCATTAAATCTCCGCCAGCGCCACTATTTACGCGGCGCAGGCCAACTGTGACCATTTCGGTTTCTGAGACTTCAATGGACTGCTTCAGTTTCTTCAAGTTAGTATGACCACCGGTGCCAACGAATAAGCGGCTACCAAACGTCTCCCCCGCAATCTCCAGGTTATCACCGGTTCCTCCCTGAATTGGTTGCACTATCTCAACCTCCTGGCCGCCCTCCAGCTGTCGCTCCCACTGATCGCGGGGCAAAACGTCACCATCAACTGCTACAGCCACGTGATTCCCTAACTCGTCCAGTTCTACTCTTAACAGTCCTTTAACGGTAAGTCCGTTTTTTACTTCCTTTTCTTTGCCGTTAACAGTTACTTGCATTTTCATCTGTCACCTGATTTTAAAAAGGTAACTACTCATCTTATCTTTCCCCTCCTTTAAGGGGGGGAACACAAAGGGGGGAAAGACGGTTTTTAAGACCTTCTTCCCCCTCACCCTGGCCCTCTCCCTCCAGGGGAGAGGGAATGGATGAGTAGTTATTTAAAAAGTTTCATCAATCTTTTTGAGCCCAATCCCGTTTGTCCCCCAGAAACCAACGTATACCCCATTTTTTTCGAAAAATCCCTCCTGTGCTTCATTATTTAAATATCTGAGCGATCCCGAGTAGCTGTCGCCCCAGTAATAGACAAATTCCAGGGGAAGCGGCTTAACCTCAGCTTCATAAAGACCGGGGATCAATTCATAAAAACTGTGCAGGGCACCTAATAGCTCTCCACACTGGGTCAACTGATTCCCATCTGATTGGCTTTCAAACTGAGCTCGATATCTATCGTCCGCGAGCGGAAAAAGAGCCAGCTCTTCAGTTACCAGGAGATCGTCAAGTTTGCGCGGAAGCTTGGTCAAATCAAATTTAACCCGCCTCACAATTTCCCGGGCGGGAATATCTGAATAACCAGGACGTTCTAACTGCCTGGTAGCTACCGAGCCTGTGAAAATTATAACATCGGCGGCCTCGCTGTCAGTCAAGGCTCGCCCCGCCGCTGCGGTAGTTTGCTGCTTGTATTCAACCTCGTCTCTAAGCAATGGCAGCAATTCTTCCGCCTCTATACAACAAATCTCGGTTTCTTCATATAACTGGCTCACAAAACCGGCCAGCATCGGTGCCCGCTTACGGACCTGTTTGCCCTGATAAGACCCCTTGGTTTTATCCGAGGCTGCCCCTTTATTCCCCGAAACAGGTGCAATAAGATCTCTTCTGCCTTTTTTTAGGAGTTGGGACCAACCGTCAATATGGTCCAACTGACCGGCCAACTGCCCGGCTGGAAAGGCATTAAAATTTAACCCGTAGGACTCAGCAAAAAAATCTACCCGCCCAACAACAAGTGGCGACCGGCTGTTAAAGTCGACAGTATGCATTAGTTTGACCGGACCCACTTTTGACAACAGGAGGGCCAGGAAGGCGGCGCTGTAATCGTCTCCTACGACCAGATAACTTGAGCTCACCTAACAGTTCACCAGGGCGGAGGCGACTCTTTACTACCGCGCTCGAAATGATCGGGGATTACGTCCAGCCAGTTTTCGAGTTTTTCTCTGATCTGTCGCGGCTTAGGCCGCTGAAGCTGGAAAGCCATTCGGCGCGGATGGGGATGACGTATAATTTCTTCTTTATAATCAAGGTATTGACTGTATCCTTTATCCTCAATTCCAGCACGGTGTAAATAAACAAGCCCCAAAAAGAGCGCTCTTTTCTCCTCTTCAACATCATACCCCCGCTCCACTATTCCCCGGTAGGTTACCCGTAAATAAGCGGGAAGTCTCTGTTCCAGATCTTCAAGATGATCCAGGTCAATACCGCTGATTCTACCGGTTATTTGAGCAAAACCTCGCCGGAGTAAGTCAAACAGATACTCCTCGCCGGGCACCCCGGGCTGGTGCTGCAAATCCATGTGGCCTAATAAAGTTGCCAGCATATATTGACGCTGCTGTTCAAATTCTAAAAAATCCCATAACCCCCGTGAAATTATAATCTCCCCATCTGCTGTCCCGAGAGCATAAAACTTATCTGTATCCAGAAAAAAGATCTCCGGTTCAATTTCCGTTCTTAATCGCTGAGGGAAAATAAGCTCTTTCATTTCTATTAATTTATCCGGCAAATCACGGATCAGACCGTATTCATCCTTTAACTCTTCGGTAATCCCGGTCCCACCGGGAAGCTCATCATCCACTATACCTGTCACATCATCTTCCACTCCTTCGCCGGGAAAACAGAACGGACAGGGACGATATCCTTCTTCCCGAGCTTTTTCTGAGCTTTTTATGACTCGCCCGGTCTTGGTATCGGGTGAATGTGCATAATTTTTTCGATGATACAGTTCGCCATCAGGGTGTACTATTACCGGATCTGGCTCTGCTTCATAGCGCACCGGATATTCAACTTCAAAACTAAATTTACGATAGGGACGGCGACCGCGAAAATCAAAAAATGGATCCTCACGGCGACGTTTTAAATAGCTTGGTCGTAACTCGTATCCTTCAAATTTGAGCGTCTGTCCCACTTTTTCGTTAATCAGTTCATCTATCTCCGGCATGTAATTAACACTTAAACCATCAATGTGAGTAATAACAGACTCTGCCTCCAGACCGGCCAGACCAACAGGCGACTCAACATCGACTTCAGTAACAATTAGCCCCCTCTCTTCCGGGTAGGGATGCTCGGGATCAAAGATTCGAAGAATTTTTAATGGATACCCATAAAAACCAGGTTCAACCGGTAGTATCTCCCTGTCTTGATCTATTTCTTCGGCGACGGCCACAGCCGGCAGTAAAATTAAAGTTCCCAGGAAAATCACCAACAGCAATACTGTTTTTTTCATCATATTACCCCGTATAGTTAATTTTATCTGCTCTAAGCTCGGCTCCTGCAGCTGAATGAACTCTGGCGCGGACTGCCTCCCCCCGCTGACAATCACCTTCTACCGTCGCCGGTAAATAGTGTTCCGTATAACCGCACCATTTTCCTTTGCTCTGCCCTTCTATAACAACTTCAACTTCTCTATCATTCCATTTGCGGGCAAATTTTTTCCTCAGGTCCGCCGCCACCCCGCGCAACTGCTCGCTTCTCTCCCTCTTAACCTTCGAATGCAGCTTGTCGTTTAGCTGCGCGGCTTCTGTTCCCGGGCGCTCACTATAACGAAAAACATGGGCGCGGGAAAGTCTCATATTTTTTAACAGATTTACTGTCTGCAAAAAGTCCTCCTCAGTCTCCCCCGGAAATCCGACCATTAAATCGGCATTCAATGCAAAGCTGTCATCATAGCTGTCACATGTCTCTCTTATTTTCAATAAATCCTCACGGCGGTATTTACGTCCCATTCTGGCCAGGACATCATTTGAGCCGCTCTGAATCGGCAGGTAAAGGTAATTGCAAAAATTACTGCTGGTCGCGATTAAATCCAGCAGCTCCTCGCTGAGGTCCTGGGGTTCCAGCGAGCTCAGTCGAACACGAAAATTTGGAGCCAGCCTATCAATCTCCTGAAGTAGATCAAAAAGTGTTATCTCGGAAGTCAATCCCCGGCCGTAAAGTCCAAGGTGGACTCCAGTTAAAACAACCTCGTTATAGTCGGCTTCCAGCCGCTTTAAATCCTCCAGGACTGCTTCTTTCTTTCGACTCCATAAATTTGTGCGAACGTGGGGAACGATGCAGTAGCTGCAGAACTCGCTGCAACCGTCCTGGATTTTGTAAAATTTTCTGGTCTTAAACCTGACTCCCTCTTTCTTGCCTCCATCCGGTGGAAAATCGCAGTAATGTTTGCGCAGATAAGCGGGCAGCTTTAACTTCTCATCACCCGGAAAATTAACGTCGACTTCCGGCAGCTTGTCTGACGTCTGTTCTCCCAGCAGGTTGGCGTAACAACCGGTAAAAATTATCTTCGCCCCGGGATTTTCTCGGCGCACCCGCCGCACCTGTTTTCGCAAACGGGCCGCCGCTGCTTTAGTTATACAGCAACTGTTAACCACATAAACGTCGGTTTTTTCATAATCTCCGACAAGGGTAAAGCCCTCCTCCAACAGCCGGCGCTGGAGCGTCTCACTTTCCGCCTGATTTAGCCGGCAGCCGAAAGTGTCCACGTTGACCTTCATATCTATTAGCCTACCGGTCAAAATCTGCTGAGGTGAAGATTAACACTATCCGGTGGCCACAATTCGTTCCGATTTTTAAGTGCAATAATTTCACCAGCTTATCGAAACTTCTCCCACTAAGCCCTCAAATTCGTGTTTGCCCTGGCTTCCCTCGAAGTTATCGTCCTGGTTTACATATTCCAGCTTCGCCAGCGTCAGCGGATTTATTTCGTAACCGACTCCTATCTGCAGCCGGTTCACCCGCCCTTCTTCCTCATACGCGAGGGCACCATATCTTGCGCCGCAGTGGCCAAGCTGACCAAGCCGGTGACGCCCTTCTACAGACCAGTAGTCAACTTCATCCTCCTCCAGCTCAAGCCGTCCAACGTGACCGTAAAATGAGAGCGGTATCTCATACGTCTCGAGGTCGTAGTCCAGGTCCGCCTGGTAGGCATCAATTTTACTCTCTTCGTCCAGAGGATTTGGCTCTAAATCCTTTATTAATCCGCCATAGGCCGCGGCTGAATTTCCCGAGTAAGCAAAGTTTGTCGTCTCACCGTTGTCATCCGTAGAATGATCTACCCGGTAGTAGGAAACCGACCCCTGCAATCCCGGGAAAAGCCGGCGCCAGAGCTTGGCTGTGACGGCAAAACCACGGTCCTCTTCAAATCCTGCCCCCTCAATCCCGTTAGTTACTGAAGCGCTCCATCCAGTAAGCCCGTAAGCCCCGGACAGCTCGGCTCCTATCTGCTCTACAGCCGGGTCCACAAGGGCGTTACCAACCAGGTAGTTGTCCTGCACGTCGGCGTTACCCGAGCGATAGCGGCCCTGGTCGCCATAATTGATTTCAAATCGCCCGAGCCGCAAGTCAACGTCAGCAATAACTTCACGCTGATTAACAAACAGCTCGCTAATCTCTACTTCCTCAGCTTCTGAGGCTTCCAGAACAAGCTGACCCTCGAGCTCACGAATCAACTCTGCCTTCAGCTCAAGATTAAATAACGTCTCCCCGAAACCGGCCTCCATATCAGCAGCCGCTCCTGTATCACCCTCGAGCACGTTCAACCGCTGAACAGCGCTAACCTCGTAATCTAACCAGGCCCAGCCTGATGACGGTATCACAATTATAAACAGACAGAAAATAGTGCAAGCTATAACTTTTTTCACTGCCTATCCCTCCCGTAGCAGAAAACTTTTTCCTCTTTCATTTTGTTAAATAATAACATAATCTTCCCCTTGCTGCAGCGGCCTCTTTCTCAATTTTTGCATAGATTTTCTATGACTTATCGCTGGTTACCTTTGGCCATTCAATGCAAGGTCAAATAAACTCTCCATCGACCGACTGATCTATCTTGATATCAACCGGAATCTCCATCTCCTCCATCCCCGGTGGCGCCTCCTCGCCGGGAATCATTCTCATTGTCCCTTCCGCTTCCATGACTCCCTCCCAGCCGAGCACCATGTGAGTATCTCTATCGATGTAAACGGAGCCCGTATATTTACCGTCTAAATCGAAATCAATCGACATCTGCTCCCCCACGTCAAATATCGTTTCTTCGTCTTCGAGCGGCTTAATGGAGGCTTCGTAGCTCAGTTCATGTCGGTCCGGATGTGCCTCGACATATGTCAGGGTGGATTCAATTAGCAGCGGTACCGGCTGGGGCATTTCAAATTCTGCTTCCCAGCTATCACCCAGGCTGACAGCCCCGGCGTCATAATAACCGGCCATCTCGGCCATCCAGCCCATCATTGCCTCCTCGTCAAACATTTCCTCAAACTGGGACCGCATTTCCATCGGGGCCTCTTCCATTAACTCGTCCATAACCGCGTCCCAACCGCTGATCGACCGGACCTCGCCGCTGCGCGTAGTGGTTATTAAAATTTTCTTACCCACCAGAGCCGCCAGCGAACTCATCTCCTCGTCGCCCGTTTCCGGGTCACTCGAATCAAAACTTTTCTGTTCTTCCTGACCCATTCCCACCATGTCCATTTCTGTAGCTACCCGAGTATATTCAAATTCAGAATCAATTTCCTCCTCGCGGACGTCAAGAACTCGCATGATGTATTCATACGTCTGCTTCTGGTTCATCGTCATCTCGCTGCCAAAAATTGTCTGGATCATGGTCATGTCCTGGACCAGACTGTAGTGAATTTCATCACCTACTTCAGGCTGCATTTCAAAATCAACCGCCGGAGATTGCTCACCACAACCGATAAATAAAAAGCCAGCCAATATCAGGAGAACAAACTGCAAAATGCTTGATTTTCTCATCTTTCATCACCCTTTCGATAAAATAATTGTGCCCGTTTAACATCCATTTGGTTAATTAGAGCCTCTCCGAAAAGTCCCCTCTCCCCTGGAGGGAGAGGGCTAGGGTGAGGGGGATAAAACGTCACAACCGTTGTTCGGCCTCTACGAGGCCTCTTCACCCCCACCTTAATCCTCCCCCCTC
>PWHN01000020.1 GCA_003554945.1 bacterium
ATTCTCGGTCCCTATCGGGACGTGTGTTTGCTTTGCCTATTTTTATGATCACAGGAGGTTAGAGCCCCATAGATATCGTGGAAGGAAAAAGCCTCCATTGCTAAATGGTCCAGGCAACCTCTGAGGTATAGCCGGTTGCAAACCAGGCCATCGTGGCCTGCAACCGGCTATAATTCCGAAAAACACCTGCAGGTAGCTCCCTATATGCTGCCAAAGAGACACCTTCAATATTTTCTATGCTCGATTGAGTGTTTGGTCCTCAGAATGGGGAAAACGAAAAACTTTAGTCAAATTTCTACTTGTCTGCAATTTATTACAGATACAGGGTGATATATAGAGCTATGACTGATTATGATTACGAGGAAATAGAGAAAAAGTGGCAGGACTACTGGGAAAAAAATCGTAAATATGAAGTTGAGGATAAGGCAGAAAATCCATTTTATGTGCTGGTGATGTATCCTTATCCATCCGGTCGCATTCACATGGGTCACGTTCGTAACTATACGATTGGAGATGCCATCGCCCGTTTCCGGCGTAAACAAGGGTATGACGTTATGCATCCGATGGGCTGGGACGCCTTTGGTTTACCTGCCGAAAACGCTGCTATTGAGCGTGACGCTGATCCAGGTGAGTGGACTTATGACAACATTGAGGAGATGAAAGAACAGCTTGCCAGGCTTGGCTTTTCCTACTGCTGGGAGCGTGAAATAACCACCTGCACCCCTGAATACTACCGCTGGAATCAGAAGATATTTCTCGAGATGCTCCAGGAAGATCTGGCATATAGAGACACCACTGCTGTTAATTGGTGTCCCGAGTGTGAGACTGTTCTTGCCAATGAACAGGTGCAAGATGATCTTTGCTGGCGCTGTGACAGCGTCGTGGAAGAAAAAGAACAGCATGGCTGGTTCCTTAAGACAACCGCTTATGCCGAGCAACTGTTAGAAGATATGGAACAGTTGGGGGGCTGGCCGGAGCGGGTGCTGGAAATGCAGCGCAACTGGATCGGTCGCTCCCCGGGGGCCCGGATAGAGTTTGACCTGGATGAGCAGGAAGAGAAGCTGACCGTTTTTACAACCAGGGCTGACACTCTTTACGGGGCGACGTTTATGGCTCTGTCACCACAGCATCGTCTGGCTCGTGAACTTGCCCGTGGAACCGGTCAGGAACAATCGGTTGAACGGTTTCTTGAACGCTGGGAATCGGGCGAAGAGATGTCGACAAAGGATGGGGTTTTCACCGGGCGTTATGCTGTAAATCCAATAAATGTCGAAGAAATACCGATCTATATAGCGGATTACGTTCTGATAGAATACGGAACCGGAGCGATTATGTCCGTGCCTGCTCACGACGAGCGTGACTTTGAATTCGCGCGTCACAATGATATATCAATCAAGCCGGTTATATCCCCGGCCGGCAAAAAACCGCCGCAGCCGCTTGAGGAGGCCTACACCGGCGAGGGAGAGCTAATCAATTCAGGTTCTCACAGCGGACTGGATTCCGAAACAGCGCGTGCTAAAATCGCCAACTGGTTAGAGGAGCGTAATCTGGGTGCTGCGACCGTCAGTTATCGACTGCGGGACTGGGGGATAAGCAGGCAGCGTTACTGGGGGACGCCGATTCCGATCATTTACTGCGAGGAGTGCGGAGTTGTTCCTGTCCCCGACGAACAGTTGCCGGTAGAGCTGCCCGAAGATGTGGAGTTTACACACGGCGAAAACATTCTCGAGTCAAGTGGCGAGTTTGTAGAGACACAGTGTCCCGACTGTGGTCGGTCAGCGCGTCGTGAAACTGATACGATGGATACGTTTGTAGACAGTTCCTGGTATTATGCGCGTTATTGTTCACCAAAGGAAAGTAGCCAGCCATTTGACAGCGAGCTGGCAAACAACTGGGTCCCGGTGGATCAGTATATAGGTGGGATTGAGCACGCCTGTATGCATTTGCTTTATGCCCGTTTTTTTCACAAGGTGATGCGAGATTTTGGTTGGCTGGATAGTGATGAACCGTTTACCCGTTTGCTCACCCAGGGTATGGTTCTGCTGGACGGTGAAAAAATGTCTAAAAGCAAGGGAAACGTTGTTGATCCAGAAGAGATGCAAGGCGAGTATGGAGCCGATACAGTACGTCTGTTCACGCTTTTTGCCGCGCCGCCGGAGAAGGACCTGGATTGGGACGAGGAAGGGGTCCAGGGAGCGCATAGATTTTTAAAACGGCTCTGGAATTTTTTGCAGGAAAATAAGGAGCAGCTAAGCGCCAGGACAATCAAGGCCCCGGTGGAGCCGGAGCTTTCAGGAGAAGCAAGTAAAGAGCTTTTCAGGAAGACACACGAGACGATAGGACGGGTCACCAGAGATTTAGAACAGTCCTACCAGTTCAACACGGCAATTGCCGCCTGCATGGAGCTCTACAACTCACTGCAAGATAATTTTACTCCTGAAGTAGGAGCCTGGAGCTATGCTGTTCTGCTTGATCTACTCTATCCGATTGCCCCGCACTTCTGTAACGAGGTTGCCGAGCTTTTAGGTCACGAAGAGCTGCCCGGAGAGCGCGACTGGCCGGAGTGGTCAGAAGAGGCGGCGACAGCGGACGAAATTGAAGTAGTCATCCAGGTTAACGGTAAAGTTCGCGACCGGATAAGTGTTCCGGCGGGCTGTCCCAAAGAGATGATGGAGGAACGAGCTTTGGAAAGCTCTCGGATTCAGAAATACCTCGACGGCTCGAAACCTAAAAAGATTATTGTTGTTCCCGACAAACTGGTAAACGTGGTTGTCTAACTTTGGAACTTGGTATTGTCGGTCTCCCCAACGTCGGAAAATCAACTCTTTTCAACGCTTTAACCGAAAATCAGGTTGCAGCGGAGAACTACCCCTTTTGCACGGTTGACCCAAACGTTGGGGTGGTGCAGGTGCCAGACGAGCGACTTGACGACATAGCCGGCTGGGTCGACAGCGAAGCAGTTACACCTGCGTCAATCAGGTTTCTTGACGTTGCTGGCCTGGTGCGCGATGCCAGCGAAGGTGAGGGGCTGGGAAATCAGTTTCTAAGTCAAATACGGGGGGTGGACGCGGTTTGCCACGTGTTGCGTTTTTTTAAAGATAACAACGTCAGCCACGTTGAAGGGGAGGTGGATCCGCTTCGAGACCTGGAGATAATTGAGACTGAGTTTGCGCTCTCCGACCTCGAGGTTGTCTCGCGCCGTCTGGACAAACTGGAAAAAGAGTCGCGGTTGGCCGGCGAGGATGTAAAAACGGAGGTCAACCTGTTGAGGAAACTCGAGGAGCATCTTGCGGGCGGCGAGCGGCTGTCTGCCGATATGTTCCCCGAAGGAAGCCAGGAATTATTGAAAGAGATATCCTTGTTGACAATGAAACCCGTGCTTTACGTTTTGAACGTCGACGAGGGGATTTTTGCGGAGCGGCGCTCAAATCCTGACTACAGACGGGTAACAGAATATATTGAAACAGAGTCAGGCAGCGATTACGTAACTATTTGCGCCGAACTAGAGGCCGAAATGCAGGGAATGAGCTGGGAGGACAAGCAGATGTTTCTGGAAGATTTAGGTCTGGAGGAGACGGGGCTGCAGCGGTTGGTTAAGAAGGCGTATGAGTTGTTGGACTTGATTACCTTTTTTACTTACAACGAAAATGAATTACGGGCCTGGTCACTAATTGAGGGTTCAACAGCGCCGCAAGCCGCGGGCAAGGTGCATTCGGACTTTGAAAAGGGATTTATTAGCGCTGAGACGATTAATTACCATAAATTCAAGCGTTATAAATCCTGGTCAGAGGCAGGGGCCGACGGTGCGGTTAGAACGGTAGGAAAGGATTACGTGGTTCGTGACGGTGACATACTTCTTTTTCGTTTTAACCTGTAAGGAGGGAGAAAATGAATTATCCACGTCTTATCGGGATAGTAAAGCTGAAGCGTTTTTTAATTGAAGAAGAGGGTTTTGCCAGTCCGCCGTTTGTATTTGATTTTGATATAACCTGGCCCCGACCGACTGTTAGCAACTCAAGACGTGAGCTGGTTGTGGGGGAGTCAGCCGGTAGTGAGGTGGATTGGAGTGACCGTTCGTTCAGGGAACAGCTTATATTCAAGGAGATACTGGAGGGACCTGTTTCTTTAGGTGTGAGCGTATATCCCGCCGACATAGGAGTTGTGGCGAATTTGAATGATCTCGTTGGCCGGCTGGGAGCCGAGATGGCAGCTAATTTTATCAACCTTAGACTTTCAACGTTGAATCGTATAACGGATCTTGTCCAGGAGACAGGGGTGGGAGAGTTTGTAGAAGCTATGGAGAAGAGTATCGCCGCCGGTTCTACCCGTCTTGATCTTGAATCACCGCGCGAAAAATTTGTTCTCCGGCTGCCGCTAATTGCGCCGGAAAATATTGAAAATCCAGCCCCCGAGAGAAGACGTGTGCGGGAAGAAGAACCAGATCTGCTGAAGCGGGCGGGAGAGGAGAACGGTTTTGTTGAATTAGAAATAGAGCTAATGGATCGATAACCCGTAATTATACCCGTTGTGATGCAGGATATTTTGTATCATTCTCGCTTGACCTGATGTCAATCTGCGAGGTATAGCCAGTAGCAAACCCCCCCTTCTGTCTTTCCCCCCTTGAAGGGGGGAAAAGAAAAGGGGGGGAGAAAATGGATTGTCCGGTCAAGCCGGGCAATGAGAGGGGCATTAGCAGTGCTTAGTCACGATTGAATTTTCGGGTTGTCCCTTGCCGTCATTGCCCAACTTGATTGGGCAATCCAGTGACTTTGACCTTGATCTTGATGTTGAACTACCGAAGTTACCGATCACCGACTACCGATTACGGATCACCGATCACGGAACTTCCGCTGGATTCCCGCTTCCGCGGGAATGACAACCGAAAAACGGATAAAAGAGAGGTCACATTTTCGACTGTGACTGAGCAGTAGGTTATTATAAAAAATTTAGATAGGAAGTGTAACGATGGAAATAGGAGAATATAGCAAGCAGGCGAAAAAAACGGCAGTCTATCCGGACAAAGGCGAGGGGAATTTTGTTTATCCGGCGCTGGGACTGGCCGGTGAAGCGGGTGAGGTGGCGGAAAAAATAAAAAAGATATTACGCGATGACGGGGGAGAGCTCACAACGTCCAAGCGGGAGCAACTAAGCGGCGAGCTTGGTGACGTGTTATGGTATTGGGCGACCCTCTGCCGGGAGCTGAACCTGGACCCGGCAGAGGTGGCCCGACGAAACGTAGAAAAGTTAAACGACCGTGCGGAAAGAGGTTGCATCAAAGGCAGCGGAGACCGCCGCTGAGAGTCTCAGCAAGTTAAAGGCTGTGTCACTCTCAGGGGATTGAGATTAGCTTTCAAAAGAACCTGCCCGGCGGTTACGCTTCCGGTAGAGATAATCAAGCAGAGATATGGGGTTTCGAAAGCGAGCCCCAATAATCATGGCTGCAATGATATAAGGTTTGTAGCGGGCCTCGTAGTAAGTGTTGATACGGGCCTGCTCAAATACTTCCTCAGTGACCTCGCCATGTTCACAGGAGACCCCCGATATGTCGGCGGGCAGACAGTGCATATAAAGAGCGTCGCCGTCCCGGGTTAAATCCATCATCTCCCGGTTGCATTCCCAATCTATGTGCTGTTTGTTGCGCTCCAGGCACTGCTGCTCAAGTTCCTCAAGGCCTGATTCGTTTTCTTCCTCAAGAAGTTTTGTCTTCTCCTCCATAACGCTGTAGGGCGCCCAGCTCTTCGGATAAACAACGTCGGCGTCCTCAAAGGCAGCCTCCATGGAGTTTGACTGTGTAAAACTACCTCCGCTCTCTTCAGCGTATTGTTTGGCTTTGTCCATTGTGTCATCCATCAGGTCATAGCCTTCAGGATGAGCCAGGTGGACATCCATACCGAAGCGGCTCATCAGGGTGATAATACCCTGGGGAACTGATAGCGGTTTGCCGTAGCTGGGTGAGTAGGCCCAGGTCATGGCAATTTTTTTACCTTTTAAATCTTCCAGACGTCCGCCGCAGTAGCGCTTTAAATGGAGAATATCAGTGAGGGTTTGAGTCGGATGATCAACGTCACACTGCAGATTCACAATTGCCGGCCGATGACCGAGAACTCCCTCAGCGAATCCCTCGTCCAGAGCCTCGCCTACAGTTTTCATATACTGATGGCCCTGCCCGATGAACTTGTCGTGTCGGATGCCAATAACCTCAGACAGGAAAGAGATCATATTTGAGGTCTCGCGCAGCGTCTCCCCGTGTGAAACCTGGGTCTTTGTCTCATCAAATTCGTTCAGAGTCAGCCCCAGCAAATTAGCAGCAGAGGCGAAAGAAAAGCGAGTACGGGTCGACTTGTCTTTAAAAATCGAAATTGCCAGCCCGGTCTGAAAGAAGCGGGTGGAAATATTGTTTCGATAAAGAGTGCGAAGGAGCTGAGCCATTTTTATTGTGGCTTTAATATCCTCCCGGGTTTTGTCAGTTGTCAGTAAAAAGTCCTTGCGGTAGGTGTCAAAATCTAAGTTGCGAAGTTGATTTAGCTCATCAAGAAAACTTTCCATTTTCAATTAAATCTCCTCCTGTAAGATAGGTGTTAATTAAGAGTTAGTAGTGTTCAAATAATTTTCAGGAAATCGGGCATACCAGGCTGCCGCCTTGATCAAATCATCCACGGCTACCTGTTCGTTTACCGTGTGAGCATAGACTTCGTTGGCGGGCCCAAACCCAATTGTTGGAACTTCAAACATTCCCATGGTGGCGACTCCGTTTGTGGAGAATGTCCATTTGTCGACCAGAGGCTCCTCGTCGAAGACGTCACGGTAAGTCTTAACTGCTTTTTTACAAAGTTCGTGTTCTTCGGGGAGAACCCAGACAGGATAATATTTTTCTGTCGGATAACGAAAACCGGTGTAGCTGGGCGTGTCGTAGTTGAGGATTTCGACCTCAACCTTATCAGTATCAACCCCGGCTTTTTCGATTGCTTCGCGTACCTCTTCAACAGCAGATTCTTTTGTTTCGCCGGCGGTAAGTCGTCGGTCGAGGTGAATGTAAGCCTCATCGGGGACGGCACAGAGCGAAGGGGTTTTGCAGTCAATATAGCTAACAGTTACCGTCCCTTTACCCAGAAAATCGTCGACCAGCAATCGTTCGTTTAACTTTTCAATTTCAGCAACAATTTTAGCCATCCGATAGATAGCATTCTCGCCGCGCTCTGGAGCGGAACCGTGGCAGGAGACCCCGCTGGCCCGAACTCCAATCTCCATGCGACCGCGCTGTCCGCGGTATATATTTAAGTTGGTTGGTTCAGTTATTACAACACAGTCGGGATCCATTTCAGTCTCGTTTAGAATATATTGCCAGGGGAGGCCGTCACAGTCCTCTTCCTGGACGCTACCGACGATGTAAAGTGTATAATCGTCACGGAGGTCAAGGTCGTTTATAACCTGGCCGGCGTAAACCATTGAAGCCATTCCGGCGAGCTGGTCGGTAGCGCCGCGTCCGTAAATTACTCCGTCTTCAAATTTGCCCTCAAAAGGGTCCCACTCCCATTCATCAAGACTTCCGGTGTCCACGGTATCGATATGCGCGTCCATAGCTATAGTAGTCGAACCGCTGCCAATTTTACCGATTACGTTGCCCATTTTGTCGATCTTGACTTCGTCGAAGTCACATTTGGTCATTTCATCGGCAATGCGTTCGACAACTTCTTTTTCTTCGCAACTGATACCGGGGATCCTGATTAAATCTCGCATAAATTGTATTAATTCGTCTTCGTATTCGTTCAGTCTGTCAAAAATTTGAGCAGTTGTTGTCATTAAAAAAACTCCTTTTTAAAAAAATATATATTGACTGAGCCTGCGATATGTACAGCAGCTTGTCCTGCAGTTGATAAGCAGAAAAAAATAAATTAAGAGTAGCTCGACTCAGGGGAGCAGTTTATCCAGTGGATAATCGACCCGCTGTTCGGGGAACTGAAGCACGTGGCGCGTACTTTTTGCCGGAAAAACATCATCGCTGAGACCCATTCTTAAAATTGACTGCTTGGTTAACGGATCAATCGGACAATTCGGCCGAGGTTCGACAATTATTTGCGAGCGATCGAAGTAATCGACCCGGATAATAGGAGTCCGTCGGGCGCCCAGGGTTCGCATGGCCATAGCCCGGTGATGACCGTCCAGGATGACGTTAAAATCATTATCAACCAGTATTGGGTAGTCGACAAATCCCATCTCTTTGATCTGCTTAACAATCTCGTCACGCCGATCCGGATAGGTTTGCTCGTGCTCGCGCAAATGGTGAGGACTAACCAGTTCCACCTCATGCGCAAGCTCGCATAAATCTGTATTATTTAGTTTCAAATTCATCTCCTCACAGGGATAATGGTAATTGCGGGTCCCGCTTGCGTAAGCAGGACCCGCAGTTTTTCCAGCGATAACCAGGGGGTTACGTTAGAGCAAGCCGACGCGGTCGTTAAAGTTCTCAATCAGCTCGTTAATTTCTTCGCCCTGCTGGTGAATTTCATTCCAGTATTCGGGCCAGCGATCCCACTGTTCGTCCAGATCGTCGGCGTCAAGGCCCTGTTGTTCAATCCAGGTAAAATATTTGAGGTTGTGGATGCGTCGTTTTTCCTCGTGTTTGAGGTCGAGCACGAATTCTGTATCCTGGCCGAGCACGCTGCGTTCAAAGTCTCGCGCCGCGTCATCCTGTTCGTAGCCTGGGTTGGCCTCGCGCATCTCCTCAAGTCGTGAACCGTAGAGCTGCATGGAGTCTGTCCAGACGGTAACCAGTGCGTCATTTTCCGAAAGTTCATACTTCTTGGCGTATTTTATACAACCGAGAACGTTGGCAATGCCAGAGATACCCATCAGGTCCAGGTTGTCTACCACTTCCGAATCAACGCCCTTGTTTTTGAGGAAGTCTCGGCCCTTAGGCTCATTGAAAAAGCGAACAAGGTCCATGCAGTCGTTGTCGTCAATTCCGACTACTGCATCAGTGCTGCGGACGTTGTGAATCCAGGGCACATGTTTATCGCCAATACCCTCGATACGGTGGGCTCCGTAACCGTTTTCAAGCAATGTCGGGCACTGAAGGGCTTCACCAACAGCAAGCTTGCTGCCCGGGAACTCGTCCTTCATACGTTCACCGCTGCCCAGGGTGCCGGAGGAACCGGACGTGAGCACTGTGGCAGCCAGCCGCTGTCCATCTTCCAACTCAGCTTCAAGAACGTCTTTCATCGCTTCACCGGTAACTTCGTAATGCCAGAGGTTATTGCCAAATTCGTCAAACTGGTTGAAGATGACAATGCGATCTTTATATTCGGGGTCTTCGCGCAGCTCCCAGCACTTGTCAAAAATTTCCTTGATGTTGGCTTCTCCGCCCGGAGTGGTGAATGTCTCGCCGGCCACCTTCTCCAGCCATTCGAAACGCTCCTTGCTCATTTCTTCGGGCAGAATGGCTATGGAATCACAGGCCAGAAGGGCAGAGTTGTAGGCGCCACCGCGGCAGTAGTTGCCGGTTGAAGGCCAGACAGCCATCTCGTTTACAGGGTCAAACTGACCGGTCGTCAGCCGTGGGGCCAGACAGCCAAAAGTGGCGCCAACCTTGTGGGCGCCGGTCGGGAACCATTTTCCGACCAGACAGAATATTCGGGCGTCAACCCCGGTCAGTTCGGAAGGTAGTTCGACATAGTTTATGCCGTCGTAAAGACCACCTTTTTCCACCGGTTCGTTTTGCCAGGTGATGCGAAATAAATTCCGGGGATGAACCTCCCAGAGTCCGATATCTTTTAGTTCTTCCTTCACACTATCCGGTATTAATTCCGGGTTTTTCATCTGCTCAAGCGTGGGAATAATAATGTTGCGTTCACGGGCGACTTCCACCGACTTTTCGAGCTGTTTTTCATTAATGCTAAGGTCTATCATTGTCAATCATATCTCCTTTCAAAAAATAGGGGGTGTTAGGAAAGTCGTAAGTTGACTGTGAATTGGATTCCAGATGGCCACTTAAGGGGGGCGCTCTTCCCTTTTTTTTAGAGTAGATATAGAAGATAGCCGTAAAGCGAACCTTTGTCAAGAGAATTCTTGACCTTTTCTACATAATTATATTCGGTTCAATTTTGCTCAAGGTCCTTTTTGGTAGTCTTTGGACTGTGTAAATCCCCTGTGATACTTGATTTGATATAGAATCTATCAACTCATCTTTCCCCCTTAAGGGGGAAACCCAATGGGGGGATTTGATAGTTGATTTCTTTACAACAGGCTAATTATTGGTTAAACTGTTCTACCAATTCAATAGAACTGATAGAGGTGTAATTTACATGCAAATGTCTACTCGCGGTAGATACGGGTTGCGGGCGATGGTTGAGCTTGCCGAAAATCCCGATCAACCGCTTTTGCTAAAAGAGATAGCCGCGAACCAGGACATATCGATGAAATACCTCGGACGTATAATTAGCGCTTTAAAGTCAGCAGGATTAATTTCGCGAGTTTCTGACGGGTATCTTTTGACCCGTGCGCCCGGCGAGATTAGCTGCCGGCAGGTAATAAACACTCTTGAAGGGTCGCTGGCTCCTGCCGATTGCGTGGACAATCCGGAGATTTGTGACAGGCTCAGTGAGTGTGTGGTGGTCGATTTATTTTCCAGGTTGAAATCAACCTGGGAGGAGGAGCTGGAAGCGACGAGCCTGGCTGACTTAGTTGATCGAAAGAACTCAAAAGATAGATAGAAAACAGGAGGTTTTAACAGTGGAAGACGAGATAATTTATCTGGACCATAACGCGACAACCCCCGTAGACCCAAGGGTTAAGGAAGAAATGTTGCCTTATCTTGGAGAGGAGTATGGTAACCCCTCCAGTCTCTACCGCCTGGCCCGAGGGGCTTCACAGGCAGTAGACAGGGCCCGCGAACAGGTCGCTGGTGTGTTAGGGTGCAAGCCGGAAGAAGTCATATTTACTGGTTGTGGAACGGAGGCCGATAACCTGGCCATTAAAGGGGTAGGTATGGCCCTGAGAAGTAAAGGGAATCACATAATTACCAGTGAAATTGAACACCACGCGGTGCTAAAAGCCTGCGAGTGGATGGAAAAACAGGGGTTCGATGTGACCTATCTTGGAGTTGATGAGTATGGGCGTGTTTCACCCGAAGATGTTAAGTCGGCCCTCCGGGATGAAACTATTCTTGTTTCAATAATGCATGCCAATAACGAAGTGGGAACAATCCAACCGCTGGAAGAAATAGGCAGGTTGTTAGCGGATCGTGATGTCTATTTTCACACGGACGCGGTGCAGACGTTTGGAAAGCGTTCATACAGTGTGGATGATTTGGGAGTGGATTTACTCTCTCTGTCGGCCCATAAAATTTATGGACCTAAAGGTGTTGGTGCCCTTTATTTACGCCGGGGCACAAAAATCGAAACACTGTTGCATGGCGGTGGACATGAGAACAACCGCCGGTCGGGAACGGAAAATGTTGCCGGTATTGTTGGACTTGGAAAAGCGGCCCAGCTTTCTGAACAATACATCGAAGAAGAGGCCGGCCGGCTAAAAAAACTTCGTGATCGTCTTGAGGAAGGAATATTAGAGTCCATTGATGAAGTCACAGTTAACGGGCATAAAGACCACAGGATGGAGCATACCCTGAGCGTCTGTGTCCGGTTTATAGAGGGTGAATCAATGCTCTTGCATCTGGACAGCAAGGGAGTGGCCGCTTCCAGCGGCTCCGCCTGCACCTCAGGAACACTGGACCCCTCCCATGTTCTGCTGGCCATGGGCATTCCAGCCGAAGTGGCTCATGGTTCACTCCGACTCAGCCTGGGACGGTCAAATACCCGGGAACAGATAGACTACGTCGTTGAAATACTGCCTGAAATTGTTCAGAGGTTACGGGATATGTCTCCACTTTATAAAAAATAAACGTCCAACAAGCCGGTTATTTAAATTTTCTTCTCAAAGGTCTATAATAGTTGGCAATTTATCTGCCAGTCTAATTTTTGCCCGTGTCGTTAACTACAGTTCTATGAGCAATTTGTTTGGTTCTACAGTTTGCGTTTTGTAAGGAAGATGGTCCGTATCTTATTTTCATATTCTTCCGAGCAGTCAATCGAGAATGTGATGAGAAGTGAGTTTACGCTATTACGGAGCCACCTGCAAATGTTTTTCTCATTCTCGGTCCCTATCGGGACGTGTGTTTGCTTTGCCTATTTTTATGATCACAGGAGGTTAGAGCCCCATAGATATCGTGGAAGGAAAAAGCCTC
>PWHN01000036.1 GCA_003554945.1 bacterium
ATCGTGTAATGCTCTCAGCAGCTAACAGAGCCCGCCCAAGCATCAAATCAACGCCAAAAGCTCCGGCTGAATGTCTCCAGGTTTTCAGATAGTCCGTATTAGTCACCCGGGCTATCGTGAAAAGATCTGTCTCCAGCTTGGCCGAGTTACAGATGACCAGGTTTGTCTGGTCAAGATTGGTAGTTGCAATTAAAATGTCGGCCCCATTTATCCCCGCTTCCCGTAGAACTTCCAGCTCCGTCCCATCACCATGGGTCACGTCAATTTCATAGGGTATCTTGTCCAGGTTATCGGGGTTGTTGTCAATTACGTGAAGATTGTGGTCACTGGATAGCTCCAGCGCTACTGTCTGACCGACCTGACCGGCACCAACGACAATAATATGCACGATTTTTCTCTCCTATTGGTAAATTATTGATCTAATTTTAACATCTACAGCCAGTCAAGGTAATAGATCAACCCGGTCACTGGGGAATCAAAAAATTTCCAAAGCCGAAAAAACCCACATTTTGCTTTTAATTTGTTAAAATTAAGCCCAAAATAGCTTACAGTACTATTTAAATCTTCCCCGAATAGTCTCCTCTCCCCTGGAGGCGAAACCGATCCGGCAGGATTGGTCGTTAGGGTGAGGGGGAAAGTTTTTCGGAGAGAGCTGTTTAAAACTGTGCGAACTATGGTTTGCACTGGCGCATAAGGGTAAGTATTTAGTCCTACAACTTGGAGTACTAAGAGGCACATTTTTTTGGCTCTGTAAAAAACCTTATAATTTTCCTTTTAACTTCGCCAAAAGGTTTTGTACCCTTCGTATACGGATTTATAGAAATTAGTAGCCCCGGATGGGCTGATTACTAATTTCTATACCTCGGAGATTCGCCGGATGCGAATCAAGCTGAGTATCGCAAGGGTCCAAAACTACATTCTGCTTGGGGATCTCTACAAAGCCATTTTTTTAGAACCCTGTATCTGAGGTTGATCTCATGTTTCTAAAAACGCTTAAAAGCAAGATATGGTTCGGATATACAGTCCTGTTGCTAATAATCATTGGCGTGGCTTCCTGGGCTACGATGAACTTTATTGGGCTTCGTTCTGCTATTAACGAAATTCTAATTGAAAACTATCAAAGCATTGAAGCGGCGGAAAAAATGATTGAAGCCCTGGAAAGACAGGATAGCGCCCAGCTGCTTCTCCTCCAGGGGCAGAAAGAACGGGGGACAGAGTTTTTCCGTGATAACGAGCAGGATTTCATCCGCTGGCTCGTTCGAGCTAAAGACAATATTACTATAGAAGGCGAAAAAGAAATTATTGAAGAGCTCCACGAAAAATATTCCCGGTATTTGGCTAAATTCGATGAATTTCGTGACCTGGAAGGGGGGCCGGCCCAGGAATATTACCTGGAAAGTTTTTTTCCCTTCTTCCAGGAAGTTAAGATGAACATTCGAGAACTTTCCCAGTTAAACCAGGAGGAAATGATCCGGGCCCAGGACCGGGCCAACCGAAGCGCCTGGGAGGCTGTAATATCCACTTCGGGCATATCGGCCGTCCTGGTCATTCTTGCCCTGGTTTTTGTCATCTACCTGCAGAGACTACTTCTCAAACCAATAAAAAAATTAACTCAGGGAGTTCAAAAAATACAAGGGGGGAACATTCACCACCGGATTCAACTGGAATCCGAAGATGAAGTTGGTGAGCTGGCCAGGGAGTTCAACGAAATGACCCGTAGAATTGAAAAATATGAGAAGATGAATATCCGGAAATTAGAATCTGAAAAGAACAAGTCGGAAGCAATTGTCAATAACATAACTAACCCCATCATCGTGACCAACAGCGACCACCAGATTAGCGTAATTAATCCTGCGGCCGAGAGAATTTTTGACTGCCGGGAAAAAGAAGCGCAGGGAAAACATTTCCTCGAGGTCCTGAATCGAGAAGAAATTTTCGAGCATATAGAAAAGGCCCTCGATGAGGGGCAGGCTTTTGAACAGGAAAAAGAAGTTGTTACCTTAAACGTCAACGGGCAGGAAAAAAAGTTTCGCTTGATGGTTAAACCTGTTTTCGGCCAGGATGAAGTGGAATTGGTGGTCACCCTGCTCGACGACATTACCCGGTTAAAAGAAGTTGATAAAATGAAATCCGAGTTTGTTCATACGGTTTCCCACGAGTTCAGATCCCCGCTAACATCGATCCGCATGGCTTTAGATCTTTTGCTTGAGGATAAAAACCTGGACGAGGAACAACAGGAACTCCTTGAAGCTGCCGAGGAAGACAGTCAGCGATTGATGGCTTTAGTTGAGGATTTGCTTGATCTTTCCAAGCTTGAATCCGGTCGCCTGGAGCTTGATTTTCAGGCCACTCAAGTCAACGAACTGATAGAATCTGCGGCCAGAACACTACGTTCACAGGCAGAAGAAAAAGATATTGATTTGAATGTAGAACCAGCTCAGGACGTTTCTGAAATCTGGGCCGACAGCCATAAAACCACCTGGGTCCTGACCAATTTGATTGGGAACGCAATAAGATATACCGACAGCGGTGGTGAAATAACTGTCGAGAGCCGCTCCGGTAAAAACCAGGTCTACGTCTCAGTAAGCGACACCGGTTCAGGTATTCCGCCTGAATATCAAGATAAAATATTTGAAAAATTTGTTCGAGTTGGGGA
>PWHN01000053.1 GCA_003554945.1 bacterium
AGCTTTATTTGGCAAATAAAGCAAATTAAAATAAGCATGCCAATTTTACAGGGTGTTTTTTCCCTCCGCATGGCAACAGCTTGAGTGCTCGGTGCGCCCCTACGGGCGAATAATTCACGACCGTTGTGCTGTCGGGAATTATCCGGGTTAAATAATTCAATTTTTATTTTAGCCGCGATTTCAGATTCTGGCTTTAAGGAGATTTTATGGAGAAAAATAGCGCCGAGGAAACAATACCGGAAACTGAATTAGACAAGGATACGGCGATAATTGAAGAAGCGGATCCGAATGTTAAATACAGGGAAAAAATGGGGCTTATCCTATTCTTTATCTACGGTTTTGTATATTCGGTTTTTGTAGCGGTTGCAGTATTTAACGTTGAACTTATGGATACGGTTGTAATGTTTGAGTTGAATCTTTCCATATTTTACGGACTCGGATTAATTATTTTAGCAGTTTTCCTCGCCGCTCTATACAGCCTCCTCTGTAATCTAAAAAATCGGGCAACTGAAAAAGCAAATAATTCTGCTCAGAAATCAGGGTCGATATAATGCTGGCTATAATACTATTTGTCCTTTTCATTGTCTTTCTATTGGGTTTATCCTGGTTTTTTTACAAACAATCAAAAACAGCCGACGGTTATTTTGTTGCCGATGGCCAAATTCACTGGTTCGTTAACGGGGTCGCTTTAACCGGCGGATACCTCTCCGCAGCATCTTTTCTTGGCATCTGTGGAATGATAGCATTTCACGGTTTCGATGGTTTTCTCTATTCCATAGGTTTTTTGTCGGGGTGGGTTGTTGCACTGTTTGTGGTTGCCGAGCCGTTCCGCCGGCTTGGCAAATATACTTTTGCTGACGCTCTTGCCGCTCGTTTCCATTCTAAAAGCATTCATTTCGCCGCCAGTTTCAGCACCCTTATGATCTGCATATTTTACCTGGTCCCACAGATGGTCGGCGCCGGAGTTCTAATCGAACCACTGCTGGGTATCCCCCACTACTGGGGCGTTATCATCGTTGGTGCGGTAGTTATAGTTGTTGTCGCCGGAGCCGGCATGGCTTCCACCACCTATGTCCAATTTATTAAAGCAAGCATGATGATCTCCTTCTCCGCAGTTATTGTCGGCGCAATGTTATTTCGTGGAATTGATACTGAAGTTGAAACCAGGGATATCACCGGCCAAACGGTATCACCCTACGAATTTCAAACTATCGAGACAGAAACTGACAGCCCTCCTTTCCAGTGGGAAGAGGTTCTTGCCAAAACCGAATACATTTTCAAAGATAAAATTGCGCAAAGAGAACAAAAATGGGTATTGCTTCAAAAAAAGGCCGAAGTTCATCTGCATAACGACGGTGAAAAATTCAGCCTGACCCACCGGGGACAGGATATTTCCGGCGATAGTGATAAATTAGAGGAATTAGAACTAAAAGAAATTGAAGAGGAAAAATATGCTCTTTTACCAAGCTGGTGGGAATTAAGCCAAGATTCCGACGACAACTACCAGTTAAAAGAACTCCAGGATATTACTATTGAGCGCCGGCGTCGACGACAAGTCAATGGTTTGCCGGCCTCATTTGACAATAGGTTATTACTTGTCGGCGGACTGTCTGAATTCGGCCCACGAAGCGATTATGAAGGAAATAACAAACCAATTGGTCCACTGAGATTTTTATCAGTTTTTTCTGATCCGGAAACTCAGGTTAAATTGCCAACCCGGGATGTTATTGATTACGGCGGTGCAAGAATACAGTTGTTTGGACAAGAACCTGTTCAAGGGAATATTTTAATGCGTCCGGGCGGTTACTTTGAAATCGGCAATGGTAACATCTGGAACCAGCTTAATTTTATTTCCCTTATGCTTGCCTTATTCTTCGGCACCACAGCACTCCCCCACGTTTTAATAAGATATTACACTGTCAAAGACGATAAATCTGCCCGTAAATCCAGCATAGTTGCAATCTCTTCTATTGGTCTTTTCTATATCCTCACCCTGTATCTCGGTCTGGGAGCAATAGCCAGCGGAGTACTCAACCCACTCTCCGATAACATGTCAGCTCCTTTGCTGGCCCGTGCTTTCGGCGAGGTTCTGTTTGCTATTATCACCGCTATCGCTTTTGCTACAGTCCTCGGCACTGTGGCCGGCTTGATTGTCGCCGCCTCCGGAGCTGTTTCAAACGATTTCCTGGACAAGTTCTTGAATCTGGATATGAGCGAAAAAACAAAAGTTTTGGCTGCTCGCAGCACCGCTTTTACTGTTGGAGTTATTTCTGTCATCCTTGGGATTTTATTTCGGGGTGTTAATGTTGGTTTTTTAGTCGGCTGGGCTTTTGCAGTTGCCGCCTCCGCTAATTTACCTGCAATAATTATGGTCGTTTTCTGGAAGAAAGCAACCCCGGCCGGTATAATCTCTTCCATCCTGGTCGGCGTCGTCGCTTCCATAGGTATTATTCTAATGGGACCGGATATGTTTGAAATATACGGCCTCACACGTGCCGATGCCTGGGTCCCCCTAACACAACCGGCAATTATATCGATGCCGCTTAGTTTTATTACAATTGTGGTTGTCTCGCTGTTAACCAAACAGGGAAAACTAAACGAAAAACATAAACTATAAATCTCCTTTCAACACATGTAATAGCTACTCCTAAAATTTACTTCTTCACGGAAAACTTACAAAACTTATCCCATTTTAAAAAGGGTTTTTAGAAAAAATGAATAGAGGTAGTTAAAAAATGTTTAAAAGTATTTTTCATTTTCGGGTTATTAAAACAGTTTGTGCGACTTTTCTGGCGCTAATGCTCGGTTATACAATCTTTCAGGAATATACTATTTTCATTGCCCTGGCCGCCTGTTTCTGCATAAGACACACTTTTATGGGCAGTATTAAACAGTTTGTAACCGAGGTGAAAATGGTTTTTGTGGCCACCCTGATTTCTATGTTCTTTGGTGGAGTATTGGAGCTTTTAGAAGAGGTTGATTACTTAGTGGCCGCTCTGCCGGTTTTTCATTTTCTGGGGGCAGCGCTGGCTATGGGAGCAGTGGTTGCTTTAGTTCAACATTATAAATGGTATGACTCGGTCTTTGTTGGACTGCTTACCGTCGCCTTTATTTTACTTGTGCCGGCAGGCGAGAAAAACATAGAAAACTACTTTTTAGCCCGGGGAGCGATCAGATTCGGTCGGATTCTCCTTGGAAGTAGTTGCGCTCTTGCCACTGATTTTGTCTTTTCCGGAGTGGAATATAAAAACTTGTTTCACTATCGGTTGAAACAGGTGCTGAACAGTCTTGATGATATGCTTGAACTATTTGTCGAAGCTATAATGTTTCAAGACAAAGAAATGACCACTAGAACCCTCGATATTATGGTAAAAACTCAAAATTTATTGAATTACGTCGACGACAAATTGGATGATTTAGAGTCAGAACTTGGATTTCGAGGCGATAATATTGGCGGTTTTAATCGTACCCAGCTTTCTTTACTCCAGGATATTCTGCGGGATTTTAGATTGATAAGTTTCCAACTTGAGGCGGGGGCGATTAACTATATTGAACTTTTGGAAATTATGGATAGAGAAGCAGAAGAAGAAGCTTTCCCGGAGGCAAATTATTCCAAAATTTCAGCTAAAGGGCGTGACCTCGCCAAAACTATTTTCTGCCTGAAAAACGCTGTGGACAATGAGGATCCCGATGTGCTCGATAAAATAAGACATTGTGAGACTAAATCTATAGATTACCGTTATCTTTTTGAAGAGATGGAAGACAACGATGTTCGTTTGCTGGCAATAGATACCTTAAGTTCAATTGGTAGAGTTGAATTTCATCTTTGTAAAGCCGCCGACCTGGTTTATAAGTATTTGCAGGAACGCAAACAGACTGCTTAATAAAATTTAACTCAAAGCCTAAGAAACTCCCCCCAGCGTTAGCAGCAGGCCAAATCCTATCAGCAGTAGCCCGCTTATCCGGCCAATTACCTGCTGATATCTCTTCCCTGTCAATTTTCCGGCCACTTCACCCACCAGTGGCGAAAACAGCAATATTGGCGAGAGAAAGGCGCCGCCACCAAACGCGGCACCAAACACTACCCCCTGGAGCACGGTTTCCGCTCGCAGGGCTGCATAGACCAGAACGCTCAGAAAAGGAGCGCAAGGGACCAGCCCCTCAACCAGGCCCAGGAATGCTGCTCCCCCTTCCCCGCGACAGAAGCACTTCTGAGTGATGTCCTTGCCGCCTATAGCCAAAAATAGCCCCATTACTATGATAAATATTCCGCCGGCGATCTGCAGACCTCCCTGTCCCCGCTGCAGTCGCTCGGTTAATAAAACTCCCAGCATAGCTGCCAGTGAGACCAGGACAACCTGGACCAGCAAACGAACCAGGCTGAAAGTTAAGGCCGATCTCAGACCGCTGCGCCAGCCGCGACTTGTCCCACCTATATAAGCAAGAATAGCCGGAGAACAAAACAGTAGGCAGGGACCATACGCAACTGTCAGTCCAAGAATAAAGAGCTCCAGCGCCCGGTAACTCACTACTCCTCTACCTCTGGAATAGAAATTATCATTTCAAGTTTTTTCCCTGCCCTTAATATATTTTCCCGCAGTTGCAGCGATTCTCCCCACGTTATTTCCTCCCGGATTAGCTCTTTTTCCAAGGGATAAAGCGGACAATTCCGGCAATCGATGACGCTCGTTGTCTCCAGTGCCATATCATCAAAATACGGCGAGCCAAAGAAAATCAACTCCCAGGGATCGACCTCGTCGCGCTCGACCAGCTCCTCGCCGGAGCGAGTCTCTCCCGCGAAACGCAAGCGTAAATCCATTCTGGCGTCTGAACCCAGCCCACCTTCATACCACAGCTCATCCCAGAGGGCCCAGTCCAGCAGCGCTACCGCTTCCTGCAGATCTGCCAGGCGGGCAGACGAAACAATAGCCGACTCCTCTCTCAGCCACTCATAACCCTGCAGATGGAGTAAAAAAGTAACTTCGCCGGCGGCTTTCTGCACCTCGGCCGGAAAACGTATTTCTCTCTCCCCGGGCTCAACCTGCACCTGTCCAAAACTTACTTCTCCCTCCTCAACACTGACACTTTTTTCCTCTTCCACGGGCTGCTGAAAACCTATAATAACGACAAAAACAACTAAGAATAACCCGACCAGAACAAGTGGTATTAATATCTCACTTTTTTCGTTGATTAATCCCATTGCTATCACCATTTTAATTTTAGCAGAAGGATCGCCTGACAATTTCATTTGCGTCGGCTTGAAGCATTGTTGATTTGTACTGTTTAACGCCCTCACTGTCATTACGGGCGTGAGCTAACGTTCGTCATTGTGGACCTCGATCCGCAATCCATTTTAAGGTCTCCGGTTTCCAGTTTATAGTTTCCAGTTATTGGTTTTAACCTGTAACTCACAACCCGCAACATGGTTTTATGGTCTTGATCTTACGCTCGTCATTGCGGACTTCGACCCGCAAGAAGTTCAGTAATCGGTGTTCGGTATTCGGTAATCGGTGGAACACCGATAATTTAACCCTCTCCGAAAAGGGTTAAACATCTCCTCCCCCTTGAGGGGGGAGGATTAAGGTGGGGGTGAAGAGGCCTCGTAGAGGCCGAACAACAATTGTGACGTTTTATCCCCCTCACCCTAGCCCTCTCCCTCCAGGGGAGAGGGGACTTTTCGGAGAGGCTCTAATTAGTGATCGGTAATTGATGTTCGGTACATGGTTTTGACGTTACTGATTACTGAATACTGATTACCGATTACTGCTCTACCAGATGAATTCCGTGTCGCACTCCCTGCGGTCGTTTGCCCGAAATGACGAACTAAACCGCATTTGACAGTAGGCGATAAACAATTACGATAACTCTTCTATCGTTCAGTTTAACATTCAACGGCCATACAAAAACAGGGCAAATCCCAGCAGTAAGATGCTAACTAACTTTAAGCCGCCGACAAAGAGTGATGTCTCCACCAGCCCCAGCAGGGGCAACAACGCGGCTCCACCGGCAATACCACCTATCCAACCGCCAAGCAAATCAGCCCCGTAGAGCAGGCCGGCTGTTCTCCCTACAGATTCCTCGTCGGAAGAAATGAAGAGATTGTTTGCCAGGGGAAACTGGGCACCAATTAACAACCCTGAAAGACAGGAAAGCAAAGGAAATATATAGTGATAAGGCCAGGGCGAGACCGCGAGCTGTCTGAAAAAAATTAACACCAGTGGAAGAAGCAGAGCCAGTATAACAAGTGACAACTCAATACCAAAAAATAACTCCAGGGCTGGTTTATCATCGCGGAGGTACCTATTAGCGACAAGGGCTCCAAGTAGAGACCCGGCCATAAACGCGGTTATCAGTAATCCCACCCAGTAAAAAACGTAGCCGTAGAGACTCTGAAAGGAAAATATGACCAGCAGGTCAAAGAGCATGCCGGCAAAACCGGTAGTTAAAATTGCCAGAAACAGGGTCGGACGTATTGAGGTGGCAAAACTAAGCACAACCCCACCCAGAACTATTCCCCCCACGCCCAGGACGAACAACAACTTAGTCAGAGACAACCTCTCCAGGAAGCTGAATAACGGACGCAGCCAGGGGGAAAATAGAGAAGACCAGTGGGCCAGCGAAAAGTAGACAGCCCCGGGTCGAAAATCCAGGTTCGCCCGGGCCTCGGTCTGCTCTACTCGCTCCCGAAACCAGTCCCGGCGGCGGTCATCGAATCGATGCCGGAGGTAACCTTTACTGACCAGCATTGCGTCAACTTCACGTTCCTGCATCCGCTGGCCCAGTTCCATACTATCCGCAGCGAATGCTGTCTCGTCCGGCGACGCCAGGTGAAGGATCCCCGCGTCACCGGGCAGAGAAACTACGGAAGCAAAAACTTCTTCAAGAGCTGAGCGGACGCTGGCGTTTAATTTTCTCATTTCGTCACTGAGATAGGCCATTGAACCCGGCAAACGGAAGGCCAGGATCCCCTCTGAGTTCAGACGGCGCGCCAGGCTCTCGTAAAACTCCCGAGTAAACAATCTGTTAACTTGCAGGTTAAATGGTTCCTGGAAACCAACTAACACCACGTCGTATTGGCGCTCTGATCGATCAATAAACCGGCGGCCGTCCCGATGATGAAGGTTAACCCTCGGATCAGTCAGTTCTCGCTCGCTTAACGGATCGGGAAAACGTTTAAGGGTCTCCAGTAGCTGTGGATCAAGTTCTACATAGTCGAGTCGGTCAGGATTATGTTTGAGCATCTCGTCTATTACCCCACCGGCTCCCCCGCTGAGAACCAGTACGTCCCGGGGCTGGCGGTGAAAAAGCAAAGGTATGTGAACAAATCCTTCGAAAGCAACGCGATCCGGGTCAGGCAGTGTAGTTACCGGTTGACCGTCTTGATAAAAAGTTCGCTGAGCACCCCGCCGGGCTACCGCGATGTTACCGTAGATAGAATTTTCCGAAAATAGTAGCTCCTGCCCGGGCCAGCGACGGCCGAGAGTATAGCGGTCAATCTGATAAAAATATGAAGTAATAGTGCCCGCACCCAGGACAATAATCAGAATTGTCAGCAGCCCGGCCAGACTCCAGCTCCAGACGCCAGCTTCAGACCGTTTAAATGGTAGGAGAAAAAAACTAATAACAAGATTTAGCCCAGCTACTAAGAGCACGATAGCATAGGATGGCAGGTAAAGCACCAGCAGATAGGTGAAAGCTAAACCACCAAGGATCGTGCCTGCACTTTCTAACACATAAACCCGGCCGGCGGTTTCCGCTGGCTGGCCAACGTAGTGAGTCCAGATCCGGCAGCCACCGCTGAACAGAGCCCCGTGACTCAAACTTACGGGCAGCAGAACTAAAAAAGAGAAAATTAAAACTGTCTGTAACCCCACCCCTTCCCCGGG
Organism: bacterium; assembly: GCA_003554945.1. Classification (GTDB taxonomy): domain Bacteria; phylum T1Sed10-126; class T1Sed10-126; order T1Sed10-126; family T1Sed10-126; genus T1Sed10-126. The sequence continues at coordinate 7,887 of PWHN01000053.1, forward strand.
TCCACCGGGAGCATAGGCCGGCAGGAGCCGGATTGCTGCTGTAACCAGGGGTAAGCTTAGCGCAAACACAATGTTTATGCTTACAAACAGCTCGGGCCGCTTCCCCTTTTTCGGGAAAATATACCCACCCAGCCCCGCACCAAGCGCTTCCAGCAGAAGCCAGTTGGCGAGTATTATTCCGATGATTAGCTCGTTCCCCGCAAAACTGACCATAAATTCCCGCAGCAGTAAAACTTGAGCAACAAGACCACTAAAGCCCATCACCACAACAGCCAGACTCAACCGTTTCTTCATTTTAAATGAAAACTACTTCCAGATACCGGGGATTTCGTGACCACACTCGGAACAACGACCATCTTCAATTTTATTTTCCAACACTGAAAAATGTACCCGGTGGATAAGCCTCTCGCCGCACTCGGGACAGAAGGTGGAATTTCTGCGGTGCCCCGGCACATTTCCAATGCTTATGTAATGAATTCCCACGTCTTCCGCTATCGAAGCGGCCTCTTCTAAAGTATCCACCGGCGTCGGCGGCAGGTCGGTGAGCCGGTAGGCGGGCGTAAAACGAGAAAAATGGAGGGGAACTTCTGGTCCTAAGTTTTCTTTTGCCCACTCGCTCAAGGCCCTGATCTCTTCCGGGGAATCGTTTATCGTCGGAATGACAAGATTGACAATTTCCAGCCAGACGTCGTGTTCGGCAATGATTTCCAGCGCCTCCAGCACCGGTTCCAGCTCCGCCTCTGAATTAGCGTAAGCCTCCTCCGAAAATCCCTTCAAGTCTACAGTTATTGAATCCGTGTACGGCAGCAGCTTTTTTAAAGGCTCGGGATTAATAGCCACGTTGGAGTGCCAGAGTATTTTTATCCCCTCCTCCTGCGCCAACCGCGCGGTGTCATACAAGTATTCGTAAGATACAATTGGGTCGTTGTAGGTGAACGATATAGTTGGAACATCCCCCTCGCTGGCCCGAGCCACTACTTCCTCCGGCGGCAGCTCGTAGACACGCATATCTTCAATCGCACGCTGTGACAGGTGCCAGTTGTGGCAGTGGTTGCAGGCATAGTTACAGCCCGCCGTGCCGATACAGAGTATATCCGAACCGGGCAGCATGTGGTGCTGAGGCTCTTTTTCTACCGGATCAATGTGCACCGCTGCCGGCCGACCGTAAACTACGCTCTTTAACTTACCCTCCCGATTTTCACGGGCCCGGCAAAAACCCCGCTCTCCCTCGGGAATTACACAGTTGCGAAAACAAAGTTCACATTGAACTCGGTCGTCTTCAAGCTGTGAATAAAACATTGCTTCCTCTAACTCCACGTCCTCTAAAACAGGCGTGGCTGACGTCAGCTCCTGACTGACAGCCGGCTCATTACGCAAACCCAACCCCATATAATACCAGGCTAAAAAAACCAGCCCACCCACCAAAACCAAACTCCCCACCACCCATCTCCTCTGGGCCTCGGAGGTAAAGTTGTTAAAAAACTTAAGTATCATAATTTTTAATGGCATAAGAAACCGCCCCTTTACTTCGATTAAAAAACCGACCTATTTCTGACTGGCCGTAACCTTCTTCATACATTTTTACCATAGCCTCCTGCCTCAGTGCAGAACGTTCCCGGTCACGGCTTGGACTCTTCAAATCTTCCACCGTCCACTGAGTTCCTCTTACAACATCATTCGCAATTTGCTCTTTGCTTCTGCGCCCCCGAGTATCCCGGTAGGCCTCTCCTTCGCGGCCCTCTTCCCGTCGACTCAAGCTTTTCCACTCCGACTTTGAGCCTATGTAATTATCTCCCCCTTCCCAATCTTCAGAAACTTCTTCCCCCATTAATTCGGCATATAACTCTGTTCTATCGCTGCCGCAAAAATGGGACGGAAATTGCCAGCTGCGCAAATCAATGTTGGGACTTTGTGAGCGGTAATAGCGATCAGAGTGCCATTGGTAATCTTCAGGGTTATCACTCAGTCCAGCCTCAGTAGCATTCTGATGAATATAGGGAACAAGTTGAAGCAGATAGGAGTCGTCAAGAACAATCTTCATTCCCGGACGATCTTTAAACAAATTACCATCCCCCGCATGAACAGAATTAAAATATCGAGCGTATTTCATGTGCACAGTTTGAAAGATACGTCCAAAAGGAACCGGGCCCATTCGAGCAAGCAAATGATAATGATTGGTCAACAGACTATACCCGCCGATAAAGGCTCCCAGACGATCAAAATCTAAGTCGAGTATTCTCAGGAAGGTGAGACGGTCGTCCTCCGTATAAAACAGCGGAGCTCCCCGCTGTTGTCTGGTGAAAATGTGATACCAGTATCCCTCATGAAATTGACGTGGTGGATAAGCCATAATGTCTACCATTGTATTATATGTTCACAGTTTTTAAACAACTTTACCTCCGAGGCCTTGTTATTGTATGATTGATGGCATTGTTTCACTGAAACAAACGATTTGAGGTGATTTACTTGGGTGGTTACTACAGTCAACGGCTGTTGTTAGTCGGTCTTGTTTTTCTTCTGGTAGTGTTAGGGTTAGCGGTAGGTCATAATCTTGGAATGGAATACCTGGAAGAAAGACCCCGTACTTTCCTGGAGTCTGTCGAGTTTGTAACTCAAACAATGACCACCGTCGGTTACGGCCAGGATGCCCCCTGGGAGCAGCCGGCAATGCAGATTCTGGTCATTATTACTCAGTTCGCCGGAATATTAATTGTAGTTACGGCTATTCCGCTGGTTCTCTCCCCCTGGCTGCAAGAACGACTGCGTAGACAGCCCCCGATTAAATACGATGGTCCCAACCGGCATGTGCTAATCGGATATTATAACGACGCTCTGCTTAGCCTGTTAAACACACTGGAGCGGCGCAATCTTCCCTACCTGCTGGTTGAACCGGACGAAAACCTGGCAACCCAATTATTCCGCGAGGAACGGAATGTCCTCTGGGGCGATCCCGAAAAGCTGGCTGTGCTGCGCGAAGCGAACGCTGTCGAGGCTTCCCATTTTGTGCTTGCCGGTAGAGATGAACAGAATGTCACCGCTTCTCTGGCCCTGCAGGAACTTATCGAGACGGCTGAAGTGAACCCGCCACCGGAGAGAATCGCTATAGCCCGCCGCCTCGAGCATACTACTCACCTTCGCCAGGCTGGTATTGACAAAATTGTTTATCCGGGCGAAATTGTTGGACGTTGGCTTGTTGATAGGCTTTTCACCCGCACTGGAATGAATCTTGATTTTGGCTGTGAACTCCCTGAAGATTTTCAAATTTATGAGTTTCCGCTGATTGGAGACCACCAGTTAATAGGTCGCCGACTGAGGGACTCCAGCTTACGTGAAAAGCTGGCAACTAATTTGATAGGAGTCCGCCGGCAGAACCAATTTATCGCCAGCCCGGACGAGAGCTTCCTTTTTCATAAAAATGACGTTCTGCTTCTGGCCGATAAGCAAGACGAACTCGATAAATTATCCAGTTATTTTGCAGGCAATAACCTGGAGTCCGGGGAACAACACGCTGTAATAATTGGTTTTGGCAGCGAAGGCTGCGCGGCCAAACAGCGGCTGGAAAAAGAAAAAGTTGAAGTCACCGTAATAGACGACATTCTGGCCGAAGAAGTAGATATAGTTGGTGACGGAAGCAGCAAAGAGGTTCTCAAAAAAGCCGGGGTAGAAACGGCCGACATAGTTATTATTACTGTTAGCGCCGACGATACAGCAATTATGATCACTCTGCTTGTTCGTGAATTAAACAAAAAAGCTAATCTCCTTGTTCAATCGCATCAGAACGAAACAATTGAATCTTTTTACCGGGCGGGAGCTACTTTTGTCGAGGGTCTGCCCCGCGTAACAAGCCGTATTTTAGCCGGATACGTTGTCGGCGAACACATGCTGGATTTTGAACTTGAAGTCCAGGTGAAACCGGTTACCGCCGGTCAACTGGCAGGTAAATCAGCCATGGACGAGCAGCTAAGACGCCGCTATAACATAATTGTGCTCGGCGTAATCCGCAGTGAGGAGCTAATTATCCCCTTTTTCGGCGAGCAGGAGTTTGAGAAAGGCGACATACTTCTGATCAGCGGTTCACGAACCGACATGGAAAAATTTATAAACAAATATTCCCTCACCCCGGTTACTTCATCTTAATATCCTGGCAGAT
>PWHN01000029.1 GCA_003554945.1 bacterium
ACTAAGGGGCCGGAGCTCCCGCTGTAAACTATGAAGCTCCGCACCCCCAATCATCCATTTCATTTTTTTATACAGATGCCAGTTTTTGAGCCAGGGAAGCCACGTGCCGCCCCTGGAAACGTGCGCCTTCTAATTCGTTTTCGCTGGGGCGGCGATCGTCCTGGAAACCGGAAATGGTGGTAGCCCCGTAAGGTGTACCGCCGGTTACTTCATCGGTGCGAGTCTGCCCATAAAAGGTATAGGGAAGACCTACAATTATCATTCCATGATGCAGCAAGGTAGTATGAAAGCTAAGCAGGGTAGACTCCTGCCCACCATGCTGGGTGCCACTGCTGGTAAAAACACCCCCCGGTTTGCCCACCAGGGCACCTGCGGCCCATAACCCGCCAGTGCCATCTAAAAATTGCCGCATTTGCCCCGCCATGTTGCCGAACCGCGTGGGAGTACCAAAGATTATAGCATCATAATCAGCTAACTCTTGCCGGTTGCATTCGGAGACACCTGCCATCTTTTGCTGTGCTTCCAAGGCACCGCTTTGCTCCAAGATTTCATCGGACAATGTTTCGGGAACCCGTTTCATATCCGCTTGTACACCTTCCACTTCCCTTGCGCCCTTGGCAACTTCTTCGGCCATGCGATGAACATGACCGTACATAGAATAGAACAAAATCAGTACTTTTGCCATCGAGATATCAACTCCTACTTATACTTAACTACTTATACCAAGCAAATGACCTCTGTGCCTGGCTCAAGTGGTTCTTTAGAGACAAAATAGAGTCTGCAAACGGGACAGTAAATTTTATTTTTCATCTCCCAGAGTCTCCCGGATTTCCTCTTCTTTGTAGCCCTGGATAACTGTATCACCGATCTCGAGCAGGGGGAAAGAGCGATTCGAAGTAAGCCTGTCCACCTGTTCCAGTGCTTCTTTTTGCTTTTCCCCCTGCAGCAGATCCAAATCGACTGCTTCATAATTTATCCCTTTTCCATCCAGAAGTTTTTTTGTCTTTTTGCACCACGGGCAGGTGCTCAAAGCATAAACTTTTACCATTTTTCACAACATCCTTTCTATTAGATTATTTCCTTAATCAGATAGCTGACACATATAACTTTGCATTACTTTTCACCCCTTTCTTTTAGCTTTAGTATAAAGCTAATTACTAAACATTTTCTCAACATTTTCTCAACAATAACCCAAAAAGCAATTCTTATAAGTTAAGTTCAACAGCAAGGAATGAGAGTGCAAATTGGTGGAGTTGCCCCGGTTTAGTAGACAGTTTTTCGCTTTGGTTATGAAGCCAAAGCTTTGGTTTTTTTAGATTTGTACCACCTCCCTTCAAATTCTACCGGTGACAGGTAATTCAATGCAGAGTGACGGCGCTGGCGGTTGTAAAAAATCTCTATGTATTCAAATATGGCCGTCATAAGCTTCATGCGGGTAGGCCAGGTATCTCTGTCCAACAATTCGGTTTGCAAACTGGCGAAAAAGGCTTCTGAAACGGCGTTATCCAGAGCATCTCCTACCGAACCCATTGAGCCCATTATTCCGGCTTCCTGGAGCCTGTTGCTGAAAACAAGTGATGTATACTGGCTTCCATGGTCGGAATGATGTATAACATTTTGAGGCTGGCGGTTTTTTACCGCCATATTTACAGCGTTTACGACCAGATCGGCAACAGGCCGCTCACCCATACTCCAGCCTATTACTCTTCGGGAACAGGCATCAAGCACTTTGGATAGGTAAAGCCACCCTTCATCCGTTTTATGCTGCGTTATATCAGCCACCCACAGCTGGTCCAATTCATTGACGGTGAAGTTCCGGTTAACCAAGTCCGGAAAAGATTGGCGGACCGGATCTCGTTTAGTGCAACCTTTGTTCTTGCGGCGGGATACGCCTTCTAAGCCTTCTTTACGCATAAGTCGTGCCACTCTTTTTCGGGAACAGCAAATACCCTTACCCAGCTTTAATTCAGCATGTATTCTCGGAGCTCCGTATGTTCCCCGGCTCTTTTTGTGAATCTGCTTTATACATTCAATAAGCTCGGAATCCCGCTTGACTCTGGCTGATTCTTTCCTTTTCCGCCATTTGTAGTAACCACTGGTGGAGACATCCAGAATTCGGCACATTAACTTGACGGGATGATTAGCCTTCTCCTGCTTCACAAAACGGTATACAGCTATCGTTTCCCGTTGGTCTCCCCGGCAAAGAAGGCAGCGGCTTTTTTTAATATCTCTCGCTCTTCTTTCAATAACTGGTTCTCCCGTTTCAATTTCCTTAATTCTTCCCGTTCTCCTTCCGTTAAACCCTCCCGTTTCCCTTCTTCAATTTCTTGCCGCCTGACCCAGTTACGCAAAGTCTCATTTGCTATACCTAAGTCTTTGGCTATCACGCCCGTACTCTTCCCGCTTTCCCTTACCAAGCGTACTGCTTCTTCTCTAAATTCCTGCGGATATGGCGGTCTTGATCTCGGCATGGTTTCATCTCTCCCTTATCAATAATTATTTCTAATATTAAGGTGTCCACCAAACCGGGTCAAGCCCAAAACTTCTTTTTCCCAATTACCAAGCTCTGTTTTAAATCTGCCGTCCTTTTCTATATAAAGATGCTTCTCATATTCATCAGCCTCT
>PWHN01000107.1 GCA_003554945.1 bacterium
GGGCTTCCTCTTTAATTTCTACATTTTCGCGATGCCACCGGGAAGCCCGGTAACTAAAATAACCTGACATAGTTAACCCAAACATCAAAAGTAATCCTACAGGAACAATAATCTCCGGATACTTAAAATATTTCCAAATATCACTCATTGATCATTTTCTTGACCTTTCCATGGCTTCGACGCCACTCACCAGTTTGAAATAGATTTTACCTTTATCTTTGAATTGGCTGCTGCTCAATCTTTTAATTTCTTAATCACTAATATCTTGTCACCGCAAAGAAATGACAAACGCCCCCCGTCCCTCCTATTTGCAACCATTGTTAGCAGGGCAGCTATATTGAGGCTATACAACCGCCGCCGTTTTCCTTTGCTCTATACATTGCTCTGTCAGCGCTTTCAATAAGGGACTCGACGGAATCAGTAGAGTCGGTCAACTCCGTCAAACCTATACTTACGGATAATTCTTCGACCATCTGCTGCCTGGAAAGCCAGTCTTGAAATAATTTTTCAAGCAGGGATACAATTTTCCTGGCCAGAATTTCAGCCCCATCCGCTCCGGTCCCCGGCAGTAACACACAGAATTCATCGCCTCCATACCGGGCAACAAAATCTTGTTCCCGGACGGAAGAAACCAGTTCCTCGGCGACTCGCCTCAGTAGTTTATCCCCGATAACGTGACCTTTTCTGTCATTGACCTTTTTAAAATTATCAAGGTCAATAAATAGCAGTGACAACGGCCCTCCGGCTCCATTATCCAGGTTAATTTCCCGGTTGATCCTGTTAACAAGTGCACTCCGGCTGTATAAACCGGTAAGTTCATCCGTGGTAGGTCGATTCTTCTGTTCAAGTGAAAGCAATTTTAAATTCTGCTTCGTTTTTTCGTATAACTCGTCCATTACATGTTTGATTGAATTTTCCAGCATCTTAATGCTGAGGTCGGCCTTGGCAATGTAATCGTCCACGCCCTGCCGGATTGCCCGGGAAACAAAGGCTTCAGTTCCGGCTCCGGTAAGCATAATAACCGGAATGTACGAATCCTGCGTCTGAAGTTCTTTAAGCAATTGCAACCCGGTTTTGTCAGGAAGCTTCTGATCAAGTATAATTAGGTCGGGCGGATAGGCCTCCAGCATCCGTTTGGCTTCATAATAATCCCTTGAGCAACGAATGTCAAAATCCCACGAATTGATCTCCTGTAAGTACCGTCTGATTATTTCCAGGTCTGCCGGATTATCCTCAATAATTAGCAAATCAAGCGGATACATCTTTATTCCACCTTTCGTATTGAAATTTATAAAAATTAAAACTTACGTTTAACCTTTTCCGGCTAACAATGAAAGTATAGGCCGCTTCACCAGCCGGAACAACGGACAAATAGTGGTGGGACTATCAGTAAAATCCGACCTGCCACCCTGATTTAATTTATATCGAATTCATGATAATTCTGGACCCCACTAAATTAGAGGCTTTAAGAAGTAACAGGTCCAGCTTACGTTGGATCAGGGAAAAATTGTCCGGGATTGTTCTCGATCTAATTCCGGCGCATAAAGTCCTGGTTGAGCTATTATTTATTGTTTTTTCGAGTATCCGGTCAAATTTTTTCTTAACTGTTTTTAACTTATCAGGCATCAGGTTGGTCTGAGATTTTTTGAAAAAAACCCAGAAACTGTTCCCGGAGTAATGACCGCAAGCCCCGGTGTGAACAATAATGCTCTTTAAACTATCTCCCAGTTCCCTGAGGAGGGAATCCCGGGCTCCAACTCCGCCTTCTTTCCTAACTTGCGACACCCCCCTTACCTCAATCAAACTGGCACCTATAGTAATTTCACTGGAATTGATTCTTTTTAACGATTCAAACTCTTCCACCAAATACCTTGCTCGCCACAGGCCAGTTTGAGGATCATATAATGCATGGTTCCGGGCCCTGCTGTATTTTGAGTTTCCTTCCAGCGCAGTCCGGAACGAATTTTCTAAAGCGGAAGGGTTCAGGCCATCGCAAGAAATATAACCCTCACCTCCCCTTCTAAACCAGCCGGCTGCTTCTTTTTCAGAACTTTTTTCCGTAATCAAAACAACAGGCGGTAGGTTAAATCCATCCTCCTTTAAAGAGTCGTAAAAAGAAAAACAGTCGGGGAAATACGGTCCGCGAGTTATGAAAAGGAGGTCAAACCTATCCGTTGCAAGTGCCGGCGGGACAACCCCTGTTTCATCCGCTACTGTTAACTTGACAGGAAGTGAAAGTTCATCCGTTATATCACGAAAATCTTCTCGCACCTCGGGATTCTTATCAACCAGCAATACGGATAACGGTCGGTTCGAATCAAAATACATGGTAATCAATCCCTTGAGTGTATTTTGTAAAAATTTTAGCTGAACTGTAACAACGATAGCGAGGATCAAGAAGGGAGTAAACGGACAAATAGTGACAGGACTATGCGGGGGAGTTAGCCCACCGGTTGAAAATTAAACTTACCGGAGGGAACCGAGAGTTTTTATAGAATTTTCGGACCTCACCTTAGAAATTATACCTATACTAAAATTATAATCGTTGATTCATTGTTTTTTTCGCCCTATAATCTCATCAAACCAAATA
>PWHN01000077.1 GCA_003554945.1 bacterium
AAGACCAATTTCCGCAGTGAAGAGGAACTCATTTCCCTCTATAATGAAGCTTTCCCGAGTTATCTCGGTGAATCCGAAGAGGATGAGAGAGGTTATGACTCTTCGACGGGCGAAGCGCGTTATGAACCGGTGATTACCTGTCCGCCCTTCAAGAAAAACGATAACCAGGGCCGGTTTGAACTGCTGACCTACCAGCGGGACGATTTGAATAAACCTGAAGCTATTAAGCTGGAAGCTAAAGCAGTTGCCGCTTACCTGCGCTGGCTTACCAATCACAGCGGGGAGCCGGAAAAAGAGGTGCGTAAACCGAAAGCTTCGCTGGAGGAGCCCGAAAAGAAACCCTGCCAGTATTCGGACGTCGCCATCCTGGGCCGTGCGACAACACATTTTGGCGCCTATTTGCGTGAATTTGCCCGCCAGGGAATTCCGGTCCAGGTGTCCGGCGGCTCGACTTTTCTCGAGGACGACCTGGTTAAACAATTTATCCTTGGCCTGCGGGCGATATCCGACCCGGATGATGGTGTTGCCCGTGCCGCCCTCGAACGTCCGCCATTTTTTGCCGTTGATTACGGCGATTTGGTTACAGGTCAGTTGGCCGAGGAAGAAATAACCGCTGAGCTGGAAGAAGCGGCCTGTCGCCGCCGGGAGCTTGAGGATATAGTGGCAGAGTTGAGGAAAAGACGCCTTTCTCGTTCTCCTGTAGAAACAGCACTCGACCTGTTGGAGGAAACTGCCCTTGCCCGTTACTTAAGTTCACAACCCCACGGTTCCCTGCAACTGACCAACTTATACCACCTTGTTGCTCGCTTGAATACTATCGCCCGCAATGAAGGGCTTAATTACGACGGCGCTACCCGGCGCCTGCGCGAGTGGATTGATTCGGAACCGGATATAAACGCCCCGGCTTCACTTGAAGAAGACGCCGTAAAATTGATGACCACCTACCAGGCGAAAGGTCTGGAGTTCCCGGTGGTTGTTCTATTTGACGGCGCGGAAAGCGGGGGCAGAAGCAGCGCGGGGACGTCCGGGATTGACCGGGAAGGGAAACGCTGGTTCCTGGATCTACACGGCTACTCAGTCGAACACCATCCGATTAAGTCCTACAAACAGCGCCAGAAGGATATGGATGGAGCAGAAAAAAAGAGACTCTTTTACGTGGCCGCTACGCGGGCCCGGGACCGGCTGGTAGTTCCCTGGCCCATGGACGGTGATTCAACAAAAGCAAAAGTTTATAACGATATGTTTGGACCAGTTCTGGATGAGGCTGAAGTATACAATTTTGGAGGACCGAAGGAAATTGAGCCGCCTTTCTCGCTGTCCCGGCCTGACTCACCTGAAGTTGTATACGATCCTGAATTAACCGCCCGGCAGGAGCAAACCTGGCAGAAGTGGCACAAAAACTATGAGCAGGTCCGCGAAGAAATGGTTGAGTGGACGGATCCCCACCAGAAAATGAGTAATAAATTTAATCTGCGGGCCCATGATTTTGAACATGGTCGCTACGGCATGGATTTTGGCAACTTTGTCCACCGCTGCCTGGAGCTAATTTTGTCTACTGACCCACCAAAACCTACCGCTCCCTCGTCATTGGATAGATTGCGGGGCAGACTTGATGCGGTCTTAAATCAGGTGGCCCGCGAACAAATGGAAGAACCCCGGCTCGAAGAGGCCCGGGAGGACATCAAGCGGACGCTTGAGTCTATCAGCAGCCGAGGCTGGTTAAAAGAAGAAGTAGAGCTTCATACAGAATATCCGGTCAACTACCGCCGGGACGGAGAAATTGTCTCAGGAGTTATAGATCTTCTGGTGGTTGAGGAAGAGGAGATAACTATCGTGGATTTCAAGACGGACTCCACGACCGGCAGAGATTCTGAGCAAGAACTGCGAGAAGATTTTGAACACTACTTCTACCAACTACAACTATACGAGCAGGGAATACAAAAAGCTCTGCCCGACGCCGAAGTCAAAACAGCACTCCTGTTCACAGAAACGGGTAAATTACTGTACACAAAAAATAATTTCCAAACAACTTAAAACTAAAAGTACGATACCATACCAATATCAGGACAGTTTACGATTTGATAAAATAGAAAATCTCACGATCAAATTAGTTGCTATCACAAGTATCAGGAGAGAAATATGGATATAAAGGAGCTTTAAAAAAAACCGGAAGGAATACGGCATGATTTTAAGGAATCGTTTCCGGAGGGGAAAAATCTGGCTCAAACAGTTATAGCTTTTGCCAATCAGGGCGGCGGTTTCATATTTTTTGGTGTTCAGGATGAGCCGCGTAAAATCATAGGTTATGATGAGGATGATGACTTGATTTACCTGGAAGAGCGCATATCAAGCCATGTCTACGATCTGGTCACTCCAACAGCTAATTTTGAAGTCACTACTCATTGCACTGTTTCAGATAAATCAAAAATGACTGCAAGTAAGAAATTAAAAAAGTTGATAGATAAAACTATCCTTAGGAAAGTTGCTGAATCCGAGACGGACCCGACGGCGTATTATGAACTCCGCTAGTTTGGGATGCTGCTTTACAGCAACTTTACAGTAACTTTACAGTAAATATGTGTGTCTCTTG
>PWHN01000066.1 GCA_003554945.1 bacterium
TGTAGAAATAGCCAGACTGGAATATAATTGCTTAATCCTTTTTTGGAGACGATAAACGGCTGTCCTGTGGATGAACTATTTACGACAGTTAAGCTGTCGTGAATAGTTCAGGCTAAAGTTTTGCGTTTTGTAAGCCAGATAGCCCATATCTTTCTCTATGCGTTTATTTTTGGTCAAGTAGGGGTTGGACACTACTTTGTAAAAAAACACGGTAGTTCTGAGGACCGATCTGTTTCTGACGGATTTATAAAGACCTCAAACCCCAGGATGGGGTTGTTTTGAGGTCTTTATACCTCGGAAGTGGCCCCGAGGGCCACGAGAATGATGTCAGAAATATATCGGTCCTCAGAACGGGGAAACTGCAAAACGATAGTAAATATCTACACCCTTTACTTAGCCCGAATTATGCACGAAAACTTCGTTTTCGAACATAATTCGCCTCTACGAGGTAGCACTCAAGCTTTATTTGGCAAATAAAGCAAATCAAAATAAGCATGCCAATTTTACAGGGTGTTTTTTCCCTCCGCATGGCAACAGCTTGAGTGCTCGGTGCGCCCCTGCGGGCGAATAATTCACGACAGTTGTGCTGTCGGGAATTATCCGGGTTAGGCTGTTCGAATAACTACCAACACCCTCGAGTAGCCCGGCTTCAGCAAGGATTTCAATAGAGCCTAAAAAATTTATAGTCTTATAAAAAGTTTGGGTGGCACCTATTTTAAGCTTTTAATCTCTACAAGGGGGGTCATATCTATGAAAAAGTATATTTTAGCTGCAGCGTTGCTAATTTTAGTCATTGCCGGTCTGACTTTTACCTGGGGACCAGCTCGCAACAACGAACCCGAACCTGTTAACAGTCCAGAAGAGATTATTGAACTGCCTGAGCCCGACCGGGGAGATGAGATCATGGAAGATGACGTTTCAATAGAAAAAGCTCTCGCCAATCGTCGCTCAATTCGTGAGTATACTGACGAGCCACTCCCCCTTGAAAAAATCAGCCAGTTGCTCTGGGCAGCCCAGGGCATTACCGACGAACCACGCGGCTTTCGCACCGCTCCTTCCGCCGGCGCCCTTTATCCGCTTGAGACTTACCTGATTATCAACGAAGTCGAGACTCTCGAGCCGGGAGTCTACCGCTTTGACCCCGAAGATGAAACTCTCGAGCTGCACATGGCGGGAGATTTTGCCTCAGAGCTGGCTGCGGCCGCCCTCGGACAGGCCTGGGTCCGCGAGGCACCGGTTAACATCCTCTTCGGCGCCGTCTATGAACGTATTGAACCACGCTACGGGGAACGGGCCGAACGCTACACTGACATGGAGATTGGACACGCCGCTCAAAACATCTACCTGCAGTGCGAATCGCTGGGGCTTGGGACGGTTAGCGTCGGTGCTTTTGACGAGGATCAAACTACCAGTTTACTTGAGCTCCCCGACGACGTTGTCCCACGGCTTCTAATGCCGGTTGGAGTTACTGAATAATAACAACGTTAGCTGCTACACTACAAAATAGTGAAGATATCTCTTTCACTTAATACAGGGAGCTACCTGCAGGTGTTTTTCGGAATTATAGCCGGTTGCAGGCCACGAGGCCCTGGTATGCAACCGGCTATACCTCAACTCACTACTACTCATCACACTCTCAATTGAGGCCGCGGAAGAATGAATCCCAACACCTTTGAGTAGCCATTTTCAGCAAAGATTTCAACAGAGCCACTTTATTCAGTAACAACGAAGACCGCGTAAGTGGCCAGCAGATTGGCCATGAAGGAAGGAACGGAGAAAAATCCTTTCGTATAATAAGCCTGTCCCAGTATTTTTAAGCCCTTTTCCCGACAGAATTCCTCAAAATCTTTGACTGTTAACGGATGTAAGTTGGGGGTGTCATACCAGGACCAGTTGCCATCACCCGTGCAGGGACGGCGACCACTAAATAAAAAGCGAAGCCGTGAAGTATAGCGACCGAAGTTGGGAAAACTTATTATCCCCTTTTCGCCGATCCGCAAAATTTCCTCAATCAATCGACCCGGTTTCAGTGCCTGCTGCAGGGTTCGGCTCAAAATAACGCAGTCAAAAGAGCCGTCGTCAAACATCTCTGTGGCTTCATACATGTCCCCGTGATAGACCGGCACACCGCGGGCTATACACTGGCGAACCATATCTTCGTCTATTTCAATTCCCAGCCCCTCAACCTGGCGCTCGTCAATCAGTTCCTCCAGCAGTTTCCCATCCCCACACCCCAGGTCCAGTACCCGGGCGCCACACGGCACATGTTCCTCGATAAATTGATAGTCCAGTCTCCGTGCCATTTCTACTCGCTCCTCGCTTTAACTCGCAGATAGTTATTTTCCAAAAATTGCCGGATCACGTTGAAAAGAGACTCGTTTTCAAGCAGAAATACGTCGTGCCCATAGTTGGATTCTATCTCACAGAAACTGACTTCGGCGGCATTTGCATGCAGTGCTTTCACTATCTCCTTGGACTGGTAGGTAGGAAACAACCAGTCGCCGGTAAAGGAAATTAACATAAAATTGCTTTCCACACCGTCGAAAGCGTCAACCAGCGTTCCATAACGATCTGCCAGGTCAAA
>PWHN01000098.1 GCA_003554945.1 bacterium
AAGGATGACGGGACTGCACCCAACGGAAAATATGCTGCGTGGTTTGAAGAGGAATATGACAGGCTGATAAACGGTAAGTATAAACACTTGAAGGAAATGTTTCCTTCACACTTCGACTATGATGCGGAAGATTTGCACAGTGGTTATTTTTCAAAGGATAAAAAGGGGAGACTTAAAGATACAAAGGGCGATACACAAGCGGACGATTCCACCTATGAGCTCATCATGAAGGACAAAGAACGACTGCTTGATTTAAAAGAACCTTTGAGATTCATCTTTTCACATTCTGCTTTGAAAGAAGGCTGGGACAATCCAAATGTCTTTCAAGTCTGTACATTGGTAGAGACCAAGGACACTATGACCAAGCGCCAGAAGATTGGTAGAGGCCTCCGTATTTGTGTAGACCAGGAAGGCAGCCGTGTCAACGATGAGAAATACAACATTCTTTCGGTTGTGGCCAATGAATCCTATAAAGACTTTGCGAAGCAGCTCCAAAGTGAAATGGAGAAAGAGGCAGGTTATAAATTCGGTGTGGTAGAACCGGTCAGCTTCACGGATTTGGAAGTCACACAATCAGATGGCAATGAACTCAAACTGTCCCAGGAACAATCGGAAGAACTCTATAAACACCTCAAGGACAATGACTATTTAAATACACGAAACAAGGTGACTGAGAAGTTCTATAATACTGTATACGACGAAAAAGCCTCATTGGAGCTTCCGGAAAAATACGAGCCATTCAAGAAAAAAATCGAAAAGCGTATGCTTGATCTGTCCAAGGACATCGAGATCAAGAACCGTAACGAGCGGGTGAAAGTTGAGCGTAATAAGAAAGTATACCTTTCCGATACCTTCCAAAAAGCTTTTGACAAAATCAAACAGAAAACGTTCTACTCGGTCAATATTGATATGGAGGACTTTATTTACAACACTGTAGAAGATATCACCCGCATGCCTCAAGTGGAGTCTGAGAAGGTTCGACGTGAGCGATCCAAACTGAACGTGACAGAAGGTGGCGTTATCAACGATGAGTCAATACGCTACCAGGCGGTAGGGGATATCTATGAATTTGAAAAACCCCGATATCCGGACCTCATTCGCAGACTTCAAGATGCGACAGGTCTGATGCGTTCAACGGTCATTGACATACTCATACGTTCAAGACGCATTAAGGAATTCAACATCAACCCAGAAGTGTTCATACGCCAGGTCAGTAAAATCATCAATGCCAAAAAACGTGAATACATGATTGACGGCATCATGTACCATAAGACAGATGATTATTATGTCATGAGTGAAATCTTTGATGATACCGACCTCTATGGATATAGGGACGACAATGTACTGGATATTTCCAGTGAGAAAAATGTCTATGACCATGTAATCTTCGATTCAATCATTGAAAAGGAATTTGCCAAGGATGCTGAAGCAGACGAGGATGTTGAAATCTATGCTAAACTTCCTTTGAAGTTTAAAATCGATACTCCGTATGGCAATTATTCCCCTGATTGGCTTGTAGTGATTCGATCTGAAGACGAACATAAACTCTATTTCGTGGCCGAAACTAAGGGGTCACAAGAAGAAAAAAATCTTCGAGGTGCCGAAAGGGCTAAGATTCTATCTGGTAGAAAGCACTTTGAAGTGCTTGATACAGGTGTAAAATATGAGATGGTAAAAGCATTGAAGGAATTAAAATGAAAATTTTAGATGCTTCTAATAAATCTAGAATTCTAAATTCACTCAATCAAATCTGGGGAATCACGTCAAAAAACATGACAGAAATTTGTAAATATCATAAGAATAATGATGTATTTTTTACCGAGGCTGCCAGTGAAATTTTAGATGAAAACGAATCATCAAAGTGCGATTTTGATTACATTATACTTCATCATTTCACCAATACATTTGCCATTGACGATATTCATAAAAATGGTTTGATGAATACATATCGATGGTTACAATCGAATAGAATCCAAAAGTTTCTGTATGATAATGGGATAGAAGTAGATCTTGAACACAAGAAAATATTCTTTCAAGGGAATCCAATCGTGGCTGATATTGTAGAAACAAATGTTTTATATAGACTTGAAGGAAATGATATGAGTATAAACTCCATTTTATTCAAAGAAGATTTTTTAAAACCCGACAATATGTATTCTGGTTCTAATAGTATTTTACTCAATGCCCCTGAATTCATAGTGAATCTTGACAAAGTGATATCAATTGACCTAATCAAAGAATGGCAAAAACACAATCCTGGATTTTTTATAGTATCTTATAAAGTATCTAGAGAAGATTTAAACATTGAATACACTAACAAAGAATTTTTAGAGGGTTGTCTTGAGTGGCTATGTGAAGGGCATTCTACTACACTTAATAATATTCAACTAGAATATGATGTTAACCTTTCTCCTGAACAAATAATAAGTATCGAACCATTTAAAGGACGCGGATAACATTCGGGGTGCTTCAACTCCACCATCTGGACTGTATAGGGTATTTCCAACACTTATTTTTGGAATGGTACCTTTTAAAATAGAAAAACCATCGGGAATTGATGGTTTTTTTTATGGCTTTAATTGGT
>PWHN01000106.1 GCA_003554945.1 bacterium
ATAGCAGCGAAAATTTATAGCAATGGAAGCCTTTGGAGCGCTTTTCCTTTTTAGTGGCGAAATCTTGTAAACTAAAAACTTGCCAGTAGCAAAAGGTTAACATATAATGAATATATATTCAAAAAGAGGGTGGTCGTCCCCTTACAAAATTGATAGTCATGAGAATTGTTAACTCGAAAAAATTGTATTTCAGGCAAAGGGGGTGGAACGTGAGTTATTGAACAGAACTGAGTATCAAATAATAGGAGGTATAACCATGGGTATTGTAGCTGTAGCAACACCGCAGGGGGGCAGTGACGATCAGGTCTCACCTGTTTTTGGTCGCTGCCAGAAATTTACCCTCTTTGACGTTGGTGGGGAGCAGGTCGAGGAAGTTGAAGTAATTGATAACAAGCACGCTTCGGCGGAGCGTGGAGCCGGAACCCAGGTGGTAGCCCCGCTGGCACGTGAAGGAGTTGAGGCAGTTATCGCCGGTAATTTTGGTTCCAAGGTTTTTCCCGTGTTTGAAGAAACAGGGGTTAAGCCATACGTGGCCGGTAGCCTGACGGCAGCAGAAGCAGCTAACGAGTATAAAGAAGGAGAGTTGCGCAAAGCGGAGTCGACCGTGGATTCGCAAAGTTATCCCGGTTACAGGTCGCCCGGCGGGGGGAGAGGAAGTGGTCGACCGGACCATCGCCGCCGCGGGCGAGGTCTCGGCCAGGGCGGTCCTCCCGGAGAGAGAGGTAGCGGGGGGAAAAGGTTATGACGCCGCGCGAACGTCGTCGCCGCCGGATTAATCACAACCCGAGCTGGGGAAAATTTGGTCCTCTGGGAGAGCCACAAACTGGGGAAATTTTCTTACGCCCTGATGAGCTTGAAGCCCTGCGTTTGTGCGACCACGAGGGTTTTTCGCAGAAAGAGGCGGCCCGGGAAATGGACGTATCCCAGCCCACTTTTCACCGAATACTGCGGGCCGGCCGTAAAAAGGTTAGTCAGGCTTTGACCGAGGGTAAAGTTTTATATTGTAATCAGCTGGAAAAACAGAAAGGATAACTCCAATGAAAGTTACTGTCTCGCTTATCGAATTGGATTTTGTAAGATGAAACTCCAGCTACTTTATGACGACGAAGGTGTGGGGGGCTATGGAACGGGCTGGGGTGTGTCCTGTTACCTGCCGGAGTTAAAACTGCTATTTGACACTGGTTGGGATTCTACAATACTGCTGAATAATATGGGGAAATTTGGTATTACTCCCGATAAGATAGAGAGAATATTTATCTCTCATTCGCACTGGGATCATATTGGCGGGTTGTCGGAAGTTCTACATCCTGGGGTTACAGTTCATCTTCCCGCCTCTATTTCGGAGCACCTGAAAGAGGAAATAAACGCTCGGGCTGAAGTTGTGGAAGAAAGCAGCCGGCGTGAAATTACCGGGGGAGTCTGGACGAGCGGCGAGCTGGGGGAGGAGATTAAGGAGCAGTCGCTGGCTGTCAAAACTGGCTCGGGACTATTCGTCCTGACCGGTTGCGCTCATCCCGGGCTTCCACCAATTTTTCAAACTTTTGAAAAGATTGGAAAAATTAAAGCCCTGGTGGGCGGATTTCATGACTTTTCAAAACTGCCCCTCTTGCGGGGACTTGAGGTAATTGTTCCCCTTCACTGCACGGAGGCTTCAGAAGAAATTTTTGCGACCTATCCCGAACAGACGTTTAGAGCCGTCGTGGGGACAACAATCGCAAAAACAGGCGAAGAGGACTGGCGATTATCATGGATATAATATACTTGTAGATATCAGAAATTCATCTGGAGGTGTAGCCGGTGAGTGAAATACAAAAGTGGCTTGAGCTGATAAACTTGGAAATTAAGGAGGTCGTGGGTTGTACTGAACCGGCCTGTATAGCATTATCGGTCGCTCGGGCTGTCATTGAACTTGAGGAGGCAGGGATTGAAGCAAACCCTGCCGAGCTTAAAGTTGAACTGGAAATTTCCAGGGACGTATACCGCAATGCTTCAACGGTTAATGTGCCCGCCGTTAAAAAAAAGGGAATTGCAGCCGCTGCAGCGGCTGGTCTCCTGGCAGATTCGCCCGAGCTTAACCTGTTCCTGGAGTTTAATAAGGAAGATGTCAGGCAAATTAACCAGCTGATAAAAAGCCCGGACTGGCTCGTAGCTAAAGAGTTAGAGCGCCATGGGGTTTTTGTCCGTACTACCGTGCGGAGCGGAGATAATTGGGCTGTCGTTGAGGTCGCTGAGGAGCATGATAACGTTGAAAAAGTTGTTTTGAACGGCGAGGTTGTAGACACTTCTCCCCGCTGTCAGAGAGCTGTAATTGAGAATTTGGAACAGGTCCGGGAAATAGTATGGCTGGATGACGGTCAACTGCAAGCAGTGGTGCGTGATTACATCTGTAAGCAGGGCGAAGTAGCTGAACTGCTTGAAGTCGATAGTGAACCTATGGCCCGCCAGGTTGAGGCGCTGATACTCCAGCGAATGGCGGGAGAATCACTACCTATCCAGACCCTGACCGGCTCCGGCAACCAGGGAATTTTTGTCGCCCTACCCCTTTATCGACGTTATAAGGAGGAAGGAAAAAGTTTCCTGGTGACGGCCTTGTTTACGGTGCTTGCCCAAATTTATTTCACTCAGCGACAACAGCGAATCTCTGACACCTGTGGTCTTACGGATAAGTCAGCGCTCTCGCTACTGGCTGGTTACTTGTATGAAAAAGGTTGTTCGATTGACAAAATTCAGGCCGCGGTTGATGTTTTGCGGGAAGCTCTGCGCGGCCTTCGCTGTGATGGGGCCAAGGAGAGCTGTGCGTTGAAGGGTTATGTGGCGATGCAGGCCGTGGAGAGGATGGCGTCTGAATCGGCGCTAAATATTTACCTGTCCGAAAAAAGCATCTGATTAAATTTTCAGAAAAATGATACTGTATAAGAAAGAGAGGAGGTTTGTATGGTGGGAGTTTTAGAGGCGACCCGGAAGAAGTTTACGGAGATACTACGGGAAGAGGGGCTTGAAAAGAAGACAATTGATATAGCTGTCAGAGGTCTGGAGGTCGAGGAGGCAATCGGCGACCCGGAGCGGGATGATTTCCCGCTGCAGCAGGGCGAAGAAGTGATGATTGAAGCTACCTTTGGCGACTCGCGCGGGCAGGCGTTCACCGACCGCCCAACCGATTACAGCGGCTCAATTTCGGAGCTGCTCGAACTAAATTTAAACCGGCCTCACAACCGGGCGCTGGTTGTTGCCGCCGTCAACGCTGTCTTACGAGAACTTGATTTAATTGAGGGCACTCGCCACTGCCGAGACGAGGAGCCGGAAAAATGTGGTCAGAGAATGGTCGAGTGGCTCGATGAAAATCATCCGGAAGTGAATAAACTGGGAATTGTCGGCTACCAGCCGGCTATCATCGAAGCCTGTTATAAAAGTTACGGTAAAAATTTGATGGTCAGTGACTTGAACCCGGAACGGGTTGGTGAACAGGTGGGGGAGGGTGTAAGGGTTTTGAACGGGAAGACGGAAAACCGGCAGTTGGTGGAGGAAACAGATTTTGTACTCGCCACGGGTTCAACGATAATTAACGGGACAATAAACGAGCTGCTGCAGCTGTTCGAGGAGTATAACCGCAGTCACGCTTTCTTTGGCAATTCAATAGCCGGTCCCGCTTATCTCTTAAATTTACCCCGCCTCTGTTTTTACGGTCACTGACTGCCTCGGAGGTAAAGTTGTTAAGAAAATTAAGGATTAGAATTTGTATTATCTGGGAGAAATGCCCAAATTCAGGGTTTTAAAGTGCGGGAAATAATATCTTCTCTCAGCAGTTCGTGAATCGAGTCGACGAAATCACGAGCGTTGGGAGTAGAGTGCAAGTTTGTGGTTGTAACTATGACCATTTCAAACTCCGGTATAACAAAGATAAACTGGCCGCCGTAGCCCCAGGCAAAGAAGGCATCCAGGTCGCGATAGTTGTTGTTCCACCAGTAATAGCCGTAGGGATAGCTGTGAAAAGTGTCTTCAACGTGGGCCCGGGTTGATTCTTCTACCCAATTAGATGCTATAAGCTGTTCTCCCTGCCAGCGGCCGTCGTTCAGGTAAAGTTTGCCGAGCCGGAGCATTCCCCGCGGGGAGATGGTCAGGTTGTTGCCGCCAAACCGGTAGCCCTCGGGACTCCTCTGCCAGTGGTGGATCAAGACATTTAGTGGATCGAAGAGGTGTTGTTGAGCGTAGTCTTTTAGATCGCGACCGGTCGCCCGGGTAAGCAGGGCGGCAAGGATATGAGAATCGCCGGTGCTGTATTCTGTTTCCTTCCCGGGAGCTGCCACAAACGGCTGGTTGAGAGCGTAATCTAGCCAGTTGCTACTGGTGGTCCAGTGACCGTAGTTATCAAAACTGGTCGTCTGCAGACCGGAGCGCATTAAAAGCAGGTTACGAACAGTTATATTCTTACGTTTCTCAGAGCTATTTTGTAATTTTCCCGGAAAAAAATCACCAACTGTTGCTTCTAAACTCTCAAGATCCCCCTCCTGGAGAGCAATTCCAACCAGAGCCGAAAGGATACTTTTCGAGGCAGACTTGACATTAACTCCGTCCCCAGGCGCGAGACCATTCTGGTAGTGTTCAAGAATAATTTCATTTTCTCGTGAAATTAGCAGACTGGTAAGCGGCTCCAGGTTTTTGGCGCTTGACCGGATGTTAACGAGGTCGGTGTCTGAAAAATCGGTAAACTGCAGCTCTTCTTCCTCGACCGTGGGAGCTTTTCCGGTTTGGGTATCCTCCTCCTGTTCGGGTGAGCAGCCGTTAAATAGTGTCCCGGCCAGCAGGAGCAAGCAGAGAGTGATGTGAAAAATGAGTCTCTGTCGGGAAGATAAATTGTCAGAATTCAAAGCAAGATAATCTGTTAGTATCAATTTTATAAATTCCCGGTTGGAGATTTATCAAATTAAGCTGGTAAGATTCATGTTTCTGCCAAATATTCTACGATAACCGGGTCAGTCAAACAAGCAACTTCTTCTGAAGTTTCATGTCCAATAGCGGAAGGATGGGGGTTCAACAATTGAACAAAACAGGAAATGTAGTAAAATAATAGCCGGGGAAAGTTCTGAAATCATAAAAAATGGATTGCGGGTCAAGCCCTGGGACGTTATACGTTCCCGCCATGACGGGCGTGAGGTCAAGATCAAGTTCCCCCCTCACCTGTGTCCTCTCCCTCGGGGGGAGAGGAATTAAGTCAAGAGCGGATTGGGGTCCGCACTGACGAACGGTAGGTCGACGTGTGATGGGTCGGTGGGACGTTATATGGCTTCAGCAGTGAACGTGAGCGGTATGTTTTGAATCAACTAAGAAATGATGGTGTTGATTATGCGTGTTTGTGTGCTTGGCGCCGGGAGCTGGGGAACAGCGATAGGGAAGTTGCTGGGGGAGAGGGAGGAGGTTGTGCTCTGGGATATTCAGGAGCCACTTCTGGAGACAATAGCCGAAACTGGTGAAAACAAGCAATATTTACCCGGTCAGTCGCTTCCGGCAAACGTGACAGTGGAGAAAAAATTCAGTGCTGCGGTAAAAGACAGTGAGCTTCTAATTGTTGCCGTTCCTTCGCACGCTTTCGCTTCGGTAATTGAGAAGTTAGAGGAAGAAGAAAGGGATTTTGACAGCGTGCTTGTGCTCAGCAAGGGGTTTGACCCGGAGACTGGGAAACGCTTGAGTGAAGTTTATAGTCGTATATTTGGCAGCCTAGACAATTATTATTTACTTACCGGACCTTCACATGCCCGTGAGGTAGCCCGTGAACGTCCAACCACGGTGACACTTGGCGGCGCCGATAACGCCGGCCGTGAACGTATGCAGTCTTTGTTATTCCGGGACTATTTTCGTGTTTATACTAATGACGATTTAATCGGTCTGGAGATGGGTGGTGCTCTTAAAAATATAATAGCCCTGGCGGCCGGTGTGGCTGACGGGCTTGGTTTTGGAGTTAATGCCCGTGCGGCCCTGATCACCAGGGGGATGAACGACCTTCGTGAAGTTTCAGAATTCGAGGGGGCACAACGACGCACGCTTTATGGGCTGTCCGGACTGGGAGACCTGATAGTGACTGCCACCAGTGAGCTCTCTCGTAATTATCAGTGCGGCCAGTATCTGGCCCGGGGACTAAGTCTTCAAGAAGCCAAAAGTAAGATTGGTCAGGTGGTTGAAGGAATTAACGCTACCAGGCTGGCAATGCAGCGGGTTCGGAGTGGTGGCCTGCGAGCGCCGCTATTCAAAACCGTTGAGGCTGTGCTTGCTGGCGAGTTAAGCCCCTCCGAAGCCGTAAAAGAATTGATGACCCGGCGAGCGAAGGCAGAGTTTGAAGATGTCGACTAAAAAACGTTTAATTCAGGAAATTGCTGAGATTGGTGTGACTCAAAAAACGGCAAGGAGCATAATCGAAAAGATTTGCGGCGAGATCGAGGAGAAATTAAGTGACTGTGAGCCGGTAAAAATAGAAAATTTTGGCCGCTTCGAAATTCGAAAACATAGCGCCCGCCGGATGAAAAACCCGGAGACGGGTGAGCTTCATCATATTCCGGAGCGAAGCGTGGTGCACTACAAAGCAAGCGATAATTTTACTGACCGGTTTAACGAGGAAACCAATGAAGCAGATGGATAATCTTGAGCTGCCCGACGATCGGCTTTACTATTCGATTGGAGAGGTTGCTGAGTTACTCGACGTTGAGACGCATACTCTGCGTTACTGGGAGGAGGAGTTTGAACAGCTTGAGCCCCAGAAGACCCCCGGTGGGCAGCGCCGCTATCGAGTGGAGGAGCTGGAGTTTCTGAGCCGAGTTAAACATTTACTTCACGAAGAGAAATATACTACGGAGGGGGCCCGGCAAAAACTCAAGTTGTGGGAGAAGCAGCCGGAGTTGCTGGAGGCCCCGGCTGAAATAAAGAAAATTTGTAAGGAGGCGCTGGAACAGATAAACCAGTTCGTGGAGCGCGAACTTTAGATAAGGGTAAAATCTTCCGACCTCATGCCCCCTTTCTTTTTCCCCCTTGAAGGGGGTAAAGAAGATGGATTGCCGGGTCAAGCCCGGCAATGACGAAACCGAGGGAAGGTTCTGGGATAATGGTCGTTGTTCTTTTAAATTTAATTCTTTTCACTTATAATATTGTTCCTCAATTTTAACGGGACGTGGCGTAGCTTGGTAGCGCGCGCGCCTGGGGGGCGCGAGGTCGCCGGTTCAAATCCGGCCGTCCCGACTTCACTCACTTTCCTTTTACCATCCACCTTATCTGTTAAAATAATTGCTATAGCCAAAGATTTTTATTTCAGTGGTTGAAAGGAGACTCTACCATGAGTTCCAAGAATTTCACCCCACACAACCCCTATCTTGCGGTTGATGCAATTATCCGTTATGAAGAGGGGATAGTTCTTGTTAAACGAAAAAATCCTCCGCTTGGCTGGGCACTGCCCGGAGGTTTTGTGGAATACGGGGAGAGCGTTGAGACAGCAGTGGAACGGGAAGTGCGTGAGGAGACCGGACTGGAGCTGGAAGACATCAAGCAGTGGAAAGTTTTTTCGCGGCCGGAGCGTGATCCGCGTAAGCACGTTGTAACGGTCTGTTTTACCGCCGAGGGAAAGGGTAAATTAAAAGCGGCTACAGATGTAAAAGAAGCACAGGTCTGGAGTCCCGACCGACGCATACCGGAGCTTGCCTTTGACCACGAGCAGATCCTGGAGCAATATCTCCAGGAATATGAAGGAGGAGATAACGATGGATAAGCTGGCTGTGATAATGGCCGGAGGAACCGGGACGCGGTTCTGGCCGATGTCGCGCAGCGATCGGCCCAAGCAGGTGATAAGCCTCGAGGACGATCGAACCATGCTTGAAAATACTATCCGCCGTCTGCGTCACGTTTATAATCTTGAAAATATATACGTGATTACTTCGCGGGAACACCGTCAACCGGTGCGTGAGGCCTGTGGAGACCTGCCGCCAGAAAATGTTATTGGCGAGCCAGAAGGGAGGGACACTGCCGCCTGTGCCGGCTGGGCCGGGCTGATCGCACGCGAAGAGCTGGGGCCCGAGACAGTAATTGGAGTCTTTCCGGCCGATCACCGTATTAGTCCGCGAGAGAAATTTATCACTGCGGTCGAAGCGGCCAGCCAGGCCGCCACTGAGCTTGACGGACTGGTGACGTTTGGAATTCGCCCTGCCTTTGCCTCAACAGGTTACGGCTATATCAATTATGACGAATCAGAAAGTCGAGAATTTTCCCAGAAAAAGGTCTTTGCAGTTAAAAAATTTACTGAGAAGCCTGACAAAAAATTAGCTCGCCAATTTATTGAAGCCGGTGATTATCTCTGGAACAGCGGCATGTTTTTCTGGACAGCGCGGCGGATATTAGCTGAAATAGAAGAGTATATGCCCGGACTGAGTGAGGGCCTGGAAAAAATCCGGGATGATTGGCAGCAGAGCCGGAGCTGGGAAAAGGCGGCTGAAAGTCACTACTCAACGCTTCCCCAGACCTCGATCGACTACGGGATTCTTGAAAAATCCAGCCGTGTATGGACGCTACCGGTTGATTTTGACTGGTTGGACCTGGGGACCTGGGATGCCCTGGAAAATCTCTTTGAGAGGGATGACGCGGGGAACGTGGTTTTTGGTGACTGTGAAATAGTGGATGGGACCAACAATATCATCGTTTCTGCGGAAGGACCTTTTATTGGTTGTGTTGGCGCGGAAGACTTGATTGTTGTTACAACTGATGACGCTGTGCTTGTATGTGACCGTAATCGAGCGGAGGAAGTAAAGAAGCTCGTTAATAAGCTTAAAGGTGCAGATATGGACGAGTTATTGTAGTAATAATCTGAGTGCTTGGTTCTCAGAACGGAGAAACTGCAAAACTGCTTCCTAAAATAGTAAAAAGGATTTCAACAGAGCCTTTGTCGTTGAGCGAATAATTTATAAAAGTGAATAATACGACTGAACTTTAACCGGCTTACCGTCGATAATTGTACTAAAGCTTTTATCGAAGGGAGCTGGTTAAGGTGGAGGACGATTCTGGACGGGAATTCGAGAAATTTATGAGAGCTCAAATCAACCAGGTTTTTACCTTTAAGAAAGAGCTCGAAAATAAACTGGTTATGTCAGTCGATAGCGAGAAGGCGGCCCGCATGTGGGTGAGTTTGCGCGCTGACGACTTTCGCAAGTCCTTCGATAAAAAAACGACCATTCTTACCGAGTGAATAATCTCCCCATTAATTCTTTCTTTCCTTCCTGAACAGGTGAAAATTACAGAATTTTTGAATTTTATGCTAAAATATACAAAAAGGAGGGCGAGTCTGCCTTGAAAAAAATAACTATATTTTCTGTCGCATGTTTGTTTCTGTTCATGGGTCTGCCCTTAAGGGCAGATGACCCCGGAACTATGTTTCTTGAAGCAGATCAGTTATTAGAAGCTGGCGAGTTAGATGAGGCGGCGGAACTATATCAAGCAGTAATTGACAGCGAGCCCGACGATACCCTGCGCTACGATGCCAAAGAATCGCTGGGCGAAATTAATTTTGAAAAGGGCCGGCTGGGAGAAGCGCGGCAGTATTTTAAGACTGTCAGCGAAAACCATCCGGATCAACTGGCCCGTGGATTTGCTCTTTTCAGTAAGATTGAAATAGCTCTGCTTGAGGACGACCTGCGTGAGGCAGAGGAACTTATCCGACGTTTTGAATCTAATCATCCAGACCATCCCATCTATTCAGTAGTTCAGGAAGAATTTTCTGAATTGATAGATCCTACCCCGGAACCAGAGCCAGAACCTGATCCTGAAGTTCCCGAACCGCCCGATGATCCACCGGAAGAGGAGCCGCCAACCGAAGAGATACCCCCTGATCCGGAGCAGGCACTGGCCGAGGACCCTGAGTTGCGCCGTCAGCTAATTGCTGAGCTGGAACGGCTCAAACGGCGGGAAATGAGGCTGGAGGAACAGTATGAGGCCAGTCGGCAAAAAGTCGAAGACTTAGAGAGACAGCTTGAAGAAATTCCGCGCCCGGAAATTTTAAGGGATGAGATAGCCGCCCGGGTGGAAGAGCGACTGGATGAGCTGCGCCGCCGTAATCGGGAATTGCTCGAAAGATTGGAGTCTACTTCAGCTCAAAATAGGGAGCTGGCAGAACGGCTGACTGAGTATCAGTCCAGGCTGGCGGAGCTTGAGGACGAGAATGAACTTTTAACCAGGCAGAACCAGCGCTTGACCGAGGCAATATCACAGGAAATCGTTTCCCTTGTCCGGGAAGGGCGGTTAACCGATATTGCCCGCGAAGTTGAATTAACAGACACGGCCGTCGCGGCCCTGGATGAACGGGAAGAATCACTGCGTGCTCGGGCCCGGCAAGCCATAAGTGAAAGCAAATACGACGTTGCTCTAAACAATTTGCATCCGCTGCTTCAGGAAGACCCAACGGCGGTTGACCATTATCTTGCCGCCCAGGCTTACTGGCGGTTGAGCGGTGAGCCGATTCCGGCACTTGAACATGTAAGCCGGTCAATTGAGATGGCTGAAGACCCGGACCCGGAGCGATTATTACTTAAAGCGGAGATACTCCTGGAGGCCGACCAGAGGGCCGAGTTAGAACAATTCCTGGCGCGCTGGGGGAACTGGTTGAACGAGCATGCGGAAGACGAAAATGAGTCCCGCTGGTTTTTAATACGAGGTCGCCGCCTCTTGAACATGGGCGCTGACGACCGGGCATTTTTTGAGTTGATGCGCTCTGTAAACGCTGCTCCCGGCAGTGCCTGGGCTCAGCAGGCCAGGACCATAATTAACGAAGAGCTTTGAGTTCCGGCAGCGCTGTGGAGCTGGCGCTTGCCTCTGGTCCTACCGGTGGTCATTTGCTACCGGCAATATTAACCGCCCGGCAGTTTCAGCATTACGGTATTAATACCTGTCTATTTTCATCCGCCCCCGCATCTCATCCTCTATTAAACAATTATGAAGGAGAATACAGCCGTCTGCGAATTAAAAATTGGTCGGCAGTGGACTTATTAGCAAAAATTCAGGGACTGCAGGAGCTTTCGCATCATTTTTTTCGTCTTCGCAAACAGATTCGTGAATATGACGCTCTGCTTGCTTTCGGGGGGTATTCATCGGTCCCTGTAATTGCTTCGGCACTTTATGCTCGCAAACCAATTTATCTGCAGGAACAGAATCGTATCCCCGGCAAAACGACACTTCTGTTCAGTAATTTTGCCCGGTCAGTCTTCTATGGTCTGCCACCGCTTAAACGAGGGGGCGAGCAGCGCTGGTATTTAACCGGTAACCCGACTCGTCCGGTGAAAACTATCTCCGACTCCTGGTTTGGAGACAATCATTTGCTGGTCGTGCTCGGTGGTTCCCAGGGCTCGTTGGAACTTTCAGAACATCTCTCAAAAACAGGAGGCGAACTTCTTGAGGAGGGGTGGAAGATATATTACGTGGCCGGTAAGTTTGGTCGTGATTTGAGGGGAAGGTTTGAAGATTATGATAATTTTCGTCAGGTTGAGTTTACCAACCAGTTACCGGAGATCATGTCTTGCGCCACCTGTGTATGGAGTCGTGCCGGCGCCGGGACCGTAAGTGAACTGGCCGTATATAACGTTCCGGCGCTGCTGTTTCCCTTCAAAGCTGCGGCCGACTCGCATCAGCATTATAATGCCGGCTGGCTGGCTGGTATTGGCCCGGCCCGGGTAATAAAAAAGGGGGAGGACAACAAATTAGTGGAGCTGACAAAGCGGCTTTCGGAAGCAAAATCTGGTTATGATTTACCCGCTGAAATGGAGACGGAAGCAGCGGGAAAAATAGTTACGACCATGATTGATGATTTGTCTTTAGAAAAAACGGATGAGGTAGTAAACAATGAGTGATAATTTATTATCCAGAGCCCTGGGAAAAATTGAATACGCCCTGCTTGACTTTGAGACAACCGGTAGTTCACCGGCCTACGGTCACCGGGTTTGTGAGCTTGGACTGCTTGTGATTGAAATGGAAAATAACGACGGGCAGTTGGACTATCGACCGGTTGAAAGTTATCAGCAACTAATTGATCCCCGGCGGGAAATTTCACCGGGGGCTCGGGCCGTCAACGGAATAACCAGAGATATGGTTGAAGGTAAACCATTTTTTGAAGAAATTACCGAGCCGCTCCTCGAACTGATTTCTGAGCGTCCACTGGTTGCTCACCACGCCCCATTTGATATGAAGTTCCTGGTGGCTGAACTGGAGCTTGCCGGCGAGGCCTTCCCAAATGTCCCCGTGCTGGACAGTTGTGCGCTTGCTCGGAGGCAATTTGATTTTGCCAGCAACGCGCTCGAAAATATCGCCGCCACACTGGGAGTTGACAGGCCAACTCATCGGGCACTGGACGATGTTCAGGCGCTGGCTGATGTCTGGACACATTTGCTTGCCCAATTAATTGAACGGGGAGTGCAGAACCTGGGGGAACTGTTAGAAAAACAGGGCGGCGAAGTTAAGGTCACCAAACCGGATTCTCCCCGTTCTTTACCGCTTCCAATTAACGAAGCCCTGGCTACTCGCCGCCCCTTGAAAATAGAATATCAGAGCGCCGGTGGCCGCCGCTCAACCCGTAGAATTACCCCCCTGAAAGCGACGCGAAACAACGAGCGTGATTACCTGATTGCTCACTGCCACCGGTCCGGTGCGCAGCGCACCTTTAGGATTGATCGTATAATCGGGGTGGATGGTGGGGAGTAGATAGAATTGCCGTCCAGCGAAAGCCAATCCTGGGTTGAACAGATAGCCGGAAAAATTTGGACCCGGGAGAAGTGGATACCCTGGAAGCTGACGCAACTGCACGCCCGGATGACCCTGGTCAGACTGGAGCCAGGCTTGCTTCTGCACTCGCCGCTGCCGCTCAATAACTCCGACCTAAATTTTATTGAATCCAGGGGTGAAGTAAGGTGGATTGTTTCTCCAAACCGCTGGCATTATCGCTATTTAAAATCAGCGCGTGACCTTTTTGAGGAGGCAAAATTTTACCTGCCGCCAGCCCCGGCCCGCCGCTATCCCGAGCTTGATCCAGCCGGTACTCTTGATGCCGATCCAAATATCGCCGGCCAAAAACTAAAAATAATTCCGGTTGGCGGAAGCCCCCTCGTTGAAGAATACGTTTTTATCTTATCGCACCTGAGAACGGTAATTGTTGGCGATTTAATTGAATATTTTTATTCCCGGGGACCACTGCTTATGCGTTTGATCGCGCGCCCCCACGGTGTTTACAACCATTACGACATCGCAAGAGTCTGGCGCTGGACAGTCTTTGACAGAGAAGTTATGCGCCGGGCGATAAATGATATTCTTTCCTATCAACCGCGCCGTCTGATTCTCGCCCACGGTCCAGTGGCGGAAGACTCCGCCGCGGAAATTATTAAAAAGGTCTTCGACTGGCTGTTAAGTTCCTAAACCGATTACCGTTATTATGAATCATCTGACCGGGAAATAAATACCCACTTTTTTCATAAACTGATACAAAAGGGACCAGTTAAGACGTTTCTTTTTTTCCCTACAAATTGTCGATTTAGACTCTGTTTATAAACCCATTTTTACGCTCTTTGAAGTCCACAAAAATTATGTGTTTTTTGTGCCTTTTGGCTCGGAACTTGCTCATATATTTAGTGGGGGAAAATTAGGGAGGAAGTGAGAGAAATGAAAAATTATAAAATGGGCAGTGATGTCTTTTGCTGGATGCTGGAAAAGATGCCAGACGCATTTGCATATCACAAGATTATTACCGACCAGTCTGGCGAGCCGGTTGATTATCTGCTGCTGGATTGCAATAAAGCTTTCGAAGAAATAACCGGGCTAAAAAGGAGCGAGGTGCTTGGCCGGCCTATCACGGAAATCTTTCCGGGAATAGAAAACTCAGAGTTTGACTGGATAAAGAAATACGGCGAGGTGGCCTTAAACGGCACCAGCATCCATTTTGAACAGTATTCTGAACCATTGGACGCTTGGTATGAGGTTAGTGCTTACAGCGAAAAAAGAGGTTTTTTTGTTACGGTGTTTCGTGATGTGACGGAAAGAAGAGAAATCGAAAAAAAACTTCGAACTAGTGAGATGCGCTACCGGACCCTACACGACGCCCACCAGGATGTTATCTGCCGCTGGAAACCGGATACGACTTTAACTTTTGCCAATGATAATTACTGCGACTTGTTTGGTTTGGAGGGAGACTTGAGTGAATACCGGTGGATTGACTTTCTTCCGGAAGCTGAGCAGTCAAAGATGAAGGAAACCCTGTCTGAACTGATAGCAGATCCCAAAAATTTAACCTACGAACATAAAGTTGTCAGCGCCAGCGGGGAGATCCGCTGGTATCAGTGGAAGGATACGCCCATATATGACGGTGATCGTCTGGTTGAATTTCAGTCGACAGGTCGGGATATCACCAAATTGAAGGAAATTGAAGAAAAATTGCAGGAGAAGAACCGCAAGCTTGAACAGACGGAAAATAAGCTTCGGGCGGCTAACCTTTCGCTTGAGAAGCTGAGCCGTAGGGATTCACTGACTGAGCTGGGTAACAGGCGAGAATTTGATCGAAAATTTGAAGATGAATGGGAAAGAATGAACCGCGAAGGCGCGCCAATTTCGCTAATCATCTTTGATATTGATCACTTCAAAAATTACAATGACCACTATGGTCACCCGGAGGGGGATAGAATTCTTCATGAAATTGGACAGACCATTGCGAGAGGGGCCCGGCGGCCCGCCGACTGTGCTGCTCGCATTGGCGGCGAAGAGTTCGCGCTTATTCTGCCTTACACCGGTGCGACCGGAGCGGAGAATGTGGCTAATGAAGTGCTCAATAACGTTAGAGGTTTGCACCTTCAGCACAGCTATTCAAACACCGCTGACGTGGTAACTATCAGTGCCGGCGTGGCTACCTGCGTGCCTGGTGTAGACAATAGTTTGGGCGAATTGTTAATCGATGCTGATCGAGCTCTATACAGAGCCAAAAGCGATGGCCGAAATTGTGTTCGTAGTACCAATGGAAAGATGAAAGCTATTTAGTTTTTTGAAATTTTTTGAACTGCATACGTAGCAATAAAACAAGTCCAACCGCAATACTGCAGCCGATAGTTGAGATCAAGAAAATCAGGTTATAGTCACCGATAATGTCATATAATTGTCCGTAAATTACTGGTCCTAACAGCCCGCCAATGCCGTAGCTGGAAAATAGCAGACCGTAGTTTGCCCCCATGTTCTCAATTCCAAACAGGTCCGAGGTAACCACCGGATAAAGTATGAGCAGAGCACCGAAGGCCAGTCCAAACACCACCCCTGAGAGGTAGAAAGCCCAGGTCAGGCCAGCGGAAAGGTTGAACATAACTGCTGAGCTTCCCATCGCCAGGCAGGCCAGTCCCAACAGCAGTAGGTGGCCGACCTCATCCGAGATCGCCCCCATGCTGACGCGGCCGAGGCCATTGAAGACGGCAATAACACTGAGAATAAAAGCGGCCGCCATTGGTTGAACGCCTGTCCCTTCAGCGTAGTAGACAACGTGACCCATTGTACCCAGACCAACGGTAAGAGCTAAAAACCAGGCCGTCCAGGCCAGCCAGAAGGTTGAAGTTTGAACCGTCTCCAATGGTGTTAGATTCATCATTGATTCATGAACATTGTTTTCTTTGTTTTCATCCATTAGCTTCTTCGGTGGCAAAACCATTACTGTGGATGCCAGCGTGGTTAATCCTAAAAAACCAACGCCAAGACTTAAAAACGCGGTCTGCCAGCCGTATACTTCTATTATAAAATTAGCCAGTGGTGAGAGGATAAAGGAGCCGGCTCCAAATCCAAAAATAACAAGTCCGCTCATTAAGCCTTTTCGCTCAGGGAACCACTTGACCACGGTTGTAACCGGCGTTACGTAGGCGAATCCGGTTCCCAGTCCGCCGAGCACACCGTAGGTTAAACAGAGGAAGATGAGACCGGTAGAAAACCCGCTTAACAGGTATCCTGAGCTGAAGATTACTGCTCCTGCCAAACAGACGGGACGTGGGCCGTAAAGGTCCTGCAGCCAGCCTCCGAGGATCATTCCAATCGTGTAGAGCAAAAGAAAGATCGAAAAGGGCAGAGAAGCCTGGGCTCCCGACCAGCCAAACTCCTCAATTAAAGGGTCGACATAAACTCCCCAGACGTAAGCCACGCCCAGCACAAGCATAATCAACGTCCCCGCCGCAACTATAAGTGAGGGATGAATGTAAGAATTGGTTCGTCTCATTTTATTTACCTCCCAAAAAATTTTTAGAAAGTATAACACTTTTTCACAAAATTGTTATACACTTAATACAACTTAAGGTTCATCCGCTATTGTTGTGAGCAAATGGTAACCCAGGTTTGACTTAGCTCGGATAAAACAGCAGTGAATCTTACAGGTGATAGCAAGTGGGCAAAATTAACTCTACCCCTCCACGCGCCGTCCTGGACCTGGGGACTAATTCCACCCGCTTCCTGCTTGCTCGACCAACTGATGATAAGTTTGACTTGGCCGACGTGGTCTGTCGTGGTTCCCGGGTAACCCGGCTCGGTGAAGGGGTCGATGACGAAGGCCGGCTAAGTCCCCGGGCTATTGAGCGAGTTCTCGCTGCGGTTGAGGATTATGACCGCCAGGTGAAAGCAGAGGCTGGGAACTGGGCAGGGGCAATAGCAACCAGTGCCTGCCGGCGGGTGAAAAATAGCGACACGCTGCTGGAAGAGGTAGAAAAAATTATTGGCTGTAGTCCTGAGATAATTTCTGGCCAGCAAGAGGCAGCGTTGATTTATAAGGGGGTTAAAGCATCGCTGCCACTGGCGAGTGAAGGGGTAGTGGCCGATATTGGGGGCGGCAGTACGGAGATTATAAATTATGAAGCCGGAGAAATAGTTAACCTCGAGAGTTTCCCGGTCGGGGTGGTTAGTCTGCGTGAAAAATGTGTTGCCGGCCAGCGCTGGGAGAAAAAAATGACGACTTGTGTCTTAAAACAGTTAAAAACAGTATTTTCAGGCTCTGATTTTAACAAAAACAGGCTCTATGTCGCCGGTGGCACCGGAACTACTCTGGCAGCTTTAAAATTAGAGCTGGAAGAATACGATCCCAATTTAGTTCACGGGGAACACATTTTAATTGAGCAGTTACGCTCGATACGCAGCCGGTTGGAGGCACTCACGTTCAAAGAAATAGCTCGTTTGCCGCAGATTATGACGGGGCGTGAAGACGTTATTATTCCCGGCCTCTACATTCTTGAAAAAATTATCGACAGGAGCGCTGCAAAAGAGGCTATTGTAAGTGACGTTGGTATTCTCATCGGTCTGTTAATTGAATCAGCAACAAAATGAAATTGTAATCTTCCAGGGGTATGGTTACAGATGTGTTATAGATGAAGGAGGTATCTTATTATCTCATTCTCGCGGCCATCCAGGCTGCTCTGAGGTTTAAATCACCGGCATTGTAGAAATCCCAAAGCAGAATATAGTTTTGGACCCTTTCGTTACTCATTCTCGATTCGCATCCAGCGAATCTCCGAGGTATAGAAATTAGTAACCAGCCCATCCAGGGCTACTAATTTCTATAAATCCGTATACGAAGGGTCCAAAACCTTTTGTCGAAGTTAATGAGATTTAAAAATCCGATAATAAGCACCTCCTTCATTTGTAAACGAATTGGTGGGAGAAAACAATTAAATTAATTTTACGATCAGATAATCCAACTGATTTGAGGGATAAAAATGAAGCGCAATAAATTTTATTTACTAACCTTGTTTATACTGATAGTTCAGTTCTGGATACCTTCCTCAATCAGGGCCGCTGTGCCCGAGTCGCATCCTGATTACCTCAAGCAAATAGATGCTGACACGACAGAGTATCCATACAGCTATTCCGGTCGTGTTGAACTGGGGCGGGCGCTGGCAGAAGCCGGTAAGTCGACGGAGGCGCTTGAGCTCTATTCCGAGCTACTGGAGGAATATCCCGGGGACCCGGACTTGCTACTGCTGCGTGCCCTTGTGCACACCTGGAGCGGCAACTACGACGCCGCTGAGAGTGACCTGCGGGAGGCTATTGAAGCGGGCGATGATTATGCCGACCACTGGCATCTGCTCGGTAACGTTAAGTTCTACAGCGGCCGTTCACAGGCGGCGCTGTCTGCTTACAATAGGGCGCTGGAACAGGACCCGGAACGGGGAGATATTTATCTTGCCCGGGCGCGTCTTTTGATTGCCGAAAATAACCTGGAGGAAGCCTTTACTGATCTGGAGGCGGCCCGCGAGTTGAGTGCTGACGAGACTGAAGTTCAGCGACTTTTACTGCAGCTCGAGCACCGCTGGAGCCTCGAACGTGAGTTTGGTGCAAGAAATTGGTTATTGACCACCAGCTACGACTACGTTGATGTTGACGGTAGGGATTCCTGGCGCGCCTATCAGCTCCTGGCCTCGCGTCGGTTTGAAAAGGGCTCATTAAATCTTGAACTGCGCCGCGAAAAACGTTTTGGAGACTATCAGAATGCTTATGGAGTGACCGGTTATTTCACTGAACTTTGGACTGGCGCCTGGGGAAGCCTGGGCTACTACAGCTCGTCTCGCTCTGATGATTATTTGCCGGATCATGATCTGCGGGTAGAGTTTCATCAAAATGTAGTCGACGACCTTTTTGGCCTGCTAAGTTATCGGCGTCTTGAATTTAGCGAAACGGAAGTCGATATATACGGAACCGGTTTTGAGTATTATTACAAAAATTGGTTTGGAAGATTAAAACTTGACTATTCTCGCGCCGACAGCGGTGGCTTGTTAAGCCAGCTGATGCTGCGCAATTATTATCAAGGTGACGGAGACAATTATCTTGAAATTTCGGGCAGTTACGGGAAAGGACGTCGCCAGGATCAGTTTGTCGAAGAGAAAGTCAGCCTTGACTCCCATTCCGTTGGCTTCGCCTGGCAGACCTATCTAACGCAACAACAGGGATTAAAACTCTCTTATGAACAGGTCGTTTACGACGATGAGCCGGACCGAAGGACCTACAGTTTTGGTTTTAACTATCGATTTTAATGAATCAATCGCCAATAACTACAGGGTACCTGTTTAGCGCATACTCACAAATGCCGCTTAGTTCGTCATTCCGGGCAAGCGACCGTAAGGAGCGCGACCCGGAATCCATCGACCTCAGCACGTCATTCCGGCCTCCGAGCCAGAATCCATCTTGAATTTTAAACGGTTATCGGTCAAGACTCAAAGATTTGCTGCGAGTTACGGGTTGCGAGTTAAAGGTTAAAACCTATAACTGAAAACTATAAACTGAAAACTTAAAATTGATTGCGGATCGTGGTCCGCAATGACGATCGTTAGGACACGCCCGTTATGACAGGGAGGGCGCTAAACAAGTACAATACAGATTAGTCAAAGCCTTTTTTAGAAATTTCACCCCAGCTACCACTTCCTTTCCTTAAAGAACGGAGTAGGCCGTAAAATCGCCAGAGTGAGTTCACCTGCCGATAGCCTAAATTTTCCAGCAAAGCGGCCAGGAAGAGCTTACTGAATGCTTCGCGTGATTTGTAAATGTCAAATGAAATAACCTCGATCAGAAAGGTAATGACTGAGAGAAAAATACCGTAAGCTATTGAGATAAAGAAAAACGCGATGGCCATTGGGGGAGCGGTAAAGCCAAAAATTATTCCCAGACCAAGGTAAAAGTATCCTACTGTTTCGACGGCAGCTCCAAGTCCTTCAAATATTAGCTGATAGGGAAAAGCCAGCCAGCCGGCAGCGCCGCTGCCCGACTTGAAAAGAAGTGATATATTTTTGTATGTGCTCTGCATGAGTCCGTGCTGCCAGCGTATTCTCTGGCTGCGGAGGCTGTTAATGTCAGAGGGAACCTCGGTCCAGCATACAGGGTCGGGAACGTAGTGAATCCGGTAGTTTTTTTCCTCTTCGCTGAGCCGGCGGTGGAGCCGGATGATAACCTCCATGTCCTCGGCGACGTTATCCGTGTGATATCCGCCGATTTTAAGGAGTGTTTTCCGCTCAAAAACACCGAAAGCTCCCGATATTATCATCAGTCCGTTTAATGGTTCCCAGCCCATGCGGCCAAAGAGAAAAGCCCGCAGGTATTCAAGCACCTGAAGCAGGGGCAAAAATTTATTTGGGAGACCTGCTTTAAGCATAAACCCGTCCTTGATCTGGCAGCCGTTGGCGACGCGGACAGTCCCCCCGCTGGCAACTGTGCGTGAATCAAGTAAAAAGGGCTGGACAATTTTTGTTAAACTTTCCGGTTCCAACACCGAATCACCGTCGATACAGCAAATCAGGGGTGAACGGGCGATATTTATTCCGACGTTCAGGGCGTCGGCTTTTCCGCCGTTCTCTTTTCTCACCAGCTTTAAATTATCGTACTGTTGTGAACGGTAAATAGTGTTTAAATCTCTGGTTTTAATTTCCTCACGATATTTTTCCAGGGATTCCTTCATATCAAAGCTGTTGATCAATCGGTCGGCAGTTTTGTCTGTCGAACCGTCGTCAATGACAATTAACTCTAAATTGGGATATCGGAGTTGACTGAGGGAACGAGCTGTCTCTACAATGGAATTTTCTTCGTTAAAAGCGGGGACAAGCACGGTAATTGGGGGCATAACCTCGGACAGCTCCCCCCCAAGCCGTGTGAAATGAGTCATTTCCATATAATTTTTTATTGCGAACAAAGCGGTTATGCTGAGTAGCAAATAGATTGTATTTATCGAAAAAAAGTAAGCCAGGAAAAAAGTATCCAGATAATAAGTCATTTTTTAACCTTCAGTTCCAGCGCTTTGTATAGTGCGTCGCGCGCGAATTTGTCATTAAGAGTTTCAGCCCGGTTTTCCAACTCTTCCATTGATACTGCCGGTAGGTTTGCTAAGGCTTCGGCGGCCCGGGTCCGAACCCACCAGTCACCGTCACCTAAAGTCTCCAGCAGAGCGTCTAACGATTGACGGCTGCCCAGTTCGCCGAGCACCCGAGCTGCCTGTATTCGAACAAAATAAGTCGGATGCGATAAAAACTCCAGGACAATCTCTTCGTCCTGAGGACGCCCAACACGCCGGAGCACACGCAGCCCTCGGGCAAGGGTTTCTTCGTTTTGCCAGGTTTGCAAATGTTGTCGTAAATAATCTGCGCCAGCGGTGTTGTCCGCAGCTTCCAGAAAGGGAAGCAGTTGCGCTAATTTTTCTTCCGGCGTCTGTTTTAGTCGTTTTAACAGATAGTCGGTGAGCAGTTTCCGGTCAACTTCACGGCAGTATTTGAGATAGTAGTTGACCGGTCTCTCGGGATTTTTAAGCACGTCATCAAATATATACTTAAGAGCCTTTTTAGGGGCAGGACCCAGTAAAGCTCGGATTGCCTGTAACCGGACAAGTGGTCTGTCCGAGTTGCATAGTTCAAGCATTTCTTTAACAGTTGATTTATCCTTAAGAGCCCCAAGTGTGATTATCGCTAAAATTTTTAGCTCCAGCTTTTTTCCATCCAGGTAGCGGTGTGCTATTTCATTTAATTTAATTTTTTTTGCGGCCTCCCTGAGCCTGAGTCGTTCAGTTTCTTCAACCTTTTCATAAAGGTCGTTCCATAACTCTAGCAGGTAGGGCTCAAGGTCTGCTGTTGGTTTTGGCAACTCGGGAGTTTCACCTGAAAGCCACTGAAAGAGCAGGGGACGGTAAATTTTTATAGTTTTTTTATGTAATTTCTGGTGTCTGGAACGTTTTTTCTGTAGTTGCAAAGCAATTAGCAGGACAGTCAAAGAAACAGCGACTATAAGCATACCGATGAAGATCGCAAATCTCAGGTAGGCGGGAATTAAGCTGATAATTTGGCTTATCGTAGTCACGAGTTAGTTTTGAGAAATTTATTAATGCGAGCGATCGTTTTGCGGGTGTCTATTGGTTTTTCTATGTAATCATCGGCCCCTAACCGAAAAGCTTTCTCCATGTCATCGCCCGCATCTGAAGCGGTGATCATGACTGTTGGAATATTTTCCCAGGACTCAGATTTTTTAAGCTCCTTGAGGATTTCAAAACCGTTTTTAAAGGGTAGATAGAGGTCGAGCAGTGCAAGTTCGGCCGGCGGGTTGGTCTGGATGTATTCCACTGCTGATTGTCCGTCCTCGAAGCTGATTACCTGCATATCATTTCTTTTTAGTAAATGCTCCAGAAGCATTCTCATGTTGTTGTCGTCTTCAACCAGTAAAACTGTTGTTTCCATTAATTTGCCCTTTCGTTAACCGTATTACTTGAATTTAGTGTAAGTGTTTAGTGTGATCTAATAAATTATCAGGTATTCCGTCATTACGGACAAGCGATTATAAGGAGCGTGACCCGGAATCCATGTTGAATTTT
Organism: bacterium; assembly: GCA_003554945.1. GTDB lineage: Bacteria > T1Sed10-126 > T1Sed10-126 > T1Sed10-126 > T1Sed10-126 > T1Sed10-126. The sequence continues at coordinate 22,340 of PWHN01000106.1, forward strand.
AAACGGTTATCGTTCAAGACCATCCCCACTTTCCTTTTCCCCCCTTCAAGGGGGAAAGACAAAGGGGGGTAAAAAAATGGTTTACGGGTCAAGCCCCGCAATGACAATTACGTCTCTCTTTATTATAGGCGATTTTTGAAAATATATCAGCAAGTTCTAAGAAATTTAGACCAAACTTTTGAAAGATAAGTGATACAATAGACAAGAAGTTTATCCTGCAGTCAGGCTGTGGTCTGTTCGTCTGTCCTGGGTCTGGTATTTTGATTTTTGGAGTGTTCTGTTTTGAATGATGATAAGCGGTTGTTCACTTTTGGTTTGATAGCTTTTGGGGTAATCTTATTTATAGCTTTGTTACAGCTCTTTCTTTTACCGCTTCAGGACCAGTTGCCGGAATTGTCAGTAACAATTGTTTTGGAGGCTGGTCTTGCTCTCCTGATTAGTGTTTCGTTGTTATATTTTACATTACGGGGTCTTCCTTTTTTGAAACAAAACGTGCGGAGACATGTAGGTTACTTGTTTCTGCTGGGCTTTGCGCTGGTTTTTAACTATGCTCTAACCGATTTAATTGAAAATTTCTACCAGCATCCGGACCTATTGAAGGCACTGTTGGAGGAGGGGGCGCTTTTGGGGGGAGCGCTAGCCCTGGCACTGGCGATCCGGGCCTGGGCCAAAGAAAATCAGAGACAGCAAAATTTACTAAAAAGGTCGAACCGGGAGCTTGAGGAGGGCCGGGAATCCTTTTCCACCCTGATTAACAATGCTCCGGACTGTATATTTATCAAGGATAAGGAAGGACGTTATCAACTGGTAAACCGGGAGCTTGAGGAGCTTTTTGACGCCCCGGCTGAGGAAATTATTGGGAAGACAGACCGGGATCTTAGCCCTACGGACGCCGAAGCCGAAGATTTTCGTCGGGATGATGAGGCGGCGCTTAAGTCAGGAGAAAAACAAATAAATGAGGAAGAGATAACTGACGCTCAGGGGAATAAACACTGGTTCCAGACAAAAAAGGTGGCAATAAATTACCGGGGTGAGAAATCCGTCCTGGGGATCACGAGGGAAATTACAAGGCGCAAAAAGATGGAAGAGGAGATCAAAGCTCGGGAACGGGAGCTTGAGTCAATTTTTGAGGCGACGCGGACAGTTAGTCTGATCAAAACTGATCTTAACTCAGTAATCGAGGAGTTTAGCAGCGGGGCCGAGGAAATATTTGGTTACGAGAGCGAGGAAGTAATTGGTCGTCACGTAGCTTTTCTTCACACGGAAGAAAGCTCCGAAGAACTTTCGGAGTATGTCGAAAGATTAAGAAGAGGAAAAGAGGGTTTCACCATAGAAACCAACCTGGTCCGCAAGTCGGGCGAGAAATTTCCCGCGCTCTTCAGTGTTCAGCCAGTTTTGAATGAAGACGAAGAAATAACAGGTACACTGGGGATTACCGTGGACATAACGGAACAGAAACAACGCGAACAAAGATTAAAAGCAACTGAACAGCGGCTCTCCCTGGCCCTTGATGGAACGGATACCGGCGTCTGGGAGTGGAACCTGGAGACCGACGAGGTTATCTGGTCCGAGTCAATGGAACGTCTGTTCGGGCTTGACCCCGGTAGCTTTGAGGGCACTTACGAAGCGTTCGCCAAATTTGTTCATCCGGACGATCGACCGGTCCTGGAAGAGGAGATTGAACAAACCATTTCCACGGGGGAAACCTTCCAGACACAATATCGAATTAAGAGCAAAACTGGCGGTCAGAAGTGGGGGGGAGCACGGGCTGATCTGGTTGAGGACGTTGACGGGACCCGACGTATGATTGGCATTGTCACCGATATCACCGAACAAAAGAGAAAAGAGGAGGCGGTAAAGGAAGCCCGTCAGAGGCTGCGTCAGATTATTGATCTGCTGCCCCAGTTGATCTGGGCTAAAGACAGTAAGGGTAAATACATCCTGGCAAATGAAGCCGTAGCTGATGCTTATGGAGTAAGTGTTGATCAGCTCGAGGGAATGAAGGATATCGACTTAGCCTCTAATCCAGAGGAGGCTCGCCAGTTCCGGCGCGATGACCTGGAAATAATTGAAAGCGGTGAACCCAAACACATTCCAGAGGAACCCCTGACCGATGCCGACGGTGAAACCAGGTATGTGCAAACGACGAAAATTCCTTATAGCCCGACTGATTCTGATAAGCAGGCAGTCCTGGGAGTGGCTTTTGATATCACGAAGAGAAAAGAGCTTACCGATCAGTTGCGGGCTAATGAGCAGTTCCTTCGTAATCTAAGTCAGATTTCAGCCTCTATTTCAAAAAATTGTGATGGAAAAATTGATGAGTTTTTGGAACTGGGACGTGAACACCTTGGAATGTCTTTCGCTCGGGTGGCCAAAATGAAGGAAAACGAATTTGAGATTATTTTAGCCCAAGGCCTCAATGAGATTCCGGAAAATTCCACTCTCCTGTTGGAGGAAAAAGGTTACTGCCAGATGACTTTCGAGAGGAACGAATCGCTTTTTTTAAGTTCCGCCGAGCAGGTAATAGAGACTGTTGGTTCTGAACTTTATGAGAAATTTCAGGTAAATACCTACGCCGGTGAGCCAATCGCGATAAGTAATGAGCCATGGGGGGTCGTCTGTTTCGGACGGGTTGAAACGAGGGGGGAAGAATTTAGCGATAAAGAAAAAATTAGTCTCAGGCTTCTTGCCCGAGTAATCCAGGCGGAGTTGGAGCAGAAATATAATCTGGAACGTATCAACAGAACCCGTTCGGAGGCCGAAGAAGCCAACCGGGCCAAGTCGCAGTTTCTAGCCCGAATGTCTCACGAAATTCGCACGCCGCTCAATGCAATAATGGGTATGGCGGATCTGCTGGCTGAGACGGAGCTGAACAACGAACAGAGTCACTACGTCGACGTGTTTCAAAACTCCAGCGAAATTTTGGTTAGCCTGATAAACGATATCCTTGATCTATCTAAAATTGAAGCGGGTGAGCTGAAATTACACGAGGATTATTTTTCTCCCGAAGCTCTGGCCGTTGAAACGACTGAATTTTTTGCCCAGAAAGCACACGAGCTGGGACTGGAGTTAAACGTTTACGTGGACCCGGATTGCCCGCCTGAAGTGCTGGGGGATCGAGATCGCCTGCGGCAGGTTCTGGTCAATTTACTCTCCAACGCAATTAAGTTCACTGAGGTTGGTGAGGTTAATTTAAATCTGCACGTGGAAGAAAGAGAGGCGGAGGAAGTAAAATTGAGGTTTGAAGTCGAGGACTCGGGCATCGGAATTTCAGAATCTGATCAGGAGAATATTTTTGAGGAGTTTGTCCAGGCGGACGAGAGCTCCTCGCGCCGTCATCAGGGGACCGGACTGGGACTAAACATTTCCTGGCAGTTAGTTAATAAAATGGGAGGTATGATTGACCTTGAGAGTCAGCCGGGCGAGGGCAGTAAATTTTACTTCGAGCTCAGTCTACCCTGGCGAGATTCCGCTCCTGAAAAAGTCACTGAGCCCGCAGTAACTGAACTGGAAGGTCTTACGGTTCTTGCGGTGGATGACAACGAGACTAATCTGGAAATTGTGGCGAAATATCTTGAAGCTAACGGGATCGAGGTTACGGTAAATACTGATCCCAGAGAGGCTTTGAATCAATTGAGTAGCGAGCCCTTATTTGATGTTATACTTCTGGACTATCAGATGCCTGGTTTAGATGGTTTTGAAGTGGTAGATAGCTTGCCAGAAAGTTATCAGCCGAAATCAGTCGTAATGTTAAGTTCCGACGACCTGTCCGAAACGCGCCGCCAGGCCGAAGCCAAAGGTATTGGAGATTATCTTGTCAAACCGGTCGGGCGTTGTAAATTAGAGAAAACTCTGTTAAGGCTTGTTCAAAAAGAGACCGGTTCAGGAGAAATAGAGCCCGGGGAAGCTATTGAAGAGGAGGTTAAGCTCCTGCAGGGGTCTGTCTTGCTGGCTGAAGATAATGCCAATAACCGCCTGGTTGTTAATTCTTATCTGAGTAGTGAAGAAATTGAAATTGAGACGGCGCTCAATGGTCAGGAAGCTTATGAAAAATTGCAAAAAAAAGAGTATGACCTGGTGCTCATGGATCTTGAGATGCCGGTAATGGATGGTTACGAGGCTACGAGTCGTTTCAGGCAGTGGGAAGCAGAAAACAGGGAATCACGGCAGCCGATTATGGCACTAACTGCGCATGCGATGGAAGGAGCTCGTGACAAAGCACTTGAACACGGCTGTGACGATTACCTCGCCAAACCTGTAAAAAAACAAGCCCTCCGGGATAAACTGGCGCAGTATTTGAACGAAGGATGATCTATTTGAAGGAGTTTTTATTGTGAACGGAAATTTAGAAAGTCCACGGATACTCTTTGCCGATGATCAGGAAATGATTCGCCTTGCATATGAGAAAAAACTCAGCGGAGCCGGTTACGATGTTGATACTGTCTGCGATGGTCAGCAGGCAATTGAGTCGCTGGCGCAAGGAAAAGAATACGACCTGGTTCTCTCCGACATGGAAATGCCTGAAGCTGACGGTTTCGACGTCATCGAATCGCTGCGGAAAAGCTATTCGAAATCAGAGCTTCCCCTCATCATCCTTACTGCCAGTCCTTATTCGGAACGGGTTGTCAGGGCGCTTAAGGCTGGCGCCAATGATTTCATAGATAAAGCGAATGATTTTGAGGTGATTGTTGCTCGCGTTGAAACTCAACTGTCCCTGAAGCAGACGAATAAGGAACTGAGCGATTACGCTGAAAACCTGCGTCAGTTGAATGAAATAAAGGATCGTGAGCTGGAGATAGCATGGGAGATTCAAAAAGAACTTTTACCTGATTACGAGTTAGAGCTGGAGCGCTATGATATTGGTCTATGTTATCGCCCCACAACCAAGCTTGGGGGTGATTTTTATAATTTTATTCAATTTGAGGAAGCAGAAAAAAATCTCGTCTGTCTGGCTGACGCAGCCGGTCACGGTGTGCCGGCGGCACTGTTGAGTGCTCTTTTTAAGGCACAATCAGACCTTGTGCTGGATGGTAGCCGGGATTTGGGTGAAGCGATAAACATTTTAAACGAACGCTTACATGAGTTGTTGCCTTCCGGCAAGTTTATTAGCACCTTTTTTCTGCTCCTGGACCACAATCAGTCTCGGGCCGAGTTCATTAAATGCAGCCAGGAACCAGGCTTGCTATTCCTTGATGGGCTGAATGTTAAGACGCTGGAGACAAACGGTGTTTTGCTCGGCGCTTTCGGGCCGGAAATGTTGTCTGGAGGCAATTACTTTGAAACCTGTTCTATATCGCTCCGGGAAGGGGACAGGGTGGTTCTTTACACGGATGGCGTCACTGAAGCAGAGACTTCCGAAGGAGAGCAGTACGGTGAAACAAGATTTTACGACTTGCTCCAAAAAAATAACCAGCTTTCACCGGACGAGCTTTCAGAGAAGGTTTTGGCGGCTGTCCAGGACTTTACCGGCCGCCAGCAACTGGAGGATGATTTTTCTGTTTTAGTCGTTGATGTTTGTGAATAGAAAGGCTCCATATTCCGTCATTCCGGGCAAGCGACCCCGGACTTGATCCGAGGGAGCGCAATTCAGAATCCAGATTGAATTGGTCGTCATTCCGGGCGGAGCCAAGCGGAGACCCGGAATCCATCTGGTAGAGCAGTAATCGGTAATCAGTAATCAGTGAAATTCAGTAAGCGGTATTCGGTTTTCAGTAATCGGTGAAGTCAAAACCGATTATCGACTACCGGTTTACCCGGTCTTACCGATTACCGATTACTGATTACCGGGGTTCCACCGATTACTGAACTTCTTGTGGGGCAGGGCCCGCAATGACGAGCAAGAAGTCAAGCCCGCGAGGATTGTACAGGCGCCAAACATTTAACTGGAAACTTTAAACTTCAAACTGAAAACTGAACTCCAGCAACTTGCTGGATAATTAATTACTAGACAGAGCAGAAGTAAATCAAGAGAGAGGAGGAGTAAAATTGGCTATCAAGAAAAGTTCTTGTGAAAGTCCGAACAAAGTAAGTTGTTTTGAGTTAAGTGGTAAAGTGTATCATGAAAACGTAACTGAACTGGAAAATGTGCTCAACAAGAGCATACAGGAGGGTAGCCGGGTGATAGTTCTCGACTGCCAGGAGCTCAAGATGATTGACAGCTCTGGGCTCAGTGTTCTAATCCAGGTGATAAAGCACCTTTCACAGCGCGACGGATCTTTGAAACTCTGTAATCTGAGTGAAGCTGTGGGAAAGGTTATCAGACTCTCAAACCTGGAAAAATTTGTTGATATCCACGAGGATGTCGAATCGGCACTGGAGGAATTTTCTTAATCAAGGTTAAAGTGGGCCGTTAATTTATTTTGCCCGTCAGCCGTTCTCTTGTATTCGATTTTGTCGGGTAATTTTTTTATCAGGGGTATACCTCGTCCGCCTATCTCAAGATTTTTCTTTCTTTCTGACGATTCTGTTAGGGGGTTAAATGGAGGAGCAGAATCAAGGAAAGTTACCTGGACCGTATCGTCGCTGATGGAGAGTGTTACTTTCAACTTCTGTTCGTCTGAATCGTGGGTGCTGGGAAAGGCATGTTTTAAAAAATTGGACTCAATTTCAGCGCAGACGGTCATTAAAGTTGTACCTACCTCGTCACTGACTTCCATTTCTGATATTTGTTCCTCTATCCAGTCGACCAGTCCCCCGCTATAATCACTGACCGACTCGACCAGGAAGACGGCTTCTTCAGTTTTCCTGGTCAAGGGATTCAAATACCCTTTCTGGAAATTCTATTCCCGCCTGATGGAAACGATCCACCAGGCTATCGGGCCGGCGCAGACACTTAAATTCACCGTACACTTTTCCCTCGCTGTCAATTCCCTGCTGCTGGTATGCAAAAATGTCCTGGAGGAGAACCCCTTTTTGTTCGTCCATTGTCACTTCGCTTACTCGGCTGATTTTTCTACTGCCGTCCTTGAGTCTTTTGATCTGAATAAGTAGGTCTACTGAAACTCCAATCTGGCGTTTCACTACTTGTTCTGACATATCATACTTAGATAGCATAGCTAAATTTACGAGACGAAATATAGTTTCTTCAGGCGAATTAGCGTGTACTGTTGTAAAAGAACCGTCGTGGCCGGTATTCATCGCCTGGATCATATCGAGAAACTCGTCACCTCGGACCTCGCCAACTATTATTCTATCCGGTCGCATGCGCAGGGCGTCTCGGATAAGGTCTGTTGCTGTAACCTCGCCGACACCTTCAACATTAGGATCCCTGGTCTGCAGTCGAATCACGTTATCCTGGTAGTCGTGAAATTTTAACTCCAGAGTGTCTTCAATCGTTAATATTCGTTCATCGCTGGGAATCAGGGAGGATAAAATGTTCAACAGCGTAGTTTTACCTGTCGAGGTTCCCCCGGCAATAATTATATTCAAGCTTGACTTGACGCAGGAACCAAGGAAATAAGCAATCTCCGGGGTCAGGGTCTCGTTGTCGATAAGGTCCTCGATCTGTAGGGTTTCCCGTCCAAATTTTCGGATCGTGATCTTGGGGACTTCCGGGGTCAGTGGGGGAATAATCACGTGAACCCTGGAACCGTCCGGTAAGGTGGCGTCGACGCTCGGGGAGGAGTAGTCTACTGAACGAGGGGTGTGTTTTAATACCTTGTCCACTGTGCGCTTGACCTGGTCCGGGCTGACAAAAAATATGTCAGTCAGCTCTGTCTTCCCATGTCGCTCAACGTAAACCTCACGTAAGTCATTTACCATAATTTCACTTACGCTTTCATCGTGGATTAACGGGGTTATCGGTCCATATCCAAGTACTTCGTTTACCACCAGATCAATTAAAAATTTCTCCTGTCGCCGGGTGAGATTTTTTGTTTTCATGGCGACAATTTTTTTCGTATATCCTTTGATTAGATTGTAAAAGTTACCTTCGCTCTCTGTCCCTGAGGTATCAATTTTTTTAGATTGATACTGGTTAACTACCGCTTCGATAATGTCGGGGACTACTTCCTTGAGCTGATCAATGAACTCCTGCTCAAAGGGAAGCTTTCGTTCCGCCGAGGGGACATGCTCGGATTTTTTAATTATCTCCAACCGTTTCTGTATTCTCTCGAGTTCTTCAAGCTGTTCCTCTTCAAATCCCATGTTCTCAGGGTCAAATTCCGGTATTTCTAACTCATCAGTTGGCTCGCTTTCTTGTTCTGCCGGGCTTTTTTGGTTTTTGTCCCCAACGTCAGATTCTTCATCTTGTGTTTCTTTGTCACTTTTTACGTCGTATAGCTCGCGCAGTCGCTTCCCGATCTGGGAGTCCTGGCTACTATCGCTTTCTTTACCGCTCAAAGCAATCACCTCTTTAGTAAATCCCGTTAATTTTGACCATAATTATTTAGCGCCTTCACTGTCATTCCCGGAACGAATGATTTCCCGGTAACGGCGACCGTGAGGTCTTGACCGTCATTCCCGTGGAAACGGGAATCCAGCGGAAGTTCAGTGATCGGTAATCGGTAGTCGGTGATCGGTCACTTCGGTAGTTCAACATCAAGATCAACGTCAAAGTCACTGGATTGCCCAATCAAGTTGGGCAATGACGACCATAAGCCACTGGATTGCCCGGTCAAGCCCTGGGACGTTATTCGTTCCGGGCAATGACGACCGATGCCGTTGTTGATTTCGAGCAAGCTACCCAGAATCCATCTTGGACTTTAAACGGTTATCGTTCAAGACTTAAAAACTAGTTGCGGATTATAAATTACGGGTTAAAACCTATAACTGAAAACTTTAAACTATAAACTGGAAACTGAGAACTTAAAATGGATTGCGGATCGGAGTCCGCAATGACGTTCAATCCCAAAACACCCCGGGACCGCTAAACGGTTACTTTTATCCAATCAGTCTAACTTTAATTATAACTTAGCTAAAAAAGTGAGAGTAAAATAATCGAGATTAATCTTTTTTCGACCATTTTTCCTGAATTCAGCGAGATTAGGCGAGGAGAAAGAAGTTTTAGCGCAACGTTACTTACCTGGTTATGCTTGTGGTTGTAAGATCCAATTATGATAAAATTAAGTTTACTTTGAAAGAAGAAATTTTTAAACCCGTGATGATCTTGATTATCAGGAAGGAATGGTAAATATGCCTATTCTGGAGCAAGTTGACGACGACCTGCGCTCAATCCTACCGCAATTTTTTGATAATATTCACGCTGATCTTCAGGGGATTGAGACTTCTCTGGAGGAGGATTTAGAAGAGGCTCGCCGCCTCGCTCACGGTATTAAAGGGAGTGCCGGCAGTTTCGGTATCGCTGCTCTGCAGGAACAGGCAAAAAAGGTTGAAGAGTGTGCCAAAAATGGAGACAGGGGAGGGGCGGCCGAAAATTTTGATGAGCTAAAAAATATTGTTGCTCGGGCCGAATCTGAATTAGATTAAATGTAATTATTTAGCACCTTCACTGTCATTACGGGCTTGACCTAAAGATCGTCATTGTCGGAGTCCGCAATGACGAGCGATAGGTCAAAACCTGGGACGTTATTTGTTTCCAATATGATACCGAGGATGCTAAACAATTATCATTCAAACTATTTTTATGATGGAAAGAGTGAGGTTAAGTAATGGCTGAAGAAAAGTTGCTGATTAAGAACGGTTACGTGGTTGACGGTAGTGGTGAAGCAGGTCGAGAGGCCGATCTGCTTGTTGAAGCGAGAGAGATTATTGAAATAGCTCCTGGGTTGAGTAAAAAATGTGATGAGGCAAAAGTGATTGATGCTTCGGGACTTGTTGTCGCCCCCGGTTTTATAGATATCCATTCGCACTCCGATCTAAGTCTGCTTGAGGATGGGCGCGGACTGAGCAAGTCTTACCAGGGAGTTACTACGGAGGTGGTGGGCAACTGTTCCCTCGGGCCGGCTCCGGTGACTGAAGAAAACCGGCAGGAGGTAAAAAATACCTTTTCTTACCTGGCGGCCGAGGTAGACTGGGACTGGACTGATTACGAACAGTATCTGCAGCGTCTGCAGGGGTCAGACGTCGCCCTTAACCTCTGCCCACTGGCCGGATACGGCAATATCCGTGCGGCAGTGAATGGATTTCAGCGCGGTGAACTTCCCCCCGAACAGTTGTCTAAAGCTCGGGAGCTCCTGGATGAAGTCATGCGCCTGGGCGCACGTGGGTTATCTGTTGGTCTTGTCTATATACCGTGTTGCTACGCCGAACTTCAGGAGCTTGTTCTGATGGCCCGGGTGTTGAAGTCGCACGACGGTCTTTTTGCCGCTCACCTGCGTAATGAAGGTCACAAGTTGCTTGAAGCTCTTGACGAGATTATTACTGTTATGCGCGCTTCAGGCGTCCGAACTGAGATATCGCATCTAAAGGCTGCCGGAAAACCAAACTGGGGCCTGGCGCGGGAGGCGGCGGAAAAGATTTATGAACTGCGGGATCAGGGCTGGGAGCTTGGCTTCGATCTTTATCCCTACCTGGTTGGCAGCACCTATCTTAGTGCGTTACTGCCCCGCTGGGCGCGAGAGAAGGGCAGGGAGGGGCTGACTGAAATATTAAGCGATTCCGATCTGCGTTCTAAAATAAAGCAGGCGCTTGACAGGGGGAGCGACGACTGGCCCGGTTATCCCGGACCTGGCGCCCTGCGTCCCGAGGGGATAAAGATTGGTTCAGTCGCCAGTTCAAATAACCAAAATTTAGTTGGTCGTTCGGTCACCGAAATTGCTGAGCAGCGCGGCGCTGCTCCCTGGGATTGTTTCCTTGATCTACTCCTTGAGGAGCAGGGACAGATAATCGGGCTCTATGAATACATGGACGAAGCCGATGTCGAGTATCTTTACTCGACGCCGGCGGCTGCAGTTGGTTCGGACGGTCTGGCTATTCCCCCGGAAGGTCACTGGCTGAAGACGCGCCCGCACCCCCGCTATTACGGCACCTTCCCCCGTTTTTTACGCCGCTATGTCCGCGAGAAGAAATTAATGACGCTGGAAGAAGCCGTCCGCCGTATTACTTCAATACCTGCTGACCGCCTGGGACTGAAGAATCGCGGACGACTGCAGCCCGGACTGAGGGCTGACGTCGTTATTTTTGATCCGCAGGCGATTACCGATCAAGCGACCTATGATGACCCGCATCGTCTTTCCCGGGGAATCGAATATCTGTTTGTTAATGGCGAGGCTATTATATATAATGGAAGTAGCAGCAAAAAATTCCCCGGCCAGTTGTTGTTGAAATAAATACCAGTTATCTTTCAATCTTATTAACTGGTTCTGCCTTTAAAAAATCCCCTCTCCCCTGGAGGGAGAGGGTTAGGGTGAGGGGGAAAGTTTTTTGAAGTAGTTTTACCTAATACTACTTAACGAGGTGATTCCATGCGCCGACCGTCGGCAACAGGACGTTTTTATCCCGGTAGCAAACGTGAGCTGCAAGCAACTGTTTCTGATTTTTTGAACAACGTAGACGATGTCGAACGAAATGCGACCGGCGTCATCGCCCCCCATGCCGGCTATCCGTTTTCAGGCCAATGCGCCGCCTATTCTTATCGCGCGATCGAGCCGGCTGATACTTACGTAATTCTTGGTCCCTGCCATTTTGCCTCAACCCGTCGCCCGGCCGTCTCCAACGAGAGCTGGAGCACACCGCTTGGCGAGGTGCCGGTGGACGAACAGTTTATCTCCGAGCTTGACGGCATTAAGATCGACGGCCGGCCACACGCCGAAGACCACGCGATTGAAGTTCAGCTCCCTTTCCTGCAGCACGAGTTTGAAAATTTTGAAATAGTTCCCATTGCCACCGGCTCACTCAACGTTTCTGGAGCCCGACAGCTTGCCGCCTCTATCGACCGGGCAGCGGAGGCTGTGGACCAGGAGGTGCGCTTGATTGCCAGTTCCGACCTCAACCACTACGAGATGCAGGCCGAGCTCGAGGAACACGACCGCGAGGTTTATGAAAAGATACTTCAGATGGATGACCAGGCGTTTTTTAAAGAGGCTACCAGCGGTTCTGTCTGTGGTTTCGCGCCAATTTTGGTCGCTATGAATGCGCTAAACGTTAGCGAAGCTGAGCTGCTTGATTATCGCTCAAGCTGTGACGTTACCAGTGACATCAAGCCGGGCGTCGGCTACGCAAGTATTGCTTTACGCTGAATAGTGCTTGGTCATAATTGAATTTTAAAGTTGCCCTTTGCTGTCGTTGCCAACAGATCATCGTGCACGGACTTGATCTGAGTATCAACCGGACAGCCGGGCATACTTGATCGTCATTGCCCGGAACGAATAACGTCCCAGGGCTTGACCGGGCAACCCATAACGAACGTCATTACCCGGCTTGACCGGGTAATCCAGCGACTTTGACGTTGATCTTGACTTTTGCTCATAGACCGTTCAAATACAACGCCACTGGATTCCCGCTTCCGCGGGAATGACAACCAGAAAACGGATAAAAGTGCGGTCACATTTTTGACTGTGACTTGCAACTAATACCCCTTCCTTTTCCCCTGGAAGGGACGTATTTCAGAGGATTGCGGTTCAAGCCCGTAACGACACCGGGGAGGCCAAACAATTACACAGGAACTTAATTTTCAATTTGAGGTGACGGAAAATTAATCGTAGCCATGACCTGGGTAGCTGGGGCGAGGACCGGGCGGCCGCCTACTTGCAGGAGCAGGGCTATGAAATACTGGCTCGGAACTTAGAAACCCCGGTCGGTGAGTGCGATATCCTGGCTGAACACGATGACCGGCTGATCTTTGTTGAGGTGAAAACCCGTGGCAGCAGTCGCTATGGACCGCCGGAACTGGCGGTCCACCGCGAGAAGCGAGATCAGCTCCGCCGGGTTGCAAAATTTGAGCTGCGTGAACGTGAACATAAGAATTGTCAATTTGACGTAATTGCCATAGAATTTGATATGGATGAACCGGAACTTCGACACATAAAATCCGCTTTTGGGGGTGTTGAATGAGCTTAGCAAGGGTTTATTCCGGTTTGATTGACGGGGTTGACGGGGAAATAGTTACCGCCGAAGTTCACCTGGGCGACGGACTGCCCGGAGTCAATATTGTTGGTTTGCCCGACCAGGCGGTCAAGGAAAGCCGTGAGCGTATTAAGCCTGCGATAAAAGAGTCGGGTTTTAACTTTCCCAACCGTAAAATCACTGTTAATTTATCGCCCGCCGACAAGGCAAAACAGGGTTCAACCTACGATCTGCCGATTACGGTTGGAATTTTGCTTGCCTCCGGTCAACTTGAAATTGACCAGGGAAGTCTGGAAGAATTCCTGCTGGTCGGCGAAATAGCCCTGGATGGTCGTTTGCGTGCCATTCCCGGTGTCCTTCCCCTGGCTCTCGCTGGAGCTGAGAACGATTTTAAGAGTATTCTGCTGCCGCCGGGAAATTATAAGGAAGCCGAGCCGGTTGAAATAAAACCACTTCCCAGCCGGCATCTCAGGGCTGCGGTTGGAATTTTAGAGGGAAGATACGACCCGGAGCCGCCCGCCGTTGAAACTCAGCCCGAAACGTCAGCTATACCTGATTTTGTTGACGTGCACGGGCAGGGGTCGGCCAAACGGGCTCTATCTGTGGCGGCCGCCGGCGGCCATAATGCGCTGATGATTGGTCCGCCCGGCACCGGTAAGTCGATGCTTGCCCGCCGCGTCCCCGGCATTCTACCACCTCTGAGTCGAGAGCAGGCCCTGGAAACCACGGCCGTCCATAGCGTTGCCGGTGCCCTTCTCGAACAGGAGACGATTGTCCACGAACCACCTTATCGCTCCCCGCATCATTCCATTTCAGGCGCCGGTCTCGTCGGTGGCGGCCAGGTGCCCGGACCCGGGGAGGCAAGTCTTGCCCACAATGGCGTCCTTTTCCTCGACGAACTGCCCGAGTTCAGCCGCTCCGTCCTCGAAATGATGCGTCAGCCAATGGAGGACGGAGAAGTTCATATTTCGCGCGCCCGTGGTTCCTACTGTTTTCCCGCCAACTTCTTCCTTCTCGCCGCTATGAATCCCTGTCCGTGCGGTTATCTGACACACCCCGACCGTGAATGTATCTGCACGCCTAGCCAGGTTGACCGTTACCGGCGCAAGCTGAGCGGTCCGCTGCTTGATCGTATTGACCTGCACCTCTCGGTCGGTCCGGTTGAATACGATACACTGCGCGAGGACGAGTCCAGCAAGAGTAGTAAAGAAATGAGAGAAGAGGTACTTGAGGCGCGAGAGAGACAGGCTGCCCGCTACGCCGGGGAAGATTTTTCGCTTAACGCTGAGCTGCCCGCCAAGGCGCTTGAAACCTACTGTGCTCTGACCGACAAAGCACACGATTTACTTCGCCAGGCTGTAGATAACCTGGGCTATAGCGCCCGCACTGTCCACCGTCTCCAGAAAGTCGGTCGCACCCTGGCCGACCTGGAAGGACAGGAAGACATCACCGACCTGCAAATAGCCGAAGCTCTCCAGTACCGCGAGTTCTCTGAAGAAAACTATCGGTTATAGATCTAACGTATACAAAATTTATTAATCCAAGCCAGTTGCGTATGGCAAGCTAAATGTGTAGAAGGTGGCTTGATTTTAACTTTGCCAGTGGACGAATTTACACAATATATCGGACTTGACCCTGTTGAAAATGTAATTCTTGAAAAAACATAATAAATCCATCATACTTAGAGTGAGGTGATTAAGATGACAGAAGAAGAGGCTGTTAAATCTGCTTTAACAAAAGAGAGAGTTGAGGGGGAATACCTACTTTCAAAATTTCACAAAAAAATACAGCAATTCGAAGAAGAGTATAGTATGTCCACTGAAGATTTTATCGAGAGGTATGAAGCAGGGGAGCTGGGGGATAAAGAGGAATATATGGAATGGAAAGCTTTACACGAAAGCATAGAACACTGGCAAAATAAAATCAAAAAACTGGAAAAAGCCTGTTGATACGAGACTATTTTGAAACAGTCAACGACACTTTTTCACAATGTCCATTTATTTTTAGTCAGAATTTAAATTTTATTGTGGTAGATTTTGATAGGGGTTATTGGAAAGGTAATTTTGAATTAAGAGAAAAATTCGAACTGTATTTGTTCGAATATATTATTTTGGTGTCTGAGACAACTAAAGTTCAAGATTATCGCTATCATTTCCAAGATGACGACGAAAACTTAGTTTTTCGTTTTGATAACGCTCCCCATCATCCAAGCCTGGAGAACTTCCCGAATCATTTACATTTTCCCGAAAAAGTCGTTGCGGCAGAGAAACCTTCGCTTGAGGAAGTATTGCAGCGAGCGCTAATGTTTTGTGAGATCACAGGATAAATTATGAAATAGGGGAGTCAAAGACTAAGGGCAACCAAGTTCCAGTTAACCGGTGCGATTAGAGACAAAGAAGTCCTAAAATCTCGTCTTCGTATCCTTCAGTTTGTCCTTGAAAACCCCGACCCCGATTCGGAAGTTGAGCCTCCGGTGGACAACTTCACTGGCGGCCCCTACCGGCTGGAGTTCAAAAACGGCACAGTCCAGATCAGCTCCCGAATAGATGACGAGGATATAGACGAGGAAATTAGTTATACTGTAGTCTTGGATTAGCTGAATTCCGTCTAAATATTCTTTATTCCGGGGGGAAGGCACTGGAAAGGGGGAAAAGTTTTCAAGAAAAAACTTATTAGCTGAATCAAAGAAATGGGGGGTCTTGCTTGTTATGGGAGTCAAATTAGACTTTTGATTCAGGATGTGGTAAACTTCTCAGTGAGGTGATAATTATGAAATTAGACCTTTCTCTTGAAGAAATGTCCCAGGAAGAGAAGTTGCTTCTCCTGGAGAATATCTGGGATAATTTAAAAGAATCTGAAGAAAGTTTTTCTTCGCCTGATTGGCACCAAGAAATACTTAAAAAACGCAAAAAGAAAGCTGAAGCGGGTGAAAGTGAATTTATTGATTGGGGAAAAGCTAAAGAAAATATTCGAAAAGCTGTTCAATGAGAATTGAGCTACTTGCTCAAGCCGAGCAGGATCTAATTGAAGGGTATTATTTTTATGAACGTCAGGTTGAAAATTTAGGAGAATATTTCTTAGATTCACTTCTTTCAGATATTGATTCGCTTGAATTCTACGCTGGGATTCATTCCAAGCATTTTGGCTATCATCGTTTACTTGCCACCAAATTCCCTTATGCCGTCTATTATACAGTAGAAGAAGAAGTAGTACAGGTATATGCTGTTTTAGATTGTCGTAAAGATCCGGAGCAGACAAAAGAAAGATTAAATGAGTAAACAGAAAAGAGGAAGAGACCGCCGGTCGACACTTTTCTACAATATTTCGGACTTGACCTCTCAAAAGGAGCGAGGCGATTTTATAAAAAATATGGGTCAGAAGAGCTTAATCCCACAAAAATTAAAATATTTGCTCGGAAAAGGGTAGCATCAGGAAAAAAACGAGAGGAAATAAAAAACCGTCCGAATGTTCTCCCCCCTGAGGAGAGAATTTAAAGAAGACGGATTACTTTGAGTGGATTTAAAGGTGGTTCAAAAAGATGGAAATAATTGAGAAAGAGAAGCACGAGGACGAGCGCGGCTGGGTCCGAGAAATTTACTCCGGTGAACTGGGGGAGAAGCTGCAGAATATTCACCTGGGGACAATGGAACCGGGAGCGGTGCGCGGCAATCACTGTCATGAGCGCAGCCGGGAGTGGATAACCTTTCTTAATGGGCCGGTTGAAGTTTATCTGGAAAAATCATCGGGAGAAGAGGTGTTCGAGATTGCACCGGGCAAGACACTGCGTTTTGATCCCAATGAAGCTCACGCTTTCAAAAACTGTGGTGAAAATAAGGTCTATTTTTTCGCCTGGCGCGATCACCACTACACCGACCAGGACCCCGACACCGAAGCAACCCAGTTAGTATGATCTTTTTGCCTCATACTTTGAATTATTTACTTATCTTCGCAGCTTTTCTATGTAGACCCTCTCCGAAAAGCTTTTTTATCTCAACCTGGCCCTCTCCTTCCAGCAAGGGAGAGACTTTTAGGAGTGGATCAAGAAAATTACCATAGACGAAACCGCTGGAGGATTTCTCTGAATGGGTGGGTGTTGTTGACAGGGGAAAAAGTATCCAATAAAATAAATTGAACCTCAAGTTAATTAAGGGAGGAGCTGGTTGAGATGAAAAACTGGAGAATACTTATTTACCTTATCTTGATTGTGCTGGCTGGGGTAATGGTTTTTTACCTGGGTCGCGGCGAGGTTCTGCACGAGGATCGTTACCTTTACGAGAACGGCACCTACAGAGGTATATTTGCGGATGGCGACGAAATACAGGTGAACGTGGAGTTTGAATTAGAGGATGGAATCGTTCAGGCGGCTGATTTTCGCTGGTTGCGTCGCGACGAGAACTACAACTTAGAGGCCGAGGACGATCCTTACAGGTCGGTAGTTCAGCAGTATAAAGAGACCCTGGAATATCTTGAAGGGAAGGAGCTCAAAACCTATCTGACGGACCTGTATTTCCCTGAAAATTTCGTTGAAACTGAAGTTGATGACTACACCGCTGCTACGATTCGCAGTCAGAAGGTAATTTCCGCAATAAGGGACGCTTTAAACCGAGGGGTTTACAGTAAAGATTAGCCGTATAATCATCTGATCAGAAGAGCTCGAACAAGTTTAATAAAAACAGAAATACAACCGGTGAAATGAGCGGGACCGGGAATACTGAAATTACGGGAGTATCCGGTCCACTATGAAAAAGCCTTAGCCTGAACTATTCACGACAGTTTAACTGTCGTAAATAGTTCATCCACAGGACAGCCGTTTATCGTCTCCAAAAAAGGATTAAGCAATTATATTCCAGTCTGGCTATTTCTACATAATGTAATTTTCCAGTTTTTCTGTAAAC